>CAYZJQ010000054.1:0-17389 GCA_964478805.1 uncultured Halobacteriales archaeon | reverse complement strand
CGCCACCTCCTCCGAACATACTCGTGTGGTCGCCCGCGGGAATGAAAAGTGCTCCCTTTGGCCGTACCGGGCAAGTCGCCAATCACTCGGCGGTGTCGTTGTCACAGCCCTGTGGCGTGTGGTGTGCGCGACGCGGGGCGTGTGCCGTGTCGTCGGCGACGGACCGGACCCGTCGGCTACGCGGTGCCGGCACGGATCTTCACCGCCATCCCAGTCTCGAAGTCGGCCATCGCCGCCGCGGGGAGTTCGGCCCGGCCGACGGCGAGCAAGCGGCCGTCGACGTGGACGACCGCAACCTCGTCGCCGGGTCTGACCGCCTCGCCTACATCGCGGACGAACTTCGCGAAAACGTTCTTTCCCTCGCGTACGAACGGTTCCGACTCATCGCCGACAACGACCCGTGCCGCGGGCGCCTCAAGCGCCGCACTCAGCCGCCGTCCGCCCGCCACTCCCAGCCGGAACCGGCCGTCGTCGCCGTACGAGACCAGCCGCTCGCCGCCGGGAGAGCCGTCTGCCTCGTGTCGCTGTGCGCCCTCGCCGACGTGGACCTGCGCCGGGCGCCCGGAGCTCGTCCGTCGCACGCGCACCTGCTCGTCGGCTGGGAACAGCGCTAGTCCCGCGCCGGCGCCGAACTGGTAGTCCGCGACCGTCGCGAGGTGGCGGCGTTCGTCTGCGTCCATAGCTACCGGTCAAGGCCGCCGTGCATACGGCTTTCGCGTCGGCGCTACTCGTCCGCCTCATCCTCGACGCGAGTCACGTCCGCGAGCGACTCGCGCCGACGGGCGATTCGCGACTCCGGCCCCTCGGTTACGACCTCGGCTGGTCGGGGCTGGGAGTGAAACTGGCTTGCCAGCTCGTAGCCGTACGCGCCGGCGTTGCCAATCGCAAGCACGTCCCCTCGCGCCGGCTCGGCGACCGGGCGGTCTGTACAGAACACGTCCGCGCTGGTGCAACATGGCCCGCCGACCGAGACCGGTCGCGACGCCCGGTCAGGCGCGGTCACGTTCCGGATAGGGTGGTATGCGTCGAACATCGCCGGGCGGACGAGCGTTGCCAGCGACGCATCGACGCCGACGACCGTCGACGACGGCGCCTCTTTCACCGTATTAACCTCGGTGAGGATGAGCCCAGCATCGGCGACGACGTACCGGCCCGGCTCGAGCTTCAGTGTCGCGTCGAGGTCGCCGACCGCCGCACGGACGCGCTCGCCGACGGTCGCCATCTCAAGCGGGGACTCATCCTCGTGGTACGGGACGCCGTAGCCGCCCCCGACGTCGACGAATTCCAGGTCGTCGGTGCCGATCGCACGGGCGATATCCGCGATACGGGCCACCGCACGACAGTGGTCGCTGAGGTCAGCGGCCAACACGCCGCTACCGACGTGGGCGTGGACCCCGACGAGGTCGAATCGCTCGCGGACAGCAGCGGCAACTTCGGGCGCTTCGTCGCCAGGGATACCGAACTTCGCGTCTTTCCCCGTCGCCACCTTCTCGTGGTGGCCGGTACCGATACCCGGATTGACGCGGATTGCAACGCGGCCATCGTAGCCGCGGGCTGCGAGCCGATCGAACGTGTCGCGTGCGCCGCCAGTGATCGTCAGACCCGGATACTCGGCGGCCAGCTCGACCGCACGGTCCAAGTCGGCACCCGGCGGGTTGACCGCGGTGTACTGGAGGGTGTTCGGGTCTGCGCCCGCTTCGACCGCGCGCTGTAGCTCCCCCCACGCCGCACACTCGATGTCGGCGCCGGCATCGAGCAGTGCCGACAGCACCGCACGGCCGGTGTGTGCCTTCGCCGCGTACATGACGTGTGCGTTCGGAAACGCCGCGGCGAACCGCCGGTAGTTCGCCCGGACACGGTCGAGATCGGTGACGTACAGTGGCGTGCCGTGCTCGGCTGCGAGCGAGCGAAGCCGGTCGTGATCCCAGTCAGCGAGCCGGCGCACCGGCGGTGAGTGCTCAAGACTCATTCCCGCAGCGCCTCCTCGCGCCGGGTGGCTTCGAGAGTCTCCTCCTCGACGCCCGTGGCGACGACGGCCGGCTTGTATGCGCCGCCGTCGAACAGTTCGTGGTCGCTGACACTCGATTCGACGTAGCGGACGAACGCACGCCGCTCGGGCGGCAACTCGCCGTAGAGGACCGTCTCCTCGACGAGGTCGTAGACGGGGATTCGCGGCGTGAGCAGCGTGTTCTCGCCGACAACGGAGTTCGCGCCAACGACGAACCCCGAGGTGACACGACAACCCGCCCCGAGCGAGACGCCGTCCTCGATGACGACCGGCGCGCTCTCGACTGGTTCGAGCACGCCGCCGACAAGGGTGTTCGCGCCGAGCTTCACGTTCGCGCCGATCTGGGCACACGACCCGACAGTGTCACAGGAGTCGACCAGTGTACCGTCGCCGATATGGGCGCCGACGTTGACAAAGCTCGGTGACATCATGATGGCATCCGAGCCAATGTGGGCTCCCCGGCGGACGACAGTGCCGTCGGGGGTGTTGCGTGTCCCCTTGCCGGGGAGATCGTCGGTGGTGCGTAACGGCAACACGTCGTGGTAGGCGACGCCGCCGTGGTCGAACGTCTGGATGTGGCGCAGTCCGAAGTTGAGCAGGATACCCTGTTTCACCCAGTCGTTGGCGACCCACTCACCGTCGGTCTCATGCGCAGCGCGTACCTCACCCGCCTCGAGCGCGTCGAGGAAGGCGTCAAGCGTCGCGTACTCGTCCGAGCCGGCGTCGGCAGCGGTCAGGTCGGTCTGGTAGCGGTCCCACAGGTCGCGGACGTCGGATTCGAGTGCGGTCATGAGAGTACCTCGGTGAACTCGTAGGCGCCGGGGGCGCGGTCGCGGAGCCATTCAGCGGCGTCAACGGCACCGGCGGCGAACACCCGCCGGGACTCGGCGCGGTGAGTGAGCGTGAGCACCTCGTCGTCGCCAGCGAGCAGCAGTTCGTGCTCGCCGCGGACGGTGCCTGCTCGCCGGACATGGACGCCCACCTCGGCCTCGTCGCGCAGGTGCTCGCCCTCCCGACCGTGGGTGCGGTCGAGCGTTGCGCCGCGCGCCTCGTCAACGGCGGCCAGCAGCGTCAGCGCCGTCCCGGACGGGGCATCGCGTTTGCCGTTGTGGTGGGTCTCGGTCAGTTCTACGTCGTAGTCAGGCAGGGCCGCGACGCCCGCACGGACGACCCGCTCGAGTGCGTGGACCCCCTTCGCGAAGTTCGACGCCCGCAGCACGGGCGTTGTTTCGCTTGCGGTCGCGAGCGCGGTCAACCCCTCCTCGTCGAAGCCAGTCGTGCCGACGACGAGCGGGACGCCGGCTCGCGCCGCGGCGGCAGCGTGGTCGACCGTCGCAGCCGGGACGGTGAAGTCGACCAGCGCGTCAACCTCGGCGAGGACGGCGTCGAGATCGGCGATATCCCGCTGGTCGTCCGTCGGGTCCCGGGACAACGGCACCACCGCGTGGCCACGGTCACGTGCCTCGGCGACGACCGCCCCACCCGTGCGTCCGGTCGCGCCGGCGACGGCGACGTTCACGCTTCTGTCGCCTCCGCGTCCGCGGTCTCAAGTGCCGCCAGCACCTCGCGGAGTCGCCCGCGGTGCGCCTCGTTTAGCCGCGACAGGGGCGGACGCATCCGCGCAGGCATCTGCCCGCGGATCGCGAGCGCCTCCTTTACGGGGATGGGATTGGTCTCGATGAACAGCGTCCGGAACAGCGGGCCGAGTTCGTAGTGGAGCCTCCGTGCGGCGGGGTAATCTTCCTCAAGCGCGTGAGCGACCATCCGGCTCGTTCGGTCGGGCTCAACATTGGCAGCGACGGAGATGCAGCCTTGGCCGCCCATCGACATGATCGGGAGGGTGAGCTGGTCGTCGCCCGACAGCACTGCGAACGTTTCGTCGCGGGTGCGCTCGACCACCTCGGCGATCCGGTTGAGGTCGCCGGAGGCGGCCTTGTAGCCGACGATGTTCTCGTGTTCGGCCAGCGAAACAGCCGTTTCGACGGCGATGTTGCGGCCCGTCCGGCCAGGGACGTTGTAGATGATCTGTGGGAGGTCGACGGCGTCAGCGATCTGTCGGAAGTGGTCTTCCATACCCGCCGGCTCGGGCGTATTGTAGTACGGCGAGATGAGCAGGAGGCCGTCGGCGCCGGCGGTGGCCGCTCGCCGGGCGAGCCGCAGCGCCTCGCGGGTGTTGTTCGAGCCTGCGCCAGCAACGACGGGGACATCGTCGACGGCCTCGACGGCCGCCTCGATGACGTCGACGTGTTCGTCGTGGCTCATAGTCGCGGACTCGCCGGTGGTGCCGACGGGGACGACCCCATGAACGCCCTTGCGTTCGACGCGGCGGACGTGGTCGTGGAACGTCTCGAAGTCGATACTGCCGTCCTCGTGGAACGGCGTCGTTAGGGCCGGCATCGCGCCGGTGAAGGGTTCGTGTGTCATGTAGTGCTGGTGGGTGGTGTGGTGGTCTGTGGACGGTGCCCGGCACGGCCCGCGACGGGGTTGCCACTCCCGCCGTGAACCTACCGGGACCGTTTCCCGTCGGAGAACGCGCCGCCACACCGGCCGCTCGTCCGCCGCGAACCGCGTGTGGTCGGAAGCATATGTATAGGAGTGAGTGCCCGGAATTTATGCTTTGTGACCCGTCGAACGCTTGCCTCGCGCACAGCCCTGCCGTCGCCCGGCCGCGACGGACAACGGTTTTGCACCCCCCCGCCACAGACCCGGTATGGCAGACACGGCTCTGGTCGTCGGCGGCACGCGGTTCATCGGTCGCCACACCGTCTCCGAGCTGCTCGATCACGACTACGCGGTGACCGTTTTCAACCGCGGCAATCACGACAACCCCTTTGCCGATCATCCCGAGGTGGCTCACTTCGAGGGTGACCGCACTGACGAGGGGACCGTCCGGCTCGCCGCTGAACAGGTCGACCCAGACGTCGTGATCGACTGCGTGGCCTACTACCCGCGGGACGTGCGCGTGGCGACCGCGGCGTTCGCCGACGCCGACGCCTACGTGTACGTTTCCTCCGGGTCGAGCTACGGGGCCGAGCGTATCCCCAAGCGCGAGGACGAAACGCCGCTTGAGGCCTGTACGACCGAGCAGGCGACCAAAGACTCCGCCGAGAGCTACGGCCCCCGGAAAGCCGAGGGAGACCGCGCCGTCTTCGCCGCCGCCGAGGACGGGGTTAACGCGATGGCCGTCCGACCACCGGTCGTCTACGGCCCGTACGACTACACGGAGCGGTTCGACTACTGGATCGACCGAGTGGACAGCCACGAGACGGTCGTCGTACCAGGCGACGGCACGAACGTCTGGCACCAAGTGTACGTCGAGGACGTGGCTGCCGCGCTCAGGATGGTCGCCGAACGGGGCGAGCCGGGCGAGGCGTACAACGTCGGTGACAGCCACGCCCCAACGCTTCGCGAGTGGGTCGACCTGCTCGCGGGCGCCTGCAACACCGAAGTGGAGATTGTCACCGCCGGCGCGCGTGAACTCGCCGCCGCCGACATCGAACCCGAGGACTTCCCCGTCTACCGATCGTACCCGCACCTGCTCGACACGAACAAGATCCGCGCACTCGGCTGGGCGTCGACGCCCCACGAAGAGGCACTCGCGGCGACCGTCGCCGAACACCGCGAGTCCGACCGGACGGGACGCGACCAAGGGCCGGACCGCGAGGCCGAGGAGCGCGTGCTTGGCGTGCTGGAGACGCTCTGATTACGCGAGGGTATCGTTGGGGAAGCCCCGGAAGGCGGCGACGAGGCGCTCGGGGCTGTCGACCATCGAGACGTGGCCGGCGTCAGGGATCGCCCGAGCCCGCGCCTCGGGGAGACGGTCGGCGATGAACCGCGCGTGTCGGCGGACCCACGGAATCTTGTCCTCACCGTACAGGTGGAGCGATGAGACCGCGATAGCCGAGTGGTCGAAGGCCACGGCGTGGTACGCCGCGACCGTGTCGTCCAGCTTCCGGCGCTCGGGGCCGGTCATCAGCGGGACGTCATCGCCGTAACGCTGGTGAATCCGCTCAATGGCCTCGGGGTCGCCCTTGCCGCGCTTGTCGTAGCGCCACTCGTCCACCCGACGAAGCAGTTCCTTGACCCGCTCGCAACCGAGAACGGGGGCGACGGCGTTCACGAGCGCGGGCCGGTAGCGCTCGAGCCGCCCGCCGAGCGACAGCGGCTCAGCTACCTCACCACCGAGCGTGACCAGCCCGGCACAGGCGGCCGTGTGGCGAGCCGCGTACACGAGCGCGACAAACCGGCCCAGCCAGTGGCCGACCACGACCGGCTGGCCGGGGTCGAGCGCGTCCACCAACGCCTGCACGTCCGCGGCGAACAGTTCGACCGAGTACTTGATGCGGGCGGAGGCGCCCGCGCGACCGTGGCCCCGGAGGTCAGGGATTATCAAGCGAGTGGCGGCGAGCGGACGAGTCGTCTCGGCCCACAGTCGGCCGTCCATCCTCGCGCCGTGAAGGAGGACGACCGGAGGGTCATCACCAGCTACCTGGTAGTACGTCTCGATGCTGTTCGTCGCGACCGTGGGACGCCGGCGATTGGACGGGGCCGGACAATTGTTTTGCCCCATCGCCGCGACCGAGAGGTATGTTCGATAAGTCGACGTGGATCAAGCTCCCGCGGAACGTGGTGGTCGGCCACGGCGTGCTCGACCGTGCCGCGGAGGCGGTCGGCGATCTGTATCTCGACGGCCAGCCACTGGTCGTCACCTCGCCAACCCCCGAGGAGATCGCCGGCGACCGGCTCCGGGCGGCGTTCCGCGATGCGGGGTTCGACCCCGCGACCGCCGTGGTCGAGTCGGCCCGGTTCGACGTCGTAGCGGAGGTCATCGCGACCGCGCGGCGCGAGGACGCCGGCTTTCTTGTCGGGCTCGGCGGCGGCAAACCGATTGACATCGCGAAGATGGCCGCCGACGAACTCAATGTGGGGTTCGTAAGCGTACCGACGGCTGCCAGCCACGACGGTATCGTCTCCGGACGGGGGTCGGTCCCCGACGGCGACAGCCGCCACTCGGTGGCGGCGGACCCGCCGCTTGCCGTCGTCGCCGACACCGAGATCATCGCGCGGTCGCCGTGGCGGCTCACGACCGCAGGTTGTGCAGATATCATCTCGAACTACACCGCGGTGAAAGACTGGCAGCTGGCCCACCGGCTGAAGAACGTCGAGTACAGCGAGTACGCGGGGGCGCTCTCGCAGATGACCGCCGAGATGCTCGTCTCGCGGGCCGACTCGATCAAGCGCGAACTCGAAGAGTCGGCATGGGTCGTCACTAAAGCGCTCGTCTCCTCAGGCGTCGCGATGTCTATCGCCGACTCGTCGCGGCCGGCCTCGGGCGCAGAGCATCTCATCAGCCACCAACTCGACCGTATTGCACCCGAGCCGGCGTTACACGGCCATCAGGTCGGGGTTGCGGCCATCGTCACGGAGTACCTCCACTCGGGCGACGACGGCGAGTGGACGGAGGTCCACGACGCGCTGGCGAGTATCGACGCTCCGACGACGGCCGCAGGGCTCGACATCGACTCGGAGACGTTCGTTGCGGCGGTCACCTCAGCCCACGAGATCCGCGACCGCTACACCATCCTCGGGGACGGGGTGAGCGAAGCTGCCGCCGTCGAGGCGGCAACCGTGACAGGTGTCATCTGACGCGGAGTCACCGCAGGTCAGGTCACCTGAAGCGACTCGACCGGCGGGTCCGCACGCCACGCCGCCGTTCCGGTCGGCGTCCCCTCGGCTGCGCGGGCCGACATCACCACTTTCAGCTGATAGACGGGATCGACCTCGGGGTCGTCCGCGCAGTTAATACAGACGATCGCGACTCGCTCGATCCCTTCGATCGTGACTTCCACGCCAGTCGTTGATTCGACGGCGCGTTCGACCGTCTGGACGATGGGTTGGCCCGTGCCGACGACGGTGCCCGGATACGCCCAGCCGTCGCCGTCGCGGACGAGCAGCCATCCGCCGTCGCCGTCAGGGACGACGACGTTCACCGTCGTGAACCCGGCCTCGCTCCCACAGACGCGGTCGAAGGCGTCTGAGTCGGCGCTGAGCGTGGTCTGTGTGACTTCAAATCCCTCATACGCGTCCCGAAGCTGTGTGAGCCGGGCGGTGACCCGGCTCCGGGACGTAGCCGCTGACATGAAACCGTTCACTCCGTGACCGCTTATAAACCCACCACACCGTCGTCGTCACGTGATTTCCAGTCGAAGCCGAGGTATGGCAGCCGGTGGACGCGATCAGGCGTGTTCGTCGAGGAACCGGGCGATGGCGGTGTACGCCTCGATGCGGTTCTCCCGCTTGGCGATGCCGTGGCCTTCGTCCTCGAAGATCAGTGTCTCGACGGGGACGTGTTCGCGCGCCTTTTCGGCGATCTGCTCGGCCTCGCCGACCGGCACCCGCGGATCGTTCGCCCCATGGAGGACGAACAGTGGGGCCCGGATACGGTCGGCGCGGTTCAGCGGCGAGATGGACTTGAGGAACTCGCGGTCCTCGTCCAAGGAGCCGTACTCGGCCTCGCGGAGTTCACGGCGCCAGTCGCCGGTGTTCTCGAGGAACGTGATGAACGAGGCGATGCCGACGATGTCGACGCCCGCCGCCCAAAGGTCGGGGTACTCGGTCAGACACGCGAGACACATGAACCCACCGTAGGAGCCGCCGTAGACGACGAGTCGGTCGTCGTCCACGTCCGAGTGGTCGGACAGGTACTCGACCCCCGCGCGGATGTCTTTCACCGAGTCCATCCGCTGTTCCACGTCGTCGAGGTGCGTGTATGCCTTCCCGTACCCCGTCGACCCGCGGACGTTCGGCTCAAGATAGCCGTACCCCTGCGCGAGGAAGTACTGCTTCACGGCAGAGAATGAGGGCCGGCGCTGGCTTTCCGGCCCGCCGTGGATATCGACGATCATCGGGGCCCCGTCTGCGGGAACGGACGTCGGGAGAGTGAGGTACGCGGGGATCTGCCGCCCGTCGAACGTCTCGTAGCGGACGAGCTGTGAGCTCTGGAACCCCTCACGACGGAGCCCGGCCGTCGAGGCGTTCGTCCACCGGCGCCGGGTCGGCTCCTCGGTCGCGTCGCCGACGGCGAGCGTGTGGACGTTCGCGTTGTCGGCGTCGCTCGTGGCCGTGACCGCGAACGCGTCGGCGCCCTCGAAGAACGAGACGCCGCCGGCGACCCCATTGGGGAGGTCGGGCAGCGCCCGCGGGTGAAGCGTGAGCCCGTCGTCGCCGAGGTCGGCCGCCGTGAGGTCGGTGTAGCCGTCGACGTTCCGCGAGTAAACGAGCCGGCCAGCGTCTTCGTCAAGGGCAACGCCGTCGACGTTCCACTGGTCGTCGGCGTGGACGGTCTCTAAGGCCCCATCGGTCGTCAGCCGCGCGAGCGCGAGCAGATCCCGGTCCTCGTCGGTGACGAGGTAGACATCGCCGTCCGGGCCCCACTGGAGGCTCTGGTAGCGCACGTCCCCTTCGTGGGGGGTGAGGTGGGTCAACGCGCCCGAGTCCAGGTCAAGCGTGTACACGTCGTGGTCGAACGACGAGTGCGCTTCATGGACAAGAAGCGCCGAATCATCGGGCGACCAGCCGCCCAGCGAGAGCCAGCCGTCGCCCTCGTACACCAGTTCGGCGGCATCGCCGACGGTGTCACGCGCCTGCACGTAGATGTCGAAAACGGCCTCGTTGCGGCGGTTTGAGGCGAACGCGAAGCGACTCCCGTCCGCGTTCCAGCCACCCCAGCGGTGCTTGGCTGCCGGGCGCTGCGTCCAGTTCGTCACCGTCCCGTCGGGGTCGAGCCGGTACAGCTGTTGGCGCTCGTTGCCACCTTCATCCATCCCGAACGCAAGCGCGTTGTCCTCGGGCGCGAAATCGCAAAAGGCGACGCTCTCGTCGTAGAAGGTCCGCTGGTTAGGCCACCCCTCCGGCTCGGCCAGCGTCCACACTTGGGCCGTGCCGGTGGTGTCCATCAGGAAGGCAAGCGTTCCGTCGGGCGCGACGCTGGCGCCGTGGGCGCTCCGGACGTTGAGATAGCGTTCGATCTCTCGCATACCCCCACCTGCGGCGGTCGGCGTAAAACGGTTGCCCGCTGGCCGCCGACGCCGGCTTTTTCTTCCCTCCCCCCGCGCCTTCGGTCGATGGACGTCGCCGTCGTCGCCTTCGAGACCACCCACCGCACCGACCGGCAGGGGGTCGCGCGGACGGAGCGGCTTGCGCGCGGGCTGGCACGGCGCGGCCACGATGTGACAGTCTTGTGTACGGAGTGGTGGTACGGCCCGGACGCCGGCGCGTGGCGCGTTGACGACGACCTCCGTTACCGGCGGATCGACATCGCGCCGGCGCTTGGCTCCTCGGTCGCCCGGCTTCCGGCCCAACTGGCTCGAATGCGCCCTGATGTCGTTCATGCGACGCCGGCCCCGCCCGCGCTGTTGCTCGCCGCACGGGTCGGCGCGACGCTGGCACAGGCGCCGCTCGTCTGTGACTGGTACGGCGACGAGGGGATCGACGACGCACGACTCGCTGGGGCCGCCCGCCGGGTGCCCACACGACTGCTAACGCCGACCCGGTACGTCCGGGCGGCCCTTGCCGCGCTCGGCGTCGCTGAAGGACGGATGACCGTGCTCCCGGAGTTCTTCGATGCCAACCTGGTTGAGACGACCGACCCCGCCCCGGATGCCCCCGATATCGTCGCCGGGCGGCGGCTGGATGCCGATGCGAACCTGGAGTCGCTGTTCCTCGCGCTCGCCGAGTTACGCGGCGAGTCGTGGACCGCAGCGGTGGTCGGTGACGGCCCCGCGCGCGCCGAGTTCGAACAGACCGCCGCGGACCTCCGCATCGACCACCGGGTGCGGTTCGTTGGCGACCTCAATCGCCGCGAGCGCGTCGCGCTGTACCGCGGCGCCCACACCTTCGTCCACACGGCGCGCCGCGATCCGTTCCCGACCGAGCTGCTGTGGGCGCTCGCGTGTGGCTGTGTCGGCGTCGTCGAGTACCAGCCCGACTCGGGCGCCCACGAGCTGGTCGAGGGGCGAGAGCGGGGCTTTCGTGCGACCAGCGCCGAGGAGGTCGCGGACGGCATCGTTGAGGCCCGCGGCTACGGCCATCGGACCCGCGACGAGTCGATGGCTCAGTTTTCGCGGGAGTCGGTGCTCGGTGAGCTACTGGCGCTGTACCGGGAACTCGGGGCGGGCCAGTAGTGGGTCAGTCAGTCGTCGGCAAGGAAGTTTCCGCCGTTATCCCCGTCAGCTCGACGAGTTCGTCGATCCAACAGAGCTTCGCGCCCGCGACGATGAGCGTCGCGAGGACGGTGTGGCATGGACGCCGGCGTAGCGCCGCCCAGGCGAGGTACGCCGACCCTGCGCCGCTTACGAGGTTGAGGACGTTCGGCCAGCCCACCCCGACCGTCGGGTTTCCGTCGGCGAGCCACGCCCGCTCGGCGAGGACGCCCCGCGTCATCCACGCGTCGGCGTCCTCGGGCGGCGGGAAGGCCACGGGGTTGAGAACCGTCCAGACGAGCGCCGTCGCGAGCACCCGGCGGTCGCGGTGGTAGAGACCGTATGCGAACAGCGGGAGGAGCACAACGCGCGACCAGCCGCTCTTCGGGTTGGCGTGGCGCGCCCACACCCAGTCAGGGAGGTCCATACCGGGTCTCGATCCCCCGCCAACCTGGCTCTGTCGCCGGGTCGAGGCTTTTCATCAGTGCTGCCCTATCGCGAGTATGGGAGCGATACCGCCGGACCTTGACCCGGAGACACTGATGACGGCGTTCGACACCGACGACCCGGCTGAGGCGCGCGACGGCTACCTCGACACGTGTTCGGCCCTCCAGCAGGAACTCGCCCGCGTGCTACGCGAGACGGGTGGCGGGACGGTTACGGTGACGACTGCCGAGCTTGCGAACCGCGTGTTCGCCCCCCGGCGCGTGGTCGAGATTGCCCTCGAAAACATGGCCGACGAGACGGAGAGTCCCTTGCAGTCGGGCCGTGACGCCGACGCCTGGACGATCCACGAGCCGTGAACCGGGGGCTCAGTCGTCGATGGCGTCGGGAGCCTCAGCGGCTTTGGCGACTCTGACGGCAGCAACGTTCTCGGCGACGTCGTGGACGCGCACGATGTCGGCCCCACGGAGCGCGGCGACGGCGGTGCCGGCAACGGTCGCCTCCCCCCGCTCGTCCGGGCCGTAGCCGACGTGCTCGAACAGCGATTTGTGTGAGTGGCCGATGAGAAGCGGGCAGCCGAGCGCACGGAACTCGTTGATTCGGCCGAGCAGCTCGAAGCTCTCGGCGCTCGACTTGCCGAACCCGAGGCCGGGGTCGACGATGATCTGCGAGCGGTCGAGCCCGGCTTTCTCCGCGAGCAGCACCCGCTCTGTGAGCTGGTCAATCGTGTCGGCGACCACGTCGTCGTAGTCGATCTCGGTGTCCGGGTCGACCGGTGTCTCGACGGAGTGCATCACGACGACAGGCACGTCGTACTCTGCGGCGACAAGCCGCATTTCCGGGTCTGCCAGTCCGGAGACGTCGTTGAGGATGTCGGCTCCGGCATCGAGCGCGGCGCGCGCGACCGCCGCCTTGCGGGTGTCGACGGAGACCAGCGCGTCGAGGTCCGCGACCGCCTCGATCACGGGTTCGATCCGGGCACGCTCCTCCGCGACGGGAACCGGCGCTGCCCCCGGCCGCGTCGACTCACCCCCCACGTCGATGATATCCGCACCCGCCTCGACCATCGCTTTGGCGCGGGCGGCCGCGTCCTCGACAGCCTCGTACTCACCGCCGTCGTGGAAGGAGTCGGGCGTGGCATTGAGAATACCCATCACCGCGGTGTCGTCCTCCCAGGGGTAGCCGTGCCGGGTAGCCGGCACTTGGATGCCGAGCGCCTCGCGCACCCGCTGGCCGACCCGTTCGAGCCCGTATGGCTGGCCTTCGAGTTTCCCGATCAGGCGCTTGAACTGCGCCAGCGTGCCCATCAACACCACCTCGACAGGTTCGCGGTCCTGGGCCGTTAGCCCAGAGGTCGCACACTCGCCGCCCAACGAGAGCATCTCCTCTTTCAGGTAACTCGCCTGTCGGGGCCGGACGGTCGTCTGGAGCACGCGGTGGACCCCCTTGCCGCGCATCCGCCAGACACCCGCTTCGGTCACGTCAGCGTCCGCGAGCACGCGCTCGGCGGTGTCGAGGTCGGGCACGCGCTTGGGAACCTCTGTGGCGGTCCACCGGCGGCGCGCTTCCGCGACGACGAACAACGACCCTGTGACGAGCACCGCGTCGTTCGGCTCCGCCGCCGCCATCGCAGCCTCAACCGCGTCGGGGACGTTTCCCATCGTCCGAACGTCATCGGCGTGGGCGAACGCTTTCGCGAGAACGTCGGGCCGCTCGGCGCGTTCGTAGTCCGGCCGACAGGCGTAAACGACCGCCGCCGGCGGCAGCGCCGCGGCCATCCCCGTCGTGTCCTTGTCCGTCATCGCGCCGACGACGAGGTGGAGCCGGTCGTAGTCGAACTCGCCGAGCGTATCGGTGACCCCCGCACAGCCGCCGGGGTTGTGCGCCCCGTCAAGGACGACCAGCGGCTCCTGTGCCATGACCTCGAACCGCCCTGGCCAGTGGGCGTTCCGGAAGCCACGCGCGAGGTGGTCGGTCGAGATGTCGTGGTCGAGGGCGGCGGCAACCTGGCGAGCGAGCGCCGCGGCGACCCCGGCGTTGCGCGCCTGGTGGGCGCCAATCAGCGGCAGGTTCGTGTCGACGTGCCAGTCCGCGCCTGATAGCGAGACGCTCGCCTCGAGCCCGTCGCGACCACCGTAGTCGACGCACACAGCCGCCTTCGCGTCGCCCACCGTCTCGACCGCAGCGACCGCGTCCTCGATGGCCGCAAGCGCCGCGCCCGTCGTCGCGGTTACGAGGGGGCGGTCAGTCGCCACCTGTGCCAGGTCGCGGGCGATCTCGGCGTCGGTGTCGCCGAGCAGCTCCGCGTGCTCTTTCGTCACCGATGTGACGGCGCTCGCGACCGGCTCGACCGCCGAGGTCGCGTCATGACGGCCGCCGATGCCGACCTCGAGCACTGCGATGTCGATGTCTTGACGCGCGAATTCCCACAGCGCCATCGCGGTGACGGTCTCGAAGAAGGTCGGCGACTCACCCGTCCCGCCGCGCTCGGTGACGTACGGCTCGACCGTCTCGACGTAGGCGGCGAGCGCGTGTTTCGGCATCTTCCGGCCGTTGACGCGGACTCGCTCGCGCACGTCGTGGAGGTGGGGAGAGGTGTACAAACCCACGTCGAGCCCGGCCTCGCGCAGCGCCCGCTCGAGGAGTCGCGCCGTCGACCCCTTCCCGTTCGAGCCGGCGATCTGCACGCAGGCATAGCCGTCGTCGGGGGAATCGAGATGGTCGAGGAGCGCGCGGGTGTGTTCAACCCCGGTGCGGGGCGAGTGGCGCCGGAGGTCGAACAGCCACGACGCCGCCTCGTGGAACTGCATACCCGTGGAACCGCCGGCGCGCGCTTAGGCGTGTCGGAGCGTGCCGGAGTCGCTAGTCGTGCCGGAAGGTGCGGGTCCCGGTGAACGCCATCGCCATGTCGTGGTCGTCCGCGGCTGCGATAACGTCCTCGTCGTTGACGCTCCCGCCAGGCTGGACCACGGCCTCGATGCCGGCATCGGCGGCCGCCTCGATACCATCGGGGAACGGGAAGAAGGCATCCGAGGCCATCACGGCGCCGTGGGCGTCCTTCCCCTCGGCGTGCTCGGCGGCCTTCATCGCCGCCAGCCGGACGGCGTCGACGCGGGAGACCTGGCCCATCCCGATGCCGACGGTCTCTGTGTCGGCCGCGAAGACGATGCCGTTCGACTTCACGTGTTTGAGCACGCGCCAGGCGAACAGCATCGTCTCAACCTCCGGGGCCGTCGGCTCGCGCTCGGTGACGACCTCCAGATCGTCGCGGGCGGGCGCCCACAGGTCCCGCGTCTGGACGAGTCGGCCGCCGACGAGCGGCTTTTCCGTCATCGGGTCCGTCGTCCCGTCCGCGCCGTCGCCCCGGAAGCCAGCGTCGCCGACCGCGAGTACGCGGAGGTTCTCTTTTGTGGTCAAAACGTCCAGTGCGGCGTCAGAGTAGGAAGGCGCGACAACAACCTCCTTGAACGAGTCAACGACGGCCTCGGCCGTGGCGGCGTCACACTCGCGGTTCAACGCGACGACGCCGCCGAACGCGCTCATGGGGTCGGTCGACAGCGCAGCCGCGTAGGCGTCGGCCAGCGCGTCGGCCGTCGCACAGCCGGCTGGATTGGTGTGTTTGATCACCGCCGCCGCCGGCGCGGAGAACTCCTTGGCCAGGTCGAGCGCAGCGTCGGCGTCGTTATAGTTGTTGTACGAGAGGTGCTTCGCGCCCGTGTTCAGCTGTGGCGCGGTCACGACGTTCGCCTCGGTGCAGGCGTGGTCGGCGTACAGCGCCGCGTCCTGGTGGGGGTTCTCGCCGTAGCGGAGCCCGGTCGTGAACTCCTCGGCCGTCACCCGGCGAGCGGGGAACTCCCCGTCGTCGTCCCCGTCGATTGCGACGCCGTCATCGTGGATCGTCACGCGGTCCTCGGCGAACCAGCGGACCGCCCGTGGATACGCTTTGAACTCCCCTTCGTAGAGTACGCGCTTTTTCAGCGTCGCCTCGTCGTCGTCTTCGAAGACGGGGATAGGCTCTTGAGTGACGACCGGGCCGTCGTCGACCGTCTCCTCAACGATGTGGACGGTACAGCCGGTGACCCGGACACCGGCGGCAAGCGCCTGAGCGTGGGCGTCGGCTCCCGGAAACGACGGGAGCAGTGACGGGTGAACGTTGAGGGTCGTTGGCACCTGCTCAAGGAATGCGGCGGTGAGCACCTGCATATAGCCGTCGAGCAACAGCAGGTCGAACGCGTAGCCGTCCAACCGATCGAGAACGCGGGCCTCGTGGGTCTCACGGTCTGCGTCTCCCGGGCGAGTGGCGACCTCGGTGGCGATCCCCCGCTCGGCCGCACCCTCAAGTACGGGGGCGCCCTCCTCGTTTGTGACCACGACCTCAACGTCGACGGCGTCGACCGTGTCGGCGATGTGTAGCAGGTTCCGCCCACGGTTGGATGCCATTCCGGCAACTCGCATGACCGAGAGGCGGCACCCACAGCGCAAAGTAGTTGTGGTCGAACGCCCAGATATAGGCACATTCGTGCGTATTTGTCCCGCTTGTCTCGATTCGCTACCCGTCGACGTGTATAGACACAGCTGAGCTATCGACACGCCTTTGCCGGCGGTCTCACACCTCCGGATATGGACCGATCCGCGCTGTCCGCGGTCTCGCCGCTCGACGGTCGTTACGCCCGCTACACGGAGCCGCTGATTGAGTACGCCAGCGAAGCAGCGCTCATCCGTGCTCGTGTCCGCGTCGAGGTCGAGTACCTCATCGCGCTGGGCGACCTTGCCGAGACGCGCGACTTCTCGCAGACCGAGCGCGAGACGCTGCGCGACCTGTACGAGTCGTTCGACGCCGAGGACGCCCGCATCGTCAAGCAGCTGGAGACAGAGGGATGGCGGGAGTACCCCGCGACCAACCACGACGTGAAGGCCGTCGAGTACTTCGTCCGCGAGCACGCGCCGGCGGGGGCGGGCCCGCTTGTCCACTTCGGGCTAACCAGCGAGGACGTGAACAACCTCGCCCAGCGGCTCCTGCTCAAACCCGCCGTCACAGACGTGCTCGTGCCGGCCATCCGCGAGGTTCGTGACGCTCTCGCGGGGATGGCCCGCGCCCACCGCGACCTACCGATGCTTGCGCGCACCCACGGGCAGCCGGCCACGCCCACGACGTTCGGCAAGGAGCTGGCCGTCTACGCCGCCCGACTGGGCCGCGCGCTCGGCGAACTCAAGCGGGCGACCGATGGGCTCGCCGGGAAGCTTGCCGGTGCCTCGGGCACTTACGCTGCCCACCACTCCGCTTACCCGGACGTGGACTGGCCGGCCTTCGCGCGGACGTTCGTCGAGTCGCTCGGCCTCCAGCATCGGCCGCTCTCGACGCAGGTGAACCCCTGCGACGACCTCCAAGCGGTTTTCGACGCGCTCCGCAACGCCAACAACGTCCTGCTCGACCTCGACCGCGACGTCTGGCTCTACGTCTCGCAGCGCTACCTCGGCCAGGAGGCGGCCGACGGCGAGACCGGCTCCTCGACGATGCCGCACAAGGTGAACCCCATCGACTTCGAGAACAGCGAGGGGAACCTCTCGAAGGCCAACTCGGATCTCGTCTTCCTCGGCGACTACGTCACGACCTCCCGGCTCCAACGGGACCTCTCGGACTCGACGGTCAAACGAAATATCGGCGCGGCACTGGCCCACTCGCTCATCGGCTACCGGAAGGCTGCGAACGGGTTGGCAAAGGTCACCCCGAACGAGC
>CAYZJQ010000053.1:0-17511 GCA_964478805.1 uncultured Halobacteriales archaeon | reverse complement strand
ACGAGCACCCAGCCGGTGAACTTGTGGAAGATCCATGCCCACATCCCCGCGGAGAACTCCGTCCACCGACCGAAGTCCTCGACGAGGCCTCGGTCGTACGATTGGCTCATACCGACGTTCAGGCCTGGCCGGACATAGAAGTTGCCTTTGCGGCGCCTACCGGCTACGAGCGGTCCCGGCGCCCCTGTTGCATCTCGAGGGCCCGCCGCGTCGGACCGTCGAGCTCGACGAGGTGACACAGCGGGTTCCCGGGGTACACGAGCGGGTTCTCAAGGATCCCGACCAACAGGCCGGTGAACGGTGCCGTTACCACATCGGAGTCCTCTTTGAACGGGTTCGTGATGGTACAGATCCGATCCCCCGCCTCCACTAACGCGCCACGGTCGTGGTGCATCTCGACGAGCCCCCCTGTGTCGGCTCGCAGCCACGTCTTCTCGGCGTCATCGTCGATGATCGTGCGCCAGCCGGGCCACGCGACCACCTCCGTCGCTAGCAAACCAAACTCCGCGAGTACCGACAGCGTCCCTGATAGCGCCCGGTCGATCAGGTCCCGCTGGAACCGGTGCGCCTCGCCCATCTCGACCGTCACCGTCGGCGTCCCCACGGTCGACGCCTCCCGGCGTAATGAGCCCTCAGGCCCCTCTGAATCGAGCACGACGTTCGAGGCAAAAGCGTTTGCGACCCGCGCGATTCGGGGCATACTCATGTCTGCGCGGACATGAAGCATGTTGGTCCGCCCTCGCGTGGAGGTGTGGAAGTCAAGCCCGAGGTCGCACGGCTCGATAAAGTTTCGGAAGACACGGTTGGCGATGCGCTTTGCGCTCGTCGACTCCGGGTGGCCCGGAAACGAGCGGTTTAGGTCACGATCGTAAATGGGCAGATATCGCTCCTGGGCGATAAACCCCGGTACGTTCAACACCGGCAGGCAGACGAGCGTGCCCCGGAGGTCGGTGTGATCCCAGTCGTGGGCCACCTCCCGGACCACCTCGATGCCATTGAGTTCATCGCCGTGGGCGGCTGCCGAGAGAAACACTGTCGGGCCGTCACGCACACCGTTGATAATGGTGACGGGAATCCGAATGGGGTCGCCGAGATATGTCTCCGACACCGTGTACCGAATGTTCTGGCGAGCGCCGGGCGGCACACTCCCGCCGTCGTAGGTAAACGCACCGGCCACCATACACGCTCTCCCGCGTCTGTGTATATAAAGCCGCGTCGGACATCAGTCACCAGCATTCGTCAGGTCTTTGCTACCGCGTTGCGCCGACTCCGGTGTGACCGATGACATCACCGTTGGGGTTCTCAGCCTCCATAACTCGAAGGAGACGAAGGCGATTCTCAACGCCGTCGATGACCTGGGGTTCGGGACGGCGTGGCTGCGCGAGGAGACGCTCTCCGTCGATATCAATGACGGCGACGTAACGCTCGCGCCGGACGTCGACATCATCGTCAACCGGCTGTTGCTCTCGAAAGAAGAGCAACCGGCGGAGGCACTCGGGCTGGCAACGATGCTCGATCGGATGCGGCCGATGCTCAACCATCCGATGGAGACGATGACGGCGATGCACAAGTTCGCCTCCGGTACCGCGCTCGCGGAGGCCGGCCTTCCGGTACCGGACGCGTTCATGGCGCTGTCGGCCGACCGCCTGAACGACGACCGCGAGAAGTTCGGCGACGAGGTGGTCTACAAGACCGCCATCGGAACTCACGGCGGCGGCACCTGGAAAATCAGCGCCGAAGAACCTGTGAACCCGATGGTCGGGTCGCGACAGGCGTTTCTGCAGCGGTTCATCGATCACGACGCTGACCGCCACTCCGACCTCCGCGTGTACGTCGTCGGCCAACAGGTCGTCGGCGCGATGAACCGGTACGCCCCGGAAGGCGAGTGGCGGACGAACGTCGCGCTCGGCGGCGACGTCGAAGCCGCCGATGACCTGCTCACCGAGGAGGTCCGCACCATGGCGAAACACGCGACCGACGTGGTTGGGCTCGACTATGCTGGCGTCGATATCGTCGAAGGGGCGAACGGCTACTATATCCTTGAGGTAAACCCGACGGCCGGGTTCAAAGGGCTGTTCGAGGCGACGGGGCGCTCTCCGGGACCGTTTATTGCACGACTCGCCATCGAGCGCGCCGGCGGCGATGTCAACGACGAGCGGGTCTATGAGCTCGCGGCGACGCTCGACGACTCCCGACCCGCCTGTATGCCCCGCAAGCCGAAGGAGACAACCACCGAACTTTCCGTGGTCGGCTACATCGAAGAGGTCGTCGCCATGGGGACCCGTGGCCAGAAGTCGATCCTTGCCAAGTCGGACACTGGTGCGACCCGGACGAGCATTGATTCGCGGCTCGCTGCCGAGATCGGCACCGGTCCGATCAAAGACATCGTGAAGATCAAATCAGGGTCGATGAAGTCCGGCAAGTCGCGCCCGGTCGTCGACCTCGTGGTCGGTATCGGCGGCCGCCAACATACCGTCACGGCAAGCGTCGAGGACCGCGCGCACATGGAGTATCCGTTGTTGCTCGGCCGCGACATCCTTCAGCACTACCACGTCGACGTGCGCCGCCGCGCCGACGAGGAAGACGATACGACGCCTGCCGACGGCGAGATCACCCTCGAGTAGCATGACTGAGCCCGGAGACGACGCAGCCCCGTATGCGACGCTGCGTGCCGACCCCGAACTGGGACGGCTGGTGGACGAACATGGCGAACTCCCGCTCGCCCCGGCTGCGGACCCGTTCGCCCGCCTGGTCGTCGCGATTTGTAACCAGCAGCTCTCGCAGGCCTCGGCCGCGGCCATCGAAGAGCGGCTGTTCGACCGATTCGAGGTCACGCCGGCCGGGATGCTCGCGGCGGATGAGGCGGCCTTGCGGGATGCTGGGCTCTCAGGGCAGAAAGTCGCGTATATCCGCAACGTCGCCCGCGCCTTCGAAGCGGACCTCTCGGTCGCTGCCCTCCGCGAGATGAGTGACGAGGGGGTACGCGACGCGCTCACCCAGATCCGCGGGGTCGGCCCGTGGACTGCCAATATCTTTCTGATGTTCGTGCTCGCTCGCGAGGACGTGTTTCCTGTCGGTGATCTAGGGATTCGAAAGGGGATGGCAACGCTGTACGGATACGAGGTCGAAGACCGGGCCGCGATGGTCGACCACGCCGCACGATGGCGGCCGTACCGGACGTACGCGAGCCGATATCTCTGGCGCGTCCACGACTGACCTCTCGACGCTCCACTGTCGCGGGGCCAGCTCCGCCAGACACCACACACCCAGTCACCTCCGCCGACAACGCCGGGCCTCTTGACGCCGGTGACTGAGTGACGGCGGCCCGGCAGCGACTACTCACAGTGCCGGACCCTCGGCAATCCCCTGGATCCAGCAAGCCGCAGGTGTCAGAACCCTTTCCCGAGGAGTTCGCGGGCAATAATGTTTTTTTGAATCTCCGTAGTCCCTTCGTAAATCTGGGTGATCTTGGCGTCTCGGTAAAACCGCTCGACGTCGAAGTCATCGACGTAGCCGGCGCCGCCGTGGACTTGGACGGCTTCGTTCGCGACGTCGACCGCGACCCGCGAGGCGTACTCTTTAGCCATTGAGGCGAGCGTTGTCAGTTGCTCTTCTTTATTGTCGACTGACCAGGCCGATTTATAGGTGAGTTGACGAGCTGCCTCGGTCCGGGTATGCATGTCGGCGAGTTTGTGCTGGATGGCCTGGAAATCACCGATGGGGCGGTCGAACTGCTCGCGGTCTTTCGCGTACTCGAGGGCCCGCTCCGCGGCCCCGCGAGCGATACCAACCGCCTGCGCCGCAACGCCGGTCCGAGTCTCGTCGAAGAACTGCATTTGCTGGAGGAAGCCGGCACCGCGGGTCCCCACGAGGTTCTCCTCGGGGACGCGAACGTTGTCGAAGACGAGCTCGGCAGTGTCAGAGGCACGAATGCCCAACTTGCCAGTGATCTTATCGGCTTCGAACCCGTCGCGGTCCGCCTCGATGATGATCTGTGAGAAGCCGTTGTACCGACCCTCCGCGTCGGGATCCGTCTTGCAGAGGACGACGTAGAAGTCGCCCACCGAACCGTTCGTGATCCACATCTTGTTGCCGTTGATGAGCCACTCATCGCCGTCTTTCTCCGCGCGCGTCGAGACGGAAGAGACATCTGACCCAGTGTCCGGCTCGGAGATCGCTGCCCCACAGATGGCGTCACCGCTGGCGATTTCCGGCAGGTATGTTTCCTTCTGTTCGTCGGTGCCGAACTCGATGATGGCCTCGCTGCCAAAGCCAGTCGAGGTGAGACACAGCCCGATACCAGGGTCGGCGGCGAACAGCTCCTCGATGATGATGGCGAGATCGAGCGTCGAGTAGCCAGCCCCGCCGTATTCGAAGGGGATCTGTGGCGCGAGCAGTCCCATCTCGGCTGCCTTATCGACGATCTCGAAGGGGTATTTCTCGGCGCGATCGTACTCCCCTGCCACCGGCCGCACTTCCTCTTCGGCGAAGTTGGCCACCTCTCGTTGCAGCTGTCGTTGCTCGTCGGACAGGTCGAAGTCCATATGGAATGCTACCAGTAACCACACATAAAACCATCTGACTAAACACCGGATAGATTGTTTCACATGGTCGTTCATGTGTTCCCCCACTACCCGCCGTAGGGGTGGCCCCCACGAGCCCGCCAGTGTAAACCTGGAGCCACGGGTCCTGCGTTGGTGGTTCCGCCGACGGAAACGTTGAAACCGACACCGGCAGAGGGCTTTGACATGGACTTCGAGGAGATCGAGACAGTCGCAGTGCTGGGTGCCGGGAACATGGGCCACGGCATCGCTGAGGTAGCGGCGCTGGCCGGCTACGACGTTCAGTTGCGTGATATCAACGAAGAGTTCGTCCAGAACGGGTACGATCAGCTGGTGTGGTCGCTCGAGAAGCTGGCGGAGAAAGAACAGATCAGCGAGGAGGAGGCCGAGGCTGCTGAGGCTCGCGTCACGCCAGTCATCCCCGTCGAAGAGGCGGTCGCCGACGCCGATGTCGTCATCGAGGCCGTCCCGGAGAAGATGGACATTAAAAAAGACGTCTACACGGAGGTCGAGGCTTACGCCCCCGACGAGGCCATCTTCGCAACAAACACTTCGTCGCTATCTATCACGGAGCTGTCGGAGGTGACCGACCGCCCTGAACAGTTCTGTGGGATGCACTTTTTCAATCCACCAGTGCGGATGCAGCTGGTCGAGGTGATCTCCGGCAAACACACGAGCGAGGCGACGTTGTCGGCAATCGAGGAGCTATCGGAGGCGTTCGGCAAGACTCCGGTGCGTGTCCACAAGGACTCACCCGGCTTCATCGTGAACCGCGTGCTCGTTCCCCTGATGAACGAGGCCTGCTGGATGGTCTCCGAGGAGGACGCCACGGTCGCGGAGATCGACTCGACCACCAAGTTCGATATGGGGCTGCCGATGGGGGCGTTCGAACTCGGCGACCAGGTCGGCAACGACGTAACGTACCATGTGCTTGAGTATCTGAACGAGGTGCTCGGGGTGGCCTACGAGCCGGCGCCATTCCTTGAGGAGACCGTCGAGGCCGAAAAATACGGCAAGAAGTCGGGCGAGGGGTTCTACAGCTACGAGAACGGCGACGGGGCCCAGATCCCGACCGACGCCGGCAGCGAGAGCATTAAACAACGGCTCGCTGCGATCATGGCGAACGAGGTCGGTCACCTCGTCGAAGACGACGTCTCGAACCCGAGCGATATTGACCAGGCGGTGATGCTCGGTGCTGGCTTCCCGGACGGGCCCGCGAAGCTTGCCGACGACATCGGCCTTGAGACGCTGGTCGAGACGCTCGACGAGCTCCACGAGGACCGCGATCACCCACGCTTTGTGGCGAGCGAGGCCCTGCGCGAGGCCGCCGACCGCGGCGGCTTCCACGCCGACGACGCCGACCACGAGGGGTCCGAGCGGGAGTTCACCACTATCGAACTCGCGTACCCCGGCGACATGGTCGGCCAGATCGTGCTCTCACGTGAGGCCCGAATGAACAGCATCAACCCGGGGATGCTTGAGGAGCTCGAAACTGCCCTTGAGCTGTTCGAAGAAGACGACGAGGTACGCGCGATCCTCATTACGGGAAAAGGCGACCGTGCGTTCTCCGCCGGCGCGGACGTCACCTCAATGGCCTCTTCGGCGAGCCCGCTCGACGGAATCGAGCTGTCCCGCACTGGCCAGTCGACGTTCGGCGCATTCGAGGAGTCGCCGCTGCCGGTCGTCGCGGCCATCGACGGCTTTGCGCTCGGCGGGGGCTTCGAACTGGCAATGTGCTGTGACTACCGGCTCGCGTCGAAACGCTCCGAACTCGGGCTCCCTGAACACAACCTCGGCCTGCTCCCGGGGTGGGGCGGCACCCAGCGGCTCCAGCGGCTCGTCGGCATGTCCCGCGCGAAAGAGATCATCCTCACTGCTGAGCGGTTCGACGCCGACACGATGTACGAGTACGATGTCGTCAACGAGGTCGTCCCGAACGACGAATTCGAGACGCGGGCACACGAACTTGCCGCCGACATGGCTGGCGGGCCCCCGGTCTCGCGCGCACTGACGAAGCAGGCGATGCTGAAGGGCGCCGAGGACATCGACGCTGGTCTCGAACTCGAGGCCCAAGCGTTCGGCCATCTCCTCGGGACCGACGACCTGATGGAAGGGATCACCGCGTTCATGGGCGACTCGGAGCCGGAGTTCGAGGGGAAATAGCTCGGATCGACACACCGTTCGGACGGTTCTCAGCAGCCGAACGATCCATCTTGGAGTTTCAGTCCCACTCCTGGCTTCGGGTTTAGACAGGCGGAAGACGCTGACTTATCCGAGGGTCACGACCTTTCGAACCTAGTGCTTCTCTGCCAGAGCTGTCACATGCGAGCCGAGCACGAGGACCTCTCGTTCGAGTCGGAAATGGAGGACCCGCTCGACGATTGAACGTAGATGACAGCGTTTATAATCGGCCGGTGCGGACATATTATTGAGCACTGTTGGTGTAGTCCGGCCAATCATATCGGCCTTTCGTACTGTTAACAGGTTCGCTCCTGTGCGGTGAAGAAAGCCGATGACCGGGGTTCAAATCCCCGACGGTGCATTCGTGTTCAAATCCAGGTAGTTTTGACAATACGATACCGCTGTTTCTGGCCACACGAGGCGGGGGCGGACGCTCGCAGGAACGCCTCCACACCCGTGTGCACTGATGTCGCGATCTTCCCGGAAAGAGTCTGTCGCGACGACCGCCGGCAGTTGGCGGGGCCCCTGAATGCGGTGTGGGGGCCGAGTCGTGCCACCGGCCAGGCGGGGGCGCACGCCGCCGGTGCCAGCATATACTTCTGTTCGCGAAGCGACGGGTTAGCAGGCCTCTCGCGAGCTTTAATACCTAATAACGCCTCCTGAGAGTTGGTGAACTAAAAATGGCTAACCGACGCACCCCGTTCGACGTGTTCGACGAGATGGACCGAATGATGGAGAGCATGCGCCGCTCGATGTACGAGGGCGCGGATGACATCCGCTCGTGGAGCCCGGGCTCCTGGAGTGGTGGCTCGAAGGCCAACCTGAGCCTCGAGCGAGACGGTGACATGTTCGTTGTCCTAGCCGATCTCCCGGGCTTCGAGCGTGAGGAAATTGACCTTCGGTTCGACGAGCAGACGCTCGTGCTTGACGCACGCCACGAGACCAGCGAGCAGAGCGAATTCGGTGCGATGTCCCGCTCACGACAGGTCCACGAGTCGATCCGTGTCCCCGGTGAGGTCGACATCGACGGGATCGCAGCGTCATATCGCAACGGCGTTCTTGAGGTCCGGCTCCCGGCGCTCGACTCTGTCTCTGCAGGTGACGCTCACCGCATCGACATCGAGTAAGCGGCGAGCGATGGGCAGCCGCACAAACAGACTGCCCGTTCCCGATCGTTTCCCGATTTTAGCGCGTATATTCAAGACCCTTGGCCTGCTCCGGTGGACAACGAATGATAACCACCGACACCGAGTGGTTCCGCGCCGAGGCGGACCACGCTGACGACGTCATCGGCGAGAGCACTATCGGACGGTTGTTCTGTGACAGCGTCGACCGCTACGGGAGCGAAGACGCCCAGTGGTACAAAGGCGGGGTGTACGAGCGGTCGCTCGCACCGGAGGTCGTTCAAGACGCGCCGGCCGGCGAGTTCGCGTCGCTGACCTACGATGAGATGGGCGACATCGTCCGCCGGCTGGCGACGGGGTTTCGCGAACTCGGCGTCGACCACAACGATCGAGTCGGGATCTACGCGGACACCCGGATGGAGTGGGCACAGTCGGACTTCGCGCTGTTGTGTGCCGGGGCGACCGTCACAACGGTATACACCGAGTCCTCGCCCGATCAGGTGGAGTATCTTCTCGACGACCCGAATGCGGTCGGCGTCGTCTGCGAGAACGCCGACTTGCTAGACACCGTTCTTTCGGTGGAGGACGCCCTCGACCTCTCGTTCGTCGTCGTCATCGACGAGTACGAGGGATACGAGGACCGCAACGACATTCACTCACTTGGCGATGTCTACGAATTAGGTGCAGCGGCGTACGATGAGGCGACTTTCGAAAGATGGGTCGATGCACAATCGAGCGACGATCTCGCCTCGCTCATCTACACCTCGGGGACGACTGGTCGGCCTAAGGGTGTCCAACTGACCCACCGTAATTTCCGTGCAAACGTGAATCAGGTGCGGCGCCGGTTCGGCCCGCGGCCGGATCGCGGCCCTGACGTGCCCGTATTGGACAGCGACTCACGAGCGCTCTCGTTTCTCCCACTGGCACACGTCTACGAGCGCACGTCGGGGCATTTCGTGATGTTCGCCTCGGGTGTCACCGTCGCCTACGCCGAGTCAACAGACACTATCGCGGACGACATCGAGATCGTCGGCCCGACCTCGGCGAACTCGGTCCCACGGGTCTACGAGCGGATCTTCGCGTCGATGCGCGAACAAGCCAGCGGCTCGTCGATCTCGGAGTCGATCTTCGAGTGGGCCATCGAGGTGGCCCGTGACTACGCGCGAGCTGACGCTCCCGGCGCGCTGTTGCGGGCGAAACACGCGGTTGCCGACCGGCTGGTCTACTCGACAGTGAAAGAGTCAATGGGCGGGAATATCGAGATGTTCACCTCCGGTGGCGGCTCGCTCTCCCAGCGGCTCGCTGAACTATTTGAAGGGATGGGCCTGCCGATCCATGAGGGCTACGGGCTGACGGAGACAGCTCCCGTCGCCTCGACGAATCCGCCGGAAGACCTCCGGCCTGGAACCCTCGGTCCACTGATGGTCGGCATGGAGGGTAAGCTGGACGCGAGCGTCGTCCCTGCCGATCAACGTCAAAAGGCCACCGGCGAGATCGGCGAACTCCTGTTGCGCGGCCCGAACGTCACCGACGGCTACTGGAACCGGCCGGACGCAACGGAGGCCGCGTTTACCGAGGCGGACGACGGCGGCGACCAGTGGTTCCGCACCGGCGATATCGTTGAGGCGACCGATGACGGCTATCTCGTCTACCACGATCGCCTGAAACAAGTGTTGGTCCTCGACACTGGCAAGAACGTCGCCCCGGGACCGATCGAAGACGAGTTCGCCACCAGCGAACGTATCGCCCAAGCGATGATCGTCGGCGACAACGAGAAGTTTGTCGGCGCATTGTTCGTGCCGGATATGGAGGCGCTTCGCCGATGGGCCGACCGCGAGGGAATCGACTTGCCCGCGGACCCCGAAGCCGTCGCGAACGACGACCGCGTCCGCGAGTGGGTCGCTGAAGAAGTAGACGCGGTGAACGCGACACTCTCGAAATCGGAGCAAATCAAGGAGTTCCGGCTTGTCGGCATCGAATGGACCCCAGACAACGACCTGCTCACGCCCTCAATGAAGCTCAAGCGGCGCAACATTCTTGACGAGTTCGAAGAGGAGGTCGATGCGATCTACGGCCGCGCGCCCGCCTAAAGCGCCATCTCACTCAGTGGGTCTGATACCACTCCTCGATGTCGAGCATCGGTGCCGGGTAATCGAGCCCGAGCTGAACACCATAGGCTGCCTGTTGATCCTCGCTCAGCCGCCACGGTCGGTGGGCAGCCTCGGCTGGTAGGTCGGCGAGTTCGGGCAGCCAGTGGCGTACGTACTCGGCAGTTCCGTCGTACCGCTCCGCTTGTGAGAGCACATTAAAGTAGTTGTCCCGCGAGTCGTTGCCCACCCCCGCCTGGTAGGCCCAGTTCCCCCAGTTCGAACAAGGGTCGTAGTCGACGAGTCGGGACTCGAAGTACGCCGCGCCCCACCGCCAGTCGATCCCAAGCACGTCCGCCAGAAAGGAGGCGACGTTCTGCCGTCCCCGGTTCGACATGTATCCCGTCTCGTTGAGTTCGCGCATGTTCGCGTCAACGAACGGAACGCCCGTCTTCCCCTGGGCCCAGCGGTCGAACGCGGCCGCGTCATGGCGCCACCGCTTTTCGGCTGCCTGGCCACGAATTCCCTGTGTGCCGAAGAAGTCGCCGCCGTGTTTGATGAACTGAAACTGGAAGAAGTCGCGCCACAGCAGTTCGAAGACGAGCCAGTAGGTGGAGTCGTTCGCGACACGCTCGGCCTCGTACCGGTCGACCTCCGCCGCGATCCACCGCGGCGAGAGACACCCCTGCGCCAACCATGCCGAGAGCTTCGAGGAGTACTCGGTCCCCAGCAGCCCGTTGCGTGTCTGCTTGTACTCGCGCAGCCGATCCTCGTCCCAGATGTACGTCTGGAGCCGCTCTCGACCGGCCGTCTCCCCGCCGTGTGGCTGGACCGCGGCCCGGTCGTCGACCTCCGCGGCCGCCACGCCGAGTTCGGCCAGCGTTGGGAGGTCGCCCGGCTCGTCGATGGCTGGCGTGTCGACACGCTGCGGGCACTCGACTGGATCGCGAACCGATGCCTCCCGCTCGACCGTCTTGCGCCACGGTGTGTACGTATCTGCGATGTCGTCGACCGGGGTCGGGAGGTCGTTGATATGATACAGCGTGTGCGTCCAGAACCGCTCGAGCCGGACGCCGGCGTCGGCGAGTGCTGCCTTGGTCGCGTTCTCGATCGTCAGCTCTTCTGTCGCGGGCATCGTCTGGCAATAGACTGCCTCGGCCCCGACCTCGGCGGCGACCGCCGGCACAACATCGCTTGGCGTCCCGTGGCGGACGAGCAGGTCGCCGTCACGCTCCCGCAAACGCGCGCGCAGGTCGGCCACGCTTTCGCGGATGAACCGTGCTCGGTACGGGCCCGTCTTCGGCTGGTCGATATACCGGGAATCGGCGTAGGCGGCGGGGTCAAAGACGTACAGCGGGACGACTGTATCGGCATCGGCGACCGCACGGGCGAGCGTCTCGTTGTCGTGAAGCCGGAGGTCACGGCGAAACCAAACGACGGCAGTGTCCATGTTCTAGTCTCGATCGCTACGCGAAAAGCGATCACGGTCACGGAAAGGGCGGGCGCGCCCTCGGATCTTAGGCCAGCCAGTCCTCGGGTTTGGTGTCGTAGTCGACTGCGGTGGCCGCGATCGGCTCCCACTCCTCGCGGGCGACTGTTGTCCGCTCGAAGTGGTCGCCGTCGTAGCGGAAGCGCACGCCAGTCTCCTCAGGCTCTGGTTCGCGGCCGCGCCGGCGTGCCACCTCCACATCGTGTTCGTCCAGCTCCTTCACTATCGTCAGCAGCTGAACGGGCCGGCCCCAGAGCTCGAACACCCGCTCGAGGACGCGTTTGGCCTGCGGGATATCCAGCGCGACGCCGTTGTAGTGGTGGGCCAACAACAGCTCGTTACGGTTCCCGAAGTTCCCGTCGTGGACCGTGATCGTCGGCTTTCCGAAGTTGGTGAACCGGAAGAGCAGTTTCCGTTTGACTGCCTCCGGATCGACCGACGTGGCCCGATAGTCGCCGTGGCGGTGGCTGTACTCGTAGGTGAAGTACCCGCCCGTCTCGACGAACTCCGCGGTGAGAAACTCATCGAGAAACGTCACGTCGTTGTGGCTCGCCCGCACCTCGAACAGCCGCTCCCACCCTGCGGCTTTGTCGACGTCCGCCACCGCCTCCGCAACCGATCCGTAGCGGTCCACATCGAACAAGTAGCGGTCGATGCGTTCGAGATCCGACCGCGTGGTCCGCTTGAGAAAGCCGCGGTGGGCCGGCTGGACAAGCGAGTAGTGCCGCTCGACGAGCCCCTCGTGCGTGAGGACTGTCCACGGGTATGCAGCCACGTCGACCTCTCCTGCACGGGCCGTCTCGAGCCCATTGGCGTCGACTCGGGGGTCGTCAGGGTCGAGCGTGTCGAGGTGGGCCACTACGTCGTCGATCTCGGGGGCGGGTTCGAGCAGTTCGCGCACCTCGTCGAGGTCCACTCGCTCCTCGAAGGTGGCTGGCGTTACGCCCTCAACGCGAAGGAGCTTCTCGAGTACCTCCTCGCGGTTCGCGCGGTTCTCGACGTACTCCCATAACTCGAGGCCAAGCGCATAGGGGTTCAATCCAGGTGAGCCGAGCACCTGTGCCATGTGGTCAGCGTACGAGAGGAACTCCTCGTCGCCGGCGAAGTTCTCCTTGGTCATCATCACCGACTCCCAGTAGGAGGCCCACCCCTCGTTCATTACCTTCGTCATCCGCTGGGGAGCGAAGTAGTATGCCTCTCGACGGAGGAGTTCGATGAGTTCGCGCTGCCACTCTTCGTACTCGACGGCTCGCTCCGCCTCTTCGTCGTAGGCGCGTCCCTCGGTCGCAAGGAATGCGAGCAGGTCCTTTTCAGCCAGCGGGCTGTCCTCGCGATCGGCACGCGCCTCGAACCACGCCTCGTCGAACACCTCGTCGCGGACCTCCTCGGAGATGTCGAGCTCGGCAAGCTCCTCCTCTGAGTCCTCTGGATCTGGACGCTCCGCACGCCACTCGTCGGTGGGCCGGAACGGCCGGTGCTGGTCGATACAGCCGTCCAGACACGCAATGTGATCGATCCACGCTTCGACCTCCTCACGGTCGATGTCGGGGTCCTGCATGTACCCCCGGACGGTCTCGGCGTGCCGGGAAAGCATCGCCGCCGCGGCCGGCCCGCGCTCTTCGCTCTCCTCGTCGGACCGCCGTCCGGAGCCGTCGGTGGTGAACAGCCGAAACCACTGGTTGTGCCGGAAGAAGTCGGCGTGGGCCGCAACGTGAGTGATCACGGCCTTCTGGTCGGCTAGCGAGTTCGACTCTTGCAGGAAGGCATGGGCGGGGTCGTCGTTGTTAACGATCTCGAACGCTTTTCCGCCGAGAAACTGCCGCTGTTTGCGCTGGCGATCGTAGTTCATCCCCCACCGCCAGTGGGGATACCGTTCTTGGAACCCCTCATAGGCGATGAGCTTGTTCATTTCGTCATGATCGACGATCCAGTAGTTCACGTCGTAGGGCCTGAGCCCGAGCTTTTCGGCAAGCTGCGTCGCCCGGTCAACGACGCCCTCGAGATCGGCGGCGATGCGCTGTTTTCTAATTCTGTCGTTCTCGCTCATGTAAAACTCACTCCGCGGTCGCCTCCGTCGAGAGGACGGTGTAGATCGCCTCGATCACGTCGTCGGCGTCTTGAACGTATGCCACCGCGACGTCATCGCTGCCTTCGAAGTGGCGCTCGACCTCCTCTGCGTGGGTGGCGTTGATAGCATTGCTCGATGGCTGGGTCTCCACGTATGCGTGGAGGTTCGCGTCGATCTCTTCCATCAGCGGGATCACGCGGTCGGCGGTGTCATTCGAGGAGTTCTCGGAGTCGCCGGCAGCAAATACGTAGCGGTTCCAGTCGCGCCACGGATACCGCTCTTCGAGCAGTTCGGCCGCAAGCTCATAAGCGCTTGAGATGCGCGTACCGCCGCCCGACCGAATGCCGAAGAACTCCTCACGCTCCACCTCCCACGCCTCCGCGTCATGGGCGATGTAGACGAACTCCGCGCGGTCGTACTTGCCCGTCAGATACCAGTCCAGCGGCGTAAACGTGCGCTCAACGAGTTCGCGTTTGGTCTCGCGCATCGAGCCCGAGACGTCGCGGATGTTCACGACCACGACGTTCGTCTCTCGTTCTTCGATGGTTTCGGGGTGGCGGTAGCGTTCGTCTTCCCGGCGCAGCGGGACGCTCTTGACGCCTTCCCGCCGAAGTCGGACCGCCGTCGGCTCGCGCTCGACGGTCGCTTCCATCTCCTCGATCGAGCGGTACCGGTCGCGCTCGGCCGCCGGCACGTCGGCATAGGCGTCCTCGAGCCAGACCCGGGAGACGGGGAACCGCTGCTCACGCGCCCACTGGAAGACGCGGCTGGGCCCCCACCCGGCGACGCGCAACGCCTCCTTGACGTACTCCTCGTCAAAGTCGGTCGCCAGCTTCCGCTTCAGCCCCGATTTGAACAGCTGATCGAAGTCGAGCGTACTCGCAGGGCCCGTCCGCGCCACATCAGTGTACTCGCCCTCGCGCTCAGTGACGACCTCGCGACCCTTCGGGTCGAGATCGAGTCCGAGCTGTTCGTCGAGTTCGCGGGCGAACTCCTCGGGATCCATCTCGTAGTAGTCGTGCTCACCGGCCTCCTCGCCAGGGTCGCCTTCCTCGTCGCCGTCGCCAGGCTGAGGGTCGCCGACCTTGTCGCCCGGCTCCACCTCGCCGTCCCCTTGGCCAACGCCGCCGGCGTCGAGCTGGTCGTACTCGAAGCTCGGGAGGTCGATGATTTTGATGGGGACCCGCACTGCATCGGGCCGCGACTGGCCGAGATCGCCGTGTTGGATGAACTCCGCGAGGTCCTGACGGCGCTCATCGCCGACCTCGCGGAACCGCTCGAGGTCCTCTCTCAGTCCCATCGGTCACGCACCTCGCTGACGACGCGCCGGCTGGCGAGTTCCGCCGAGGCCTCGGTGTAATCGAACAGCTCGACCATATTCTCGATCGTCTCGCGCTTTAGCCGCTCCGTTACGGTTCCAGTCGGCGGGTCAGCCCACTGGTCGGGGTCGAAGTCCTCGAAGCGGCGGTGGACGTCGTCCCAGTCATCCGTTGCAAGCACGCTCTCCAGCACGGGGATCTCCTCGAAATCGAGCTCCTCGGCCCGAAACCGGTCGTCGCGGTTGCGCCAGGCGTGACGGTTGACCGCGGTGACGACCTGTTCACGCCGGAACTGCTCGACGGCGGCCGATGGCTCTGAGCCAACGTAGTCGGATTCGTCGAACCGGCCGAGATGGTCGGTCTCGAACACCTTGAGCGCGAGCGGGTCTGGGTCGACGTACTCGCCGCGATCGTTCACCAGTTGCTCGCCTTCTGCCCAGGCGTGGACCCCCTCGACGTATTCGGCGACGGTCGCTGGGTCAGGCCGCTCGTCGCGCAACAGCGCTGCGAGCACGTCCGCCTCCTCGCGGTCGTGGACGTATTCGATGACGCCGTCGGCCCGGTCGGCGTAAGCAGCCCGCTCACGGTCGGAGAACACCGGTGCGTCGGTGAGACGGTCGGCCATCGCCGTAACCACATCATCCGGCGTGATGACGTCCTCGACCGGAAGCGTCGGGTGGCCCCGGTCGGACTCCTCAGCGAGCAGTTCCGCCAGCACGTCTCGGGTGAACGTGACAGGGATACCTCGCTGGCCGTCGTTGGCGTCGTCCGCGAGCTCGAACTCGTCGATATCGTGCCGCTCGTCACCGTCCTGAAGGTACCCCTGTTCGAACAACAGTGCCTTGTCGACGAGCGAGAGGTCCGGCGGGAGGTCGTCGGCGTCGAGCCGCGTCACCACAGCGTACATTGCCGCTGCCTCGACGGCGTGGGGGGCGAATTCGCGTTCGCGCACGGTCTTGTCAGTGCCGACGCGGACTGCGACAATCACTGGCTCACGCATCCGGTCGGCGGGATCGACGCTCTCCTCTGTCGTCCAGACGGTCGTCTCGTTAGTGAGCTCTCGACGAACGAGTTCCGCCTCCAACGAGAGGTTCGTCAGGTAGCCGAACTCGTGGCGCTCTAGCCGCCGTTTCAACGCTTTCAGTGGATCGGAGTCACCGGCGTCGGCGTGTTGGTTCAGCTGGGCGTCCAGGTCCGGGTTCGAGATGATGACCATCTGGGTGTCGACCTCCATCGTGATTCCTTTGTCCAGCTTGACGCTCCCCTCGTCGGGAACGTTCAGCAGCTTCCCGAGCAGGTCGGCGTGCTGGGCTGCGTCCTCGACGATCGTGAGCAGGCCGTTCCCCTGCGAAAGCACGCCATCGTAGCTGAACGCCTGAGGGTTTTTTCTCCCCCGTGAATCGAGCGCCTGGACCATTCCAGGCATCCACGAGCCGACGAGCCGCTCCTTTGGTGTGCCGTCGTCCTCAGCGTGGAGCACGCCGATCCCTTGTCCCAGGTCAACCACGTAGTTCTCGACGCGGAGGTGTTGGGCGTCCGTCACGGCCGAAAAGAGATCCTCGCGTCCCTGGCGACGGTATTGCTCCGCGAGGTGGTCGTATGCCTCCCGTGAGAACGGGTCCAAGCGGGCTGGCGGCCGGACTGGGATGTGGTCATCGAGTGCATCGTTCACCTCATCGAGCAACTCCGCTCGCACCGACTCGGGAAACACCGAGAAGGGGTGGGCTTGTACTGGCGAGCGGTACCAGTCGTCTTCGTCCGGTTCGGGGGCGTCTCCGTACGTCATCGCCGGGGAGGCTGCTTCGCCGGCGACGTTCCAGGTCACGGTGTATCGGCGTCCCTCGGGCGTCTTCGAATAGGCCCGTAAGCCGTTGACGAGACACCGCTTCAACTCTGACTTTCCGGTTGCTGTCGGCCCGTCGAGCCAGACGATCTTCTCATCTTTCCCGCGGCCGGCGGCGATCGCCCGGAGATCGGCCACGAAATCGTTGAGCGTGGCTGTATTGCCCAGGATGGCGTGTTCCCCGTCGTTGTACGGGTCATCGAAGAAGCGGTAGCGCTCACGCTCCTCGCCCTCCTCAATGACCGTTCGTGTACCCGGTGCCTCGATCGCGTCGAGCAGATATTTAGACGCGTGGGCGGCCGTCGTCGGCTGTTCGAGCACGTGATCGACGTAGTCGCCGAGCGTCATCGGTGGCTCGTACGTCTCCTGAAGCGCGTCGTCGGCCGCTGCGAGATACGAGTGCCCGCGGCTCATCCGTCCATCTCGGCGCGGGCGACCTCAGCCCCCGCGAACTCGAGGACTTCCTTTGCGCCGGCCTCCGAGTAGCCCTGCTCTTCAAGGGCCGCGATCCACGCCGACCGCTCGTCGTCGTCGAGGTCACCGCTCGACACCAGCGCGGAGAAATTGATGTTGTGCTTTTTATCCTCCCAGAGCTTCCGCTCGAGCGCACGCCGCAGCCGGTCGTTGTCGCCGGGATCGAACGACGAGCCCTCGCGGGCGCGCCGCGACACCCAGTTGGCGACCTCCTGGCGGAAGTCGTCCTTGCGGTCTTCGGGGATGTCGAGCCGCTCCTCGACGTCCCGCAGGAACTTCTCGTCCGGCTCTTGTTCGCGCCCCGTGATAGCGTCCTCGACGGTGTCGTCGTCGATGTACGCCATCACGTGGTCCATGTACTTCT
>CAYZJQ010000052.1:0-17628 GCA_964478805.1 uncultured Halobacteriales archaeon | reverse complement strand
CAAGAGTACGTCGCTGATGAGTACGACCACGACTTCGGCTACGAGTTGGAGACGACGGACGCCGACTACGTCCTGCTCAACGGCGACGAGGCGATCGGCATGGGTGCGATCGCGGCCGGCTGCCGCTTCTACGCTGGCTACCCCATCACGCCCGCAACGGATGTGATGACTTACCTGACGGGGCGGATCGACCAGTTCGGCGGGAAGGTCGTCCAGGCAGAGGACGAACTCTCAGCGATCAACATGGCGCTCGGCGCTGCCCGAGCCGGGGCGCGGTCGATGACTGCTACCTCTGGCCCGGGGATCGACCTGATGGCCGAGACGTTCGGGCTCGTGGCCACCTCGGAGACCCCGCTGGTCATTTGTGATGTGATGCGCTCAGGCCCCTCGACAGGGATGCCGACGAAGCAGGAGCAAGGCGATCTCAATATGGCGCTGTACGGCGGCCACGGCGAGATTCCGCGGTTCATCGTCGCGCCCACCAGCGTTTCAGAGTGTTTCTGGAAGACCATCGAGGCGTTCAACCTGGCCGAGCAGTACCAGACGCCGGTTTACATCCTCTCAGACCTCGCGATGGCGGTGACCGAACAGACGTTCCCGCCGGAGGCGTTCGACATGGAAGAGGTGGAAATCGACCGCGGCCGGGTGGTCGATGAGGAGTCCATCGGCGAGTGGCAGAACGACGCCGGGCAATTCAAGCCGCATGCGCTCACTGACGATGGGGTATCACCGCGTGCGTTCCCCGGTACCGAGGGTGGCGCACATATGTCGACCGGACTTGAGCACGACGAGCTCGGCCGCCGGACCGAGGAGACGGACATGCGCGTCAAACAGGTGGACAAGCGCAACCGAAAGGTACGGACAGCTGAAGAACGCGAAGACTGGAGTCCGCGTGAGTTCGGTGACCCTGACAGCGACAATCTCGTCGTCTCATGGGGGTCAAACGAAGGAGCGATGCGCGAGGCCATCGACTTCCTTGAGGCCGAAGGCGTCAACGTGCGGTTCCTCTCGGTACCGTATCTGTTCCCACGCCCAGACCTCACCGAGGAGTTCGAGGCCGCGGAGCACGTCGTTGTCGTTGAGTGTAACGCTACCGGCCAGTTCGCAGACGTGCTCGAACACGACACGCTCCAGCGGGTGGACCGGCTGAACAAGTACACGGGCGTCCGCTTCAAAGCGGACGAACTCGCCGCCGACCTCAAGAAGACCCTTGGCGTCGCCAACGGCGAGGAGGTGGAAGCAGAATGAGCTCAGACCAGGTCAGATTCGTCGACTTCAAATCCGACAAACAGCCCACGTGGTGTCCCGGCTGCGGTGACTTCGGGACGATGAACGGCATGATGAAGGCGCTCGCGAACACCGGGAACGACCCGGACAACACGTTCGTCGTCGCCGGCATCGGCTGTTCCGGCAAGATCGGGACGTACATGCACAGCTACGCGCTCCACGGCGTCCACGGTCGGGCGCTCCCGGTCGGTACGGGCGTGAAAATGGCCAACCCCGATCTTGAGGTGATGGTCGCAGGCGGCGATGGTGACGGCTACTCCATCGGGGCGGGCCACTTCGTCCACGCTGTTCGCCGCAACGTCGACATGACGTATGTCGTCATGGACAATCGCATCTACGGGCTGACGAAGGGACAGTTCTCGCCCACCAGCCGCGAGGACTTCGAGACCTCTACATCACCTGAGGGCACTCACCAGCAGCCGGTCAACCCGCTTGCGCTCGCGCTCGCTGCGGGCGGAACGTTCATTGCACAGTCGTTCTCCTCAGACGCTCAGCGCCATGCCGAAATCGTCCAGCAAGCCGTCGAGCACGACGGGTTCGGCTTCGTCAACGTGTTCTCACCGTGCGTCACGTTCAACGACGTCGACACCTACGACTACTTCCGCGACTCGCTTGTGGATGTGGCTGACGGCGACCACGATCCCTCGGACTACGACGCTGCGAAAGAGCGGATTCTCGACCGAGAAGCGGAGTATCAGGGCGTTCTCTACCGGGACGACAACTCCGTCCCCTATGAGGTACGTGAGGGCGTCTCCGGCAACATGGCCGACATCGGTGAGACGCCGCCAGAGGACGCGATGGATCTCGTGCGCGAGTTCTACTGAGGCCGGCGCGCCGCCACTTTCTTCGACCAGTTTCGGGCGACGCAACGGGGTCGGCAACCGAAACGTATGATAAGCGGGCGCGACGAATAGTGTTCATGAACGGCAACGAAGAGGACCACTTCGACGTCGTCGTCGCCGGGGCGGGACCCGCCGGGGGCCAGTGTGCCCGTGACCTCGCCGCACGCGACTACAACGTGCTCCTCCTCGAAACCGAGTCGGAGACCGAGTTCCCGCGCCAGAGCAACAAGTCGACCGCGGGGACGTTCCCGGAGATGTTGGCTTCCTTCGGCGTTCCGAACCGGCTCGTAGAGAAGTTCGTCGACAGCGTCGTCATTGAGTCGCCAAACAGGCACTACAAGAAGGACCAGCCCGGCGCAGTCCTCGACTTCGTGGAGTTCAAACGGTGGCTCGTCGCGGAGGCCCGCGATCACGGTGCCGAGGTGCGGTTCGACGCCCGGGTTAACGGCCCCGTCACGGAGGGCGGCGAGGTTGTGGGCGTCCGCTATGCTGGCTCCGAGGAGGTTTACGCAGATATCGTCATCGACGCGACCGGGCCGAGCGCGACGCTCGCAAAGGCACTCGACGTGGTCGAGCTTCACCGTGCGAACCAGGCCATCGGCATCGATTACAAACTGAAGGGGCTCGATCTCGACCACGACGACTACGCCGACCTCCACGGCGCGATGATGCTGCGGCTCGATCATGACATCGCGCCAGGCGGCTATTCCTGGATGTTCCACACTGGTGGAGACACCGCGAAAGTGGGTATCTGTTACATCCAGAACGAGCGCCACGAGGAGGTCGCCCGCAACGACATGCGTATCGACGATTATCTTGACTACTGGCGCGAGACCGACCCTCGGTTCGAAGGAGCCGAACCCGTCGAGGGGGAACGGATTCTTCGCGGTTCAGCGCACATCCAAATGCCTGGCGGGCTGAGCACGGATGGGTTCATGGCTATCGGCGACACCGTCCCGACCATCGACCCGCTATGGGGGGAAGGTATCGACCAGTGTATGCAGTCGGGACGAGCTGCGGCCATCACCGCGGACCACTGTCTTACGACCGACACCCGTGACACCTCTGCTGACCGGATGTCAGTCTATGACGACCTTTGGCGCGAGCGAGTCGCACCGAACATGTCACGGCGGCTCCTAATGACCGAGCTGCTGTATCTCGTCCCCAATGACCGGTACGATCGCTTCGTCGAGACGCTCCACCGGCTCCCCGGCGAAACTCTCTCGAACGCCAACACCGGGAGTCTCACCTCAATCGCCAGACTCCTCGAACCCGGCGACCTCAAGTACCTATCGAGGCTCGCGCGCAACCGACTCACCGACCCGTACGGCCGCTGGAACCCGATGGCGTGACGGGCTGGCTCCGAGACCGCGACCGCAACGCGTTTTATACAGCGCCTGATAACCGCGGACGATGACACCACGAGAGGTCGAGTACGACGTTCCGACCAACGAGGGCATGCCTGTGCTCGGACTCGGCACCTGGCAGAACGACGACCAGGGACAGGTCGCTGAGTCCGTGCGGACGGCGCTTGAGATGGGGTACCGCCACATCGATACCGCACAGATCTACCGCAATGAGGCCGGTGTCGGCGACGGTATCGCCGCCGCAGATGTCGACCGTGACGACGTGTTCCTCGCGACGAAAGTGTGGATCGACAAGCTCGGGCACGATGACGTGATTGAGTCAACAGCTGAGAGTCTCGAACGGCTCGGTACCGACTACGTCGATCTGTTGTACGTCCACTGGCCTGCAGATGCATACGAGCCCGGCGAGACGCTACCCGCCTTCGCAGAGTTACAAGAAGACGGCCTCGTCGACCGCATCGGTGTCTCCAATTTCGAGCCGGCACATATCAACGAGGCAAAGGAGTACCTGGGAGATGCCCTATTTGCCAACCAGGTAGAGATCCATCCGCTGCTCCAACAGGCGGAGCTGCGCGAACACTGTGCGCGCGAAGGCATCGAACTCGTCGCCTATTCGCCGTTGGCCCGCGGGAAGGTGTTCGACGTGCCCGAACTGACCGAGATCGCCGAGGCCAATGGTGTCAGCGAGGCGCAAGTGAGTCTGGCATGGCTGCGTGAGAAAGACGTAACAGCTATTCCAAAGGCCACGAGCGAGGCGCACATCCGCGACAACTGGGACAGCCTTGATGTGAACCTCACTGATGACGACATCGCGACCATCGACGCTATCGACCGCACTGACCGGCGGGTTGATCCCGACTTCAGCCCCGACTGGGATTAACGACCCCGGTCACCGCACCGAGTCAAGCAACAGTTTCTGTTCGACGCGCTTCACTTCGTGTTGGACGTCGCGGACCGCGTCGATGTTCGCCGAAATGGAGCTAACGCCCTTGTTAACAAGGAAATCAACCATCTCGGGCTTCGAGCCAGCCTGACCACAAATACTCGTCGCGACGTCGTACTCGCGGCAGGTTTCAATGACGTCACCGATGAGCGTCAGGACGGCCGGATGGAGTTCATCGAACCGGCCGGCGACGTGCTCGTTGTTGCGGTCGACCGCCAGCGTGTACTGGGTGAGGTCGTTCGTCCCGAACGAGGCGAAGTCGATGCCGGCCTCGCACATCGCCTCGACGGTGAGTGCGGAGGCAGGCGTCTCGATCATCACGCCCCATTTGCGCTTGGCTGGGTCGACGCCGGCTTCCGTGAGCATCTCGCGGGCGCGGATGACGTCCTCGGCGTCGTTCACCAGCGGGAACATCACCTCGACATTGTCGTAGCCCATCTCGAACAGCCGGCGGAATGCCTCGAGTTCGTGGGCAAACGCTTCTGGCGAGTCGAGCGATCGCCGGATACCCCGGTAGCCAAGCATGGGGTTGTGCTCGCGCGGCTCGTCATTGCCGCCCTCGAGTTGCCGGAATTCATCGGTCGGGGCATCGAGCGTGCGCACGCGAACGGGGCGGGGATAGAACTCGTCAGCGACGCCACGGACGCCGTCGACGATCTCCTCGACGTAGGCGTCGACACCATGATCCTCGACGTACTTGCTCGGGGTCTTGTTCGTCGAGAGGATCATATGCTCCGTGCGTAGGAGGCCGACGCCGTCGGCGCCGGTCTGTGCGGCGCGGTGAGCCGCCTCAGGGATCGAGACGTTCACCTTCACCTCCGTCGCCGTCATCGGCTTGACTGGGTTCTGCGGGCGGACATCGGCGTGCTCTTCGGTGTCCTCGTCGGGTTCCTCAAGACCTGCCGAGACCGTCCCCTTGTCGCCGTCAATGGTGACCGGCTGGTCGTCGACGAGTTCCTGGGTCGCAGTCCCCGCGCCGACGACGGCAGGGACGCCGAGTTCCCGGGAGACGATCGCGGCGTGGGAAGTCATCCCTCCCTCGTTGGTGACGAGGCCAGCCGCCCGCTTCATCGCGGGCACCATGTCCGGGGTCGTCATCTCCGTGACGATGACATCGCCCTCGCCGACCTTGTCGAGTTGGTCGAGCTTGTCGACGATGCGGACCGGCCCAGCGGCGATGCCTGGTGAGGCGCCGAGCCCCCGCAGGATGACCTCGCCGCTCTCCGAGCCGCCGTCTGAGGTTGCTTTGGTCCCACTCGAGTCTGCGATGGTCGTGATCGGCCGCGACTGGAGCATATAGACCTGCTCGCCGATGATGGCCCACTCGATGTCTTGTGGACTGTCATAGTGAGCCTCCGCAGTCTCACCGAGTTCGAGGAGCTTTCGTATCTCCTCATCGTCGAGGACGAGGGCGTTGCGCTTCTTATCGGGTACCGCCCGTTCGACCGTCTCCCCTGTCTCAGGGTCCTTCTCCATTAGCACCTTCTTGTCCGCGACCGTGGTTTCCAGCGTTTGGCCCGTCTCACGGTCGACGACGTAATTATCAGGTGACACCGAGCCGGAGACGACCGCCTCGCCGAGCCCCCACGCGGCCTCGATGATGAGCTTCGGTTCACCGGTCGAGGGGTGGGAAGTGAACAAGACGCCCGACTTCTCCGCGTCGACCATTCGCTGAACAACGACAGCGATGTCGACGATGTCATGGTCAAACCCCTGCTCCTCGCGGTAGTAGATGGCCCGCTGAGTAAACAAAGACGCCCAACACTCCTTGACGCGCTCGATCAGAGCGTCGCCGCGGACGTTGAGATACGTCTCCTGCTGGCCTGCAAATGAGGCGTCGGGGAGGTCCTCGGCTGTTGCCGAGGAGCGGACGGCGACGAACGCTTGCCCGTCGTCGAGCTCGGCATACGCATCGAGGATTCCGCGGCGCATCTCCGCAGGCATCTCGGTCCCGAGAATGAGCTCTTCGGCCCGCTGCTCGGCACGCGCGAGCGCCGCGGAATCGTCAGGGTCGACGTCGACGGCGTCGAAGAGAGCCTCGTCGATCCCGGTCGATTCAATAAACGACCGGTAGCTCTCGGCGGTGACGACGAACCCCGGCGGGACCGGTAGGCCCGCAGCCGTCATCTCGCCGAGCGACGCACCCTTGCCTCCGACGGAGCCGATGTCGGCGGAGCCGATGTCGTCCAGCCAGCGAACTGGACGGCCCGCGTGCGTTGTCATTGCAGATGAGTTCCGATGGCGACACTGTAAGTCGTTCGACTCGGCTATTTTCGCCCAGAAATCGGTACTCGGAGCCGAGTTGCAATCTCACGCCTCAACGATGTCATCGGCCTCGCGCTCGGGGACGACGAGTTCACCGTCGAACGCGACCGCTGCAGTGCCGCCCACTCTGACCATGCCGTGGGCCGTCGCGTCGCTCGCCTCAACCCGGACGATCCCATGACGGTCAAGGAAGTGGCCTTGCTCGAACCGGAGTTCGGCTGGCGTCGGGTCGAACGCACCGAACCGGTCGAGATACGCGCCGCAGGCCCCCGACGCCGTCCCGGTAACAGGGTCCTCCGGGACGCCCGCACCGGGGGCGAACATCCGGGCATGCAGCGTCGACTCCGCCTCCAGCGTGTCGAACGTGAACGTGTACACGCCCGTGCAGTCGTGCTCGTCACTCAGCCGCTCGAGCGCATCCATATCAGGAGTCATCCCGCTGAGGTCGGAGAGATACTCGACGGGCACCATCAGGAACGGCAGCCCCGTAGAGGCCCGCGCGAGCGGGAGATCGGCGCCAAGCCCCGACAGCGCCGTCTCGCGGACCCCTAGTGCCGAGGCCACCCGCTCGTAGTCGAGATCGATCTCGCGAATCTCCGGAGCGTTCTGGGTCATCCACACGGTCTCCCCGTCGAGCGCCACCTCGATGGGGCCGGTATTCGTCTCAAACGAGTAGGTGCCGTCGTCGAGCTCCTCGCGTGCAAGTAACGCGCCGCTCGCGACCGTCGCGTGCCCACAGAGGTCGACCTCCTGTGTCGGAGTGAAATACCGAATCCGACGGTCCATCGCCTCATGGGACTGGAGGAACGCTGTCTCGGAGGCGCCGAGTTCCCGAGCGACTGCTTGCATCTGTGGTTCCGAAAGCCCGTCGGCTTCTGGGACGACCCCCGCGGCGTTGCCGGTCAGCGGCTCCTGTGTAAATGCGTCGACGAGTAGCGCACGGCGTTTGTCCATACCGCGACGTGGGCGACGGGTATTGAAAGGGTGTCGCCAGGCTCGGCGCTCCACACGGGCTCAGTCGTCGCCGAGTGACGGCCAGTAGTCGCGATGGACTGCCTCACCGGCTTCCGGCAGGACCGGGCCGACCGACTCAGTGCCTGCGCCTCGTCGCTCGAAAATCTCGCCGCAGGGGACACCGACAGACCCATCGAGCAACTCGCCGAGTCGGGCGGCCGACACCGAGTAGACGACCGCGCCGAGGTCAGCGATGGCGATACCGCCAGCGCACATCGGGCATGGCTCCGTGCTCGTGTACATCACCGTCTCGCCGCGCGTCACTGCATCGTACTCGCGGGCCGCACGGTACGCGAGGTCGAGTTCCGGGTGGCGGCGAAGGTCGTCCTCGGTCGTGACGGCGTTTCTCGCCTCCGCGACGATCTCGCCGTTCTGAACGAGCAGCGAGCCGAACGGCTCGTCGCCGCGGGCAGCCGCCTCGCGGGCCAACTCCAGCGCTCGCTCGGTGTACCGGTCATGGTCAAGGGCATCGAGGTTCACGCTCGATCGTGGCGGCCCGAGAACAAAAACTCGAGCGGGCTGCGTCCGGTCGGACTGACACCCTTTAACCCACCGCGGACCGCACGCGGGGATATGAGCGATCTCCCGGACGAGTTCAAGTGTACGATCACCAACTGGGACTACATCTACGACCTGTGCCGGACGGTGGCCAACGGCGTGAAAGCGGCCGAGTTCGAGCCGGACGTGGTCGTGGCCCTCGCGCGAGGGGGATGGTTCGCAGGCCGGTGTCTCTGTGACTTCCTCGGGCTGGACGACCTGACGAGCCTGAAGATGGAACACTACGTCGGGACGGCACAGAAGAGCGGCGACCCACAGGTGCGCTACCCGATGCCCGAGGGGTCGGTCGCGGGGAAAGACGTGCTCATCATCGACGACATCGCGGATACGGGCGGCAGCATCTCACGAGCCCACGAGTACGTCACCGACCGCGAGCCTGGCGAGGTGCGCACGGCGACACTCCAGCTGCTCGGGACCAGTTCGTTCGAGCCGGACTTCGTCGGCGAGCGGCTCGACGAGTGGGCCTGGATCGTCTACCCGTGGAACTTCATCGAGGACATGATTGAGCTTACCGAGGGCGTGATGGAGCGGGCCGACGCCGGGACGTTCACCCGCGAGGACATCCGGCACCTCCTCTCGCGGTACCACGAAATCGAGCGTATCGAGATGGAGATTGCCCAGCCCGGCCGGCTCGGTGAGGTGCTCTCGGAGATGGAGCGACGCGAGGTAGTCGAACCCGCGGGCCAGGGAGAGTGGCGGCTGGTGTGACCCGCCTGGAGGGCGAGCGGTGACCCGCGAGGACAACCAGGGAGAGACCTCAACACGAGCGAGCGCTGGGGATGGAGATCGTGCGAGCGACGCGCAGGCGAGGCACACAGGGGCACACAGCGAACGGGAGACCGTGCGGCCTGTAAACGAGCCCCCCACGCCTGCAAGCAGCGACGGAAACGAAGGACGTGTGAACCGCGAGGGCGACCGACTGTGGGCGCTGTGGACCGCGAGCCGGCCCGACCAGCTGCTGCTCATCATCGGGGTGTACGCACTCGGCGTCGCCGTCGCGCGCGGCTACGGGGCGCGCGTTGACCCGGCGACCGTCGCGGTCGGGCTGGCCGCACTGCTTCCCGCAGCCGTCGCGGTCCACTACGCCAACGAGTACGCCGACCACGAGACGGACCGGCTGACGACGCCGACGCCGTTCTCCGGTGGCTCCGGGGCGCTACGTGCGACGGGACTCCCACCGGCGCTGTTGGGCCGGGCGAGCGTCGGCGCCGTCGCCGCCGCGGGGCTGGTGGCGGTCGTCGCGCTCGCGGTCGGCCTGCTCGATACCGTCGCCGTCGCGCTACTGGCGGGAATCACCATACTTGGTGGGGGGTACAGCGTCGGGCCGGCGCTCTCGCGGCGCGGCCTGGGCGAACTCGACAACAGCCTGCTCGGTGGTGTGGTGTTGCCCCACTACGGCGCGGCCGTCGTCGGCCCGTTCGACCTCACGGTATGTCTCGCGGTGGTGCCGTTCTCCCTGGTCGTGTTCTGTAACCTGCTTGCAACCCAGTGGCCGGACCGGCGGGCCGACGCCGCCGTCGGGAAAGACACTCTTCCAGTGCGGCTCTCGCAGCGGCGGCTACGCGGTCTCTACCTCGCGACGGCGGTTCTCGCGGTCGCGTCGCTCGTGCTGCTCGCGGGACCGGTTCTCCCGCTGCCTGTCGCGCTGGCGAGTCTCGCCGCGTTCCCGTTCCTGTTGTGGGGTGCCGCCACGTTCGCCCGGAACGAGGACCCGTTCCCAACCGTGGCGGCGATGGTCGTCCTCGCCGTCAGTCAGCTGGCCGCGTGGCTATGGGTCGGGTGATCGGCGGCCGCCGCAGGTCGGGTCGTTTTTGCCGGGGGCCGGCCAACGCGGCGTATGATCGGCTTCATCGGCGGTTCCGGGATCTACGACTCGCTCCCGCTCGAAGACACTGACGAGCGCGACGTGACGACGCCGTACGGCGACCCCGCCGCGCCCGTGACCGTCGGGGCGATGCCCGACGGCACCGAGGTGGCCTTCCTGCCCCGCCACGGCCGCGACCACCAGTATTCGCCGACGACCGCGCCGTACCGTGCCAACGTCTACGCGCTGAAGGCGCTCGGCGTCAAGCGCGTGCTCGCCTCGAACGCCGTCGGGTCGCTTCGCGAGGACCTCCCGCCGCGGACGCTCGTGGTGCCGGACCAGACCTTCGACCGGACCCGCCACCGCGCGTACACCTTCTTCGACGAGGGGTGTGTCGTCCACATGCCCTTTGCGGAGCCGTACTGTCCACACATGAAGTCCCACCTCGCCGACAGCGCCCGGGCCGCCGCCGACGCGGACGTCACCGAGGACGGCACCTACGTTTGCATCGAGGGGCCGCAGTACTCGACGCGGGCGGAGTCGGAACACTACCGCGCGTCGGGGTTTGACGTCGTCGGGATGACGGCCATCCCGGAGGCGAAACTGGCCCGCGAGGCCGAACTCTGTTACGCGACCGTCGCCGGTGTCACCGACTACGACGTCTGGAAAGCCGACAGCGAGGTGACGCTCCAAGAGGTGCTCGACAACGCCGCCGCCAACGAGGACGCGATCAAGGCGACCGTCCGCCGAGCCATTGAGTCACTGCCCGACGAGCGGGCCTGTGACTGCGGCCACGCGCTCGAAGGGTCGATCAACACCCCCGCCGAAGCGATCCCGGAGGCAGTCCGTCAGCGCGTGGATTTACTTGTCGGTGACTACCTCTAGACTTTTCGGTCGGCAGTCGGTGGGCACCACATGGACCCCACCGTCCAACTGTACCGGCACGAGGCGACCGGCTGGCGTGCGGGCGTCTACGACGACATTGAGCGGACGCTCCGGGCGCCGGTCGTCAACTCGGTGTGGCGGGTGCCGATGGCCCACAATCCCGAGCTGTTTGCAGACGTCTGGACACGGCTGAAGCCGGTCTTCGAGACCCGGCGGTTCGCGGCGTTCTCCGTTGCCTACCGCGACACCGTTTGCTCGGGCGTCGAGGCCGCGACCGACGGGCCGCTCGGAGTTGCAACACTCGGCATCACGCCCGAGGCCGCGACGGAACTGCGCGGTCAACTCGCAACGTTCGACGTCGTCGCGCCCCGGCTAGCCGTCGCGTTCGAACTCTGTGACCGGCTGCTCAACGGCGGCGACGTGGCGACCGACTCAACGAGCAGCCGCGCGGCGACCGCGCCGTTCCCCGAGTGGCTCGACACCAATCGTGGGCGGCGAGTGACGCTCGCCGGGATGGCCACCGCGGCCGACGCCGCGCCGGAGACGGTCGCCGCCGTGCGCGACCACCACGCCCTCGGGCCAATGCTTCCCTCGATTCACCGGTGTCTCGCCCAGTGGCCCACCGCGTTTGAGGCGCTGTGGGATCGGGTCAAACCCGCGTTCGCGTCGGGACGGTACCGGGCCGCGGTGGACGCGGCTGACGGGTTCGTGGACGCGTTCGTCCGCGGCCTACCAGTCGCGCCCGCCCTCACGCCGACGGAGCTGGCGGCGGCCGGATTTGATTCGGCGGTAGTCGACGCGCTCGGCGACCACTTCGTGGCGTTCAACGATGGGGCTGGCAGTGTGTTACCGACGCTCCACGCGTACGCGCTGGCGGTCGGAGCTGTCGGCGAGCGGACAGCACTGACGTTCGATCGTTGAGTAGGGAGATAGTATCAGTCGTCTGCTCCGGGAGCGCCGCCGTCCGCGAGCGCCTCAGCGCCCTCGCTCACGGCCGCGGGATCGCGCACCCACAAGTCACCGAACAGCTCGTCCTGTTGGAGCCGGACTTGCCCGCGGTGTGCAAGAAAGAGCAGCCCGAGGAACGTGTCGACCCGTGAGCCGCCCGCGTCTTCGATCTCGGCGTACAACACCTCGTCGCGGCCCTTGTCGTAGTGGCGCTGACAGGCGAGATACACATCGGAGATGATATCCTCCATATGCTCGTCGTGGGCCGTCCCGAGGGCATCGGCCTCCCGTGGCTCGTCGTCCATCCGAAAGTCGTCGCCGCTCCGGTAGTCGAGCGTCTGCGTGCCGCGGGCGTACCCCGCCGGGGAGTCGGAGGTGTCGTAGCTGCGCGACTCCTTCCAGGCCGTCTCCCGTTCGCGCTCGCGGAGTTCACGAACGAGCTCGTCGAGGGTCTGTGGTGTCCCACGGGCGTGTTTGCGTTCGAGCCGGCGGTCGATCTCGCGTTCGAGCGCGGCGAACGGGTCAGGGTTCTCGTCGTCCATCGAGGCGTCCCAGGCTTCCTCCTCGAACGCCTCGGATTCGTCGTCCTCAAGCATCGCGTCCGACTTCATCCGCAACAGAACCGAGGCGTAGAACAGCGCTCGCCCGCCGGCCCGGAGGTCGGCATCGTCCAGTCGGTCGAGAAAGGCATCGGTGACGGTGACGATATCGATGTCCCACGGCTCGATTTCGCCGTCCTTCGCGAGTTGGACCAAGAGTTCGACAGGCTCGACCTCATCATTCTCGGCGCCTGGTTCGGAGATGTCGAACTCCGAGAGGACATCCACCTCCTCGTCACCATCGCCAGCGTCATCCTCGCGTCGGCGCTTCTCAGCTTCGTGGCCCGCGATCTCCAATGGAATGTCGTCGTCGCTCATGATCAGTCGTCGGCGGGCACCCCCTCGTTGCTCAGGTCGATACCGGTAACCGCAGAAACGTTGCTGTCGAGCATCGTCACGCCGATAGCCCGCTCCGACCGTTCCAACAGCGCGGAGCGGTGCGAGACGACGACGAACTGCGCGTCGCCCGCGAGATCGTCGACCATCTCGCCGACCATCTCGGCGTTGGCGGCGTCGAGGAACGCGTCCACCTCGTCGAGCGCGTAGAAGGGCGCAGGGTTGTACCGCTGGATGGCGAAGATGAATGCGAGTGCGGTCAGCGACTTCTCGCCGCCACTCATCGCGTCCAGCCGTTGCACGGGTTTGTCCCCCGGCTGCGCTTTCATCGTCATCCCGCCGTCGAACGGGTCGTCGGGGTTCTCGAGGACGAGTTCGCCGGAGCCGTCCGACAGCCGCGCGAAGATGTCGCGGAACTCCTCATTGATTCCCTCATACGCCTCCATAAACGTCGCTTTCTTTTTCGACTCGAACTCGGCGATGCGCTCGCGGATACCGTCGGCCTCGTCCTGGAGCGTCTCGCGCTTGTCGGTGAGGTCGTCGAGTTCCGCCTCGACCTCGTCGTACTCGTCGATTGCGAGCATGTTGACGGGCTCAAGCTCTTCCATCCGGTTCTCGAGTTTCGTGATCTGACCCTTCACGCTCGACAGGTCTGGGATGGCCTCGGCGTCGTACTCGCCGACCTGCGACGCGAGCTCGTCGACCTCCCACTCGAGCCGGCCGACCGCGCTCTCGAGGTCCTCCAGCTCAGTCTCGGCCTCCCGCACCGCGTCGCGCTGCTCGTCGCGGGCGTCCTTCGCCTCGCGAACCTCCTCGCGGAGCTGTTCGCGCTCGTCTTTCAGCTCCGTCAGCTCTGCCTCGAGTTCGGCGACGGCCTCGTGTTTGGTCTCCAGTTCGGCCTCGTGCTCCTCGATCTCGGCCTCGAACGCCGCAATCTGCTCTTGGGCGTCCGCCTTCTTATTCTGAGCCGCCTCGATAGTCTCGTGAAGCTCCTCGATGGCGTCCTCGGCGTACTGCTTCTCAAGGCCGAGTTCGTTGAGGTCGCTGTCGAGCTGGTCCATCCGGCGCTCGAGGTCGGTGATCTCCTCGCGGATAGCCTCGGCACGCTCGTTCAGCTCGCGCACCTCCGAGTCCTCGAGTTCGGCTTGGAGTTCATCGACCTCGGCTTCGAGCGTCTCGATCTCGGCCTCCTTCGCGGCGATGTCGCTCTCGACCGACTCCATCTCCGCCTGCGTCTCCTCGCGCTCCGTCTCGATGGCCGCGAGATCCGACTCGAGCTCCGCGATTTCGGCCTCGATAGACTCGATCTCCGCGGTCTTGCGCTCGAGTGACGCCTCGATATCGCGCACCTTGTCAGCGGCGTCACTCTTGCGGTCGCGGGCGTCCTCGAGACGGTCGTCCACGTCCCGGATGTCGTCTTTAAGTGAAGCCCGTTCGTCCTCCAGGTCCTGGATCTGTTCGGCGACCCGCTGGAGTTGGCCCTCGCCGCCCTTCTCGAAGGAGTATCGCGACCCTGACGTGGAGCCACCGGTCATCGCGCCCGACTTCTCGACTAAGTCACCGTCGAGCGTGACCAGCCGGAAGTCGCCCATCAGGTCACGAGCCGTCTCCATGTCCTCGACGACGAGCGTGTCGCCGAGTACGTATGAGAACAGCTCGGCATACTCGGCGTCGAAGTTCACGAGGTTGTACGCGAAGTCGACAACGCCCGGCAGCGACGGACGCGAGGGCACCGATCGCATCCGCATCTCCGTCATCGGGAGAAAGGTCGCGCGGCCGGCGTTCCGCGATTTGAGGTACTCGATACAGCGCTGGCCGACCGAGTCGTCGTCAACGACGACGTTGGCCATCCGGCCGCCCGCGGCGGTTTCACACGCTTCTGCGTACTCCGGCGCGACTGACCCCAGTTGGGCGACCGCGCCGTGGACGCCGTCGAGCCCGCCGTTCAACACGGTCGAGACCGCCCGACCGAACGAGGAATCGCCCGACTCGCCGGCGCGGGCCTCAAGCTCGGCGTACTCCTGCTGTTTGGCTGCGATCGAATCTTCGAGGTCGTCGAGGTCGTCTTGGAGCGACGCCTTCTCGGCCTTCAGGTCCTCAGCCACCTCGGAGATGGTCTCGAGGTTCGCCTCCGCCTTCTCTAGTTCGGCCTCAAGATCGGACTTCTCGGCTTCGACGTCGGGGAGTTGGCTCTCGGCGGTCTCGATCTGCTCTTTCTTCTCGCGTTGCTCGGTCGATCGCCGGCGCGCCTCGTCGAGCAGACGGTCCTGCTCGCGCTGGAGCTCGTTTTTTTCATCGCGGAGTTCGTCCAGTTTGGCCCGCCGCTGTTCGATGCCGTCGCGCAGCTCCTCGTACTCCGTGTCGAGGTCGGCGATCTCGGCTTCTACCTCGTCGAGGTCTGCGCGCTTCTCCTCGGCGTCGGCCTTCAGCGAGGCTTTCTTCACCTTTTTGTCGCGGATATCGGCCTCGAGTTCCTCGACGGTCTCCTGCTTGCGGTCGACCTGGACGAACGCCTGCGAGCGGCTGTTCTCGGCTTCTTCGATACGTTCCTCCTGCGTCTCGATTTTATCCTCGAAGCGACCGATCTCGCCTTTCAGCTCCTCGATCTCGCGTTTGAGCTCGAGCTGTTCGTCCTCGCCCTTCCGCTCGATCTCGTGGTTGAGGTCCGCGAGGTCCTCCTCAAGCCGGGTGACTTTGCCCTGGCGCTCGTCCAGCTCGCGGCGCAGGTCAGCCAGGTCGGTCTCGAGCGCCTCGATAGCCTCGCAGTTCTCTTCGAGTTCCTCGCGTTTGTCCTCGAGTTCGGCGGCCTTCAGGTAGCCCTCGTACTCGCGTTTGTCGTCGCGTAGCTCTTGATATTTGAGCGCAGTCTCGCGTTCGTCCTCGAGCTGTTCGAGCCGAGCTTCCTTCTCCTCGATGCGGAGTTCGGCCTCGTCGACGCGCTCTTGGACCGTTTCCAGCTCCTCGAAAGCATCCTCCTTCTTGGCGTCGAACTCGGCGACGCCAGCGATTTCGTCGATAATGCCCCGGCGCGCGTACGGCGACATCGTGATGATCTCCGTCACGTCGCCCTGCATCACGACGTTGTACCCCTCCGGGGTGACGCCGGCCTGTGCGAGCAGGTCACGGATGTCTCCGAGGTTGACGGAGCGGCCGTTCAGGTAGTAGTAGGAGTAGTAGGTGTCCTCGTCGGTCTGTTTGACGCGGCGACGGACGGTGATTTCGTCGATATCGCCGACGTCTTCGGTGCCTGCGGCCGACACCACCTGCTCGCGCGTCAGGGTGCCGTCCTCGTTCGCGAGGACGACCTCAACGGCGGCCTCGCGCTCGCCGGCGAAGCCGTCCTCGTCATCGTGGCCGGGATCGTAAATGAGGTCGGTGAGCTTCTCGGCACGGATACCCGACGTACGTGCCAGCCCCAGCGCGAAGAGGACGGAGTCGATGATGTTCGACTTCCCCGACCCATTCGGGCCGCTGATGGTCGTGAAGTCCTCGTAGAAGGGAATGCGGGTCTTACGGCCGAAGCTCTTGAAATCGTCCAGTACGAGCTCTTTAATGTACATGTGGGGCGCTCGTGGGGACCCCGGTTACGCGACGATGATATCGTCCGAACCGGCGCTCTCCTCTTCAGGTTCTGCCTCGTCGCTTTTAGCCTCGTCGGCCGATTCGCTTCCCGAGACGGCCTCTTCGACTTTCCGTTGGTCGGCGGGGGCGTCGGGGCTCCGCCTGTTTGCGCTTCCCTCGACGATATCGTCGAGGTCCGGGCCGACGTGTTCTTCCATCTCGCGCAGGCGCTCCTTCGTCTCGACGAGCTCGTCGGTGAGTCCAGAGACGGTAGCGCGCAGCTCGTTCACCTGCTGTTCGAGTTCCTCGACCCGGTTACCGGTCATACCACGATACCCCGCCCCGATGGACTTAAAACTGCGTCAGACATTCACACTCGACCTGACAGGACAGCGACGGGTCGCACACGCCTCACCTGGCGGCGGTTTGGCCGGGCCCACGACGGACGCCCGACAGGCACTCCCGCCCGTCCGTTACGCTAAAGCCGACGGCCCCGCACATTCGCGTAATGACCGCACAGACCGCCGAGCGCGACCTCTCTGCCGTCATCGGACTTGAGGTCCACGTCCAGTTGGAGACGGACACGAAGATCTTCTGTGGCTGTTCGACGGACGCGAGCGACGGTGAGGGGCCAAACACGCGCACCTGTCCGACCTGTCTCGGCCTGCCCGGCGCGCTGCCCGTGCTCAATGAGGCGGCCGTCGAGGCGGCTGTGAAGGTGGGGAAGGCCATTGACGCCGACATCCCTGAAGAGACGCGGTTCCACCGCAAGAACTACTACTATCCCGACCTGCCGAAGAATTTCCAGATCACCCAGTACGACGCGCCGGTGTGTGCCGACGGTGAACTCGCCTTCCGTGTTAACGGCACCGAACGGACGGTCACTATCCAGCGGGCCCATCTTGAGGAAGACCCTGGCAGCCTCCAGCACGCCGGTGGCAGCATCGACACCGCCGATTACACCCTCGTCGACTACAACCGCGCCGGGACGCCGCTGATGGAGATCGTCACCGCTCCGGAGTTCCGCGGGGCGGGTGAAGTGCGGCAGTTCCTCGCCAAGCTCGAAGAGGTGCTCGAGTATCTCGGCGTGTTCGACGCCGCCCGAGATGGCTCCTTGCGCATCGACGCGAACCTCTCGATCGTTCCCGCCGACGAGATCGACGAGGAAGGGCGCATCGCGGCGGAGACGCTCGAATCCGCGAACCGCACGGAGGTGAAG
>CAYZJQ010000051.1:0-17826 GCA_964478805.1 uncultured Halobacteriales archaeon | reverse complement strand
AGAGTGACCTTCTCGACGAGATGTCCGGTGACGGCGGCGCGTATGAGTCAAAGTCGGCGGCGGTGAGGAACTTCATACAGGCCGGTGAGGAGCGGCAGGCACTCCGCGCGGAGATCGCCCGGCTGGAGGAACGGCTCGACAGCCGCGAGGCGCGAATTGACGAACTTGAGGAGCAACTCGCCCGCCGCTCGCAGGTCGAGGAGAAGGTCGATGTCCTCGCCGAGCGCGTCGAGGACCGCGAGCGGGCCGCCGACGCTCCGTTCTTCGTCCGGTGGGCGCGCTGGTTCCGGAGCGACGACGGGTGATGTGGATTTTTTATCAGCCAGAGTCATACTGAACTGGTGACAAGAGCTTCCATTCCCCGCGTCTCAGCCCCAACCGACGCGGCGGCAGTTCGTGACGCCTTTATCAACACATACCAGCCCCCCGGAGAAGCTGACGCCGCCACGCTTGTCCGCCAGTACGAGACGGTGCGGGCGCACATGGCTGAGCACCCGACTCAGCAATCCGCCGCGGTCGCGACGGCATTAGACCTCTCTCGGGGCCGGATTCGCAGCTGGGTCGACGACGACGGCCGGCCCGACGCCATGCGTGGGCTGGAGACGCTAACCGAGCATGGCTGGCTCCACCACGAGTGGACCGACCGCTCGCTCGCCGCGCTGACCGGACTGTGCGCGTGGGTCGTCGCCGGGGGCACGATCGTCACAACCGACTGGCAGGCGGCGTTCTCTGTCGCGGACGGCACGGCTGGCGATCTCACGCGCCTGGGAGAGGCCCTCGGACTGGACTGGCGCCAGCGCCACACCGACGATGAGCGCAGTGGAACCGAGTGGCTGCCCCGCCGGCATGGGTCGGTGCTGGCGCGCCTGCTAGCCGTGCTGGGGGCACCGGTCGAGCAGGCCGGGCCGCCAGCCCTACCTCCGTGGCTGGTTGCTGAGGACTGTCCCCGGGCGCTGCGGCTGGATGCCGCTCGGATCATCGTGCGCCAGCGCGGGACCGTCCGAGCCGACCGGCCGGCGACGCCGATTCAGCTCAAAATCGGTGACGGGAGGAGTGATGCGATTCGGCGTTTACTCCAGACAGTCGCCCCACCGCAGGGCGAAATCCGGGCGGACGAAGGGGGCCACCTCCGCCTGACGCCTCGGGCGGTCGAATTGCTCGGAACGGTCCCGGCCATCGGCGAGGCCAAACCCCGCGCTCACGGGCTGGTTCAGCCGCCGTAATTCATCTCAACCACTTTTATAGCCTGGTCTGTTGGACTTACTCGCCCCTCGCCGTTTCAAGCCCAACGGGAGGAGGGGAAATTCGTCCGACAGGGCATCCACTACTGCCCGGGTCGCCCTGTCGGTGCGTATTCCTCGCCGGAAGCGACGTGGCCGAATATGGCCGGTGTGCGCGCCAGTCGCCACGGTAATGCGAACGGTTATATCGGCCGCTGAGGGTGGCCCTAACGTTGATATATCGATATGACTCTCCCTCTCGACAGGGGGCGCGATTCGATAATTAACGGGATATTACGGAGTCGGCTGTCTGCGACAGGTCCTGATTCCACCCGACGCATGGTCGCCTCCTCTGTATTTGAACGGCTCACGGGCGCCACCCCCAATATTCGAGACGTGAGGACGGCGGCAATGGATGCGCCGTGTGCGGCATAATGGGGTATTAAATACTCAGCGCCGGCGTGGACGGTACAGCCGTTTATATACGTGTCCTGCTTGCAGGATGTTGTGCGACCCGGGCAGCACGCACCGCTCACCTAGGTGGGAGCCGGGCTTGCCGAGGGCTCCCATCGGGTGAGGGTGCGACGCCGGTCCCAGGCGCACACCCGCAAACAATGCAACTGAAACACATACTCAACGACGATGACGCGGTGTCGCCGGTGATAGGCGTCATACTCATGGTAGCGATTACCGTGATTCTGGCGGCCGTCATCGGGACGTTCGTACTCGGACTGGGCGATCAGGTGTCGGACACGACCCCACAAGCGAGTTTCACATTCGACTTCGATGAGAGCGTCGACGGAAGTGTCTCTAGCAACAGCGACGACACCACACTCGCGCAAAGTGGGAGCCCGGGCACAACGGGAGTGCTGACGATCACTCACGACGGTGGAGACGAAATTGCCAGGTCGGACGTTGAAATAAGCGATGGAGACACCTCAATTGATGCATCGGCTACCTCGTTCGGCTCAGAAATCTCCGCAGGGGATGCCGCAGAAATAGGCATCGATAATGACGACACCATCCGTGTCGTCTTCTTAAGTTCGGACAGTGGCGACAGCGCGACGCTCGGTCGCTTCGAAGGGCCTGAGGCATAATCCACTATCTGTTTTTTTGAGCAGGAAGCAGTAGCGCTGACGAGGGCAGAGCGACATCGCATACTGTCCTCGCTGGCGTCGGTGTCAGCCGTATCTTCCTCGACCGCCTGGCGGACGCGGACGAGCTGACGAGCAAGAAGGTCGGCGGCCGCGCGAAGGTATGGTGGGTGCCGTTGACCGACGAGCGTGGCGCTGCCGGCCGGGAGAGCGAGCCGATGCCCACGCCCGGCGGTGACACCGACGCGACTGACGACGGCGACGGCGGCCGCGTGCGGACGCTGATGAGGACCTGGCCGACGAGTTGCACGCCTACCTGGAACGGAACGAGATTCCGCCGATGACCTCCCACGGGCGGGGCGCGGTGGTCGACACGTTCCGGTATCTCCGGGAGGAAGGGACGGCAGCGACCGGCGACATACAAGACGCCGTGTTTGCTGGATACGAGGAGGAGTGGAGCACGGCCCGCGATATGTGGAACGCGATAGATCGCTACCTCAAGAGCGACGATATTCCCGGGATTCAGAAAGGTGGATACGGGGAGTGGGAGTATGCGGGCGACGACGCCGTCCGGGCCGCGTTAGCTGAACACTGAGGCGGTGGGACGACTGACCGCCGACGAGTGACAGAGCGGCCGCTCCCCAGTTCGTTGAAAATGGCGGGACGGACGCACTAAGCAATCTAATAAATACTCCCCAAGAATATAAACCACACGCATAACTCTCCGAGGGAGAGCGGCCGCTCTCGGGTAGTGTTCTCCGAAGTAGCCGCCTGTCAAAGTGACTGCCGTCGTTACGGCATTTAGCCCTTTGACGAGGACGGACGTACCAAGCAATTCAGAGTGTTGCACTTCACCACATTGAACATTGGGGTAATGACACACCGGGCCGGTGACGGCAAACCAGATTCACCCCCCTGACCACCGCGCTTATGGGGACTGAAAGAGAGTGGAGAAATAAGGCCGGCAGCGAGGACGGACGTACCAAGCATACGCCTTCCTTGCTCAAGTCGGTTCCCCGCGGTTGCACGTACGACGCCGTAGGAACCGGTGAGTCGGTCGGGACCGACCATGTCCGACCACGATCACGACGACGACGCCCGCGACGAGCAGCCAACTAACCGCCCCGAGCCGTCGCCCTCGAGCGGGTGGCGGGCGACCTATCGGGCCCTCGGCGTCCCGACCCCCGACGCTGGAGGTGGCCGGCGATGAGACTCCGCCACTGCCCGGACTGCGGCGCGAAGCTCCGGCCCACGACCACGCCGGGCGGCCTCCCGCGGCGCGCCTGCCCCGACTGCGACGGCGCGGAGGTGAAGCGATGAGCACGCCCGCCCCTGCCGACGCCCTCGCTTGCACGGCACTCGGTTGTAAACGAACTGACGCCGTCGACCGGGTCAAACGCGACGACGGTGTGGTCCGGGTGCTGTGTCCGACCCATCGAAAGTACTTCTTGGAGGTGTCGTCATGAGCCGGACGACGGTCGAGGGCGGCGGCGCCGCACACGCCCCGGAGCTGGCCGATGTCCGGCTCCCGGAAAACCCCGGCCGTGGGCGGCCGTCGAAGGAATACCGCCGGGCGCTAAAGCAATTCGCCGAGGACCTCCAGCGGGTGGACAATCAAACCGGATTTGATATGTCTGCCCGCGGGTGGGCCTACGCGTTAGAGAACGCGGGCGTCATTACGAAAAACCAGTTCGATTACGCCGAACGAACGGTGAATAAATGCCGGGAGAAGGGGCATCTCCCGCTGGATTTCACCGCCCAGGACGACGCGCGGGCGTTCAAACACACCCCGACCGGCCACGCTCCGACCGCCGACCAGTATCTAAAATCGCACCTGGACGCTATTTTATCGGCGGAAGGTGTGGACCCGTCGTTTTGGGAGCCGCAAGAGTACTTTATCCAAGCCCTCGTTGAGAAGGTCGATCTTCGGGAAGTGTTCGCTCCGGTGTGTGCCGAGTACAATATCCCGATAGCGACCTCCAAAGGCTGGAGTTCGCTCAATCAACGTGGGTATCTCGCCGGGCGGTTCTACAAGTGGGCCGAGCGCGGAAAACGCCCCGTTCTCTTGTACTGTGGTGATTTCGACCCCGTCGGGAAACTGATGAGTGACCACCTCCGGGAGAATCTCGCCGATCTGGAAGACGCGAAAATACCCGTCCCTGGGACGAACACGTATATCGAAGGGTGGACCCCCGAGACGAACGGGCTGGTCGTCGACCGGTTCGGACTCAATCACGAGTTCATCCAAACCCACGGACTGCCGTGGGTTGATAACCTCGAAACGTCCGGGGGGAAGGACCTCGCCGACCCGACCCACGACCACCACCACCACGACCACGTACAAGAGTGGTTGGAGAGCCACGGGGCGCGGAAAGTTGAGGCAAACGCGTTAGTTACGAATCCCAACGCCGGGCGTCAACTGTTCCGCGAAACCGTCGAGAGCTACCTCGGCGAGGATCCGGGCGACCGCCGGGAGGACGTGAGGGCCGCGCGGGAAAAACGAATCAAGGGCCGACTTTCCGACCTCGACGTTCGGGAGCCGCTAGAGGACGCCGTCGCGCGACTGCGAGGTGTTTCTAATGAGTAACCACACTCTCCCAGACGCCGAGCTGCTCGCCCGTGCCGTCGCCAAGGCCGACGCCGAGACACCCACGGTCGGGCAGGTCGCCGAGGTCCTCGCCGACAGCGACCTCGTCGACGCCGAGGAGGCCGCGTGTTTCGACGCGGTCGAGAGCGCCATTGACGACGGGACACTCGTCGAAGAGGCGGATGCGGGCGCCTTCGGCGGCGTTCGGCTCGCCGAGACCCCGGGGGACGACTGGAACGGGACGGCCGTCAGTGACGAGACGACCGCCGCCGGGGCCGCCGGCGACTACCCCCCGACCATCGCCGCGCGGGACTGGTGGGTGGCATGGATCCTCGATGGCCATGACCGGAAACGGCCGGTTGCGCCGTGGCAAACCGGCCATGCGTATCCCGTCGAGTGGAGCCAGGACCTCGACGGCGACGACCGCCCCGAAACCGACTTCGAGACCGCCCGACGGTGGACCAAGGACTTCGATCTCGCCGACCTCAACCTCTCTCTCCCGGAGGATGCCCACAGCGATTCCCTCCGGCTCGGGCTTATCCTCCCAGCGGACCGACCACCCCGCGAGGACCGGATCACTCTCATCGACTGGGACGACGTGCGCGACCCCGAGACCGGCGAGATCCACCCCGTCGCCGCCGCCTACATCGAGGAATACGGCGGCTATGTCGAGGTCTCGCGCTCCGGCGAGGGGCTTCACCAGTTCCTCATCGGCGGCCTCCGCAAGCGAGGGAAGTTCATCGCGCCGATTGACGACGAGCCGTTCGTCGGCGACGACCTCCCACAAGTCGAGATATACGACGGCGGCCGCCACGTCGCCATGACCGGCGACCAGGCCGACATCGGCGGCGATGATGCCGTCCCCGGACAGGAGTGCATCGACGAGCTGGTCCGGGAGTACGCCGACGCCGAGCAGGATGCCGGCCACCGTCGGTACGACCCCGAGAGCGGGGAGGCCAACAGCGGGAGCAGCAGCGGCGACGGGAGCAACGGCGGTGAGGTCCCCGAGCCCGAAACCGGCGAGTACGACGGCCCCGACCTCGCCGACCTCCGGGCGCGCAAGCCCGAGGACCGTTCACTCGCCTATCACGCCGTAGTCGAAGCCTTCTATCGAGGGGCGGGGAACGCGGACGGCTACGCCCATATCTTGAACTGGCGACTGGAGGGGCTCGCGGCCGCACTCGGAGAGGCTGACGGACTCTCAGCACAGCAGATTATCGACGACCTCGGCGGCGCCTATCTTGACGAGACGCCCGTCGAACAGGGCTGTCGCCATGAGACGCCGCACCGAGTCCGATACGCATACGAACGGGCCCAGAACGGGCGGGGAATCGGCGCGCCCTCGCACGACACGCTCGCCGAGTATGGGGTCTTGCCCGAGGATATGGCCGACGCCGCCGACCCCGTCGCCGTCCTCCCGCTCGCCCGCCTCCAGGCCCTCGACGATGGCGAAGCCGACCGGTTCGCACGGAAACGCGGCGTCGAGTGGCCCGACACCGAGACGGTGCGCGACGAACTCCAGGCGACCGTGCGCGGGCTCATGCGAGACGGCGAGAAGGCCGTCGTCGACGCCCCGACCGGCGCCGGCAAATCGTATCAGGCGGCGACGACGCCGTGGCGCGAGGTCGACGCAACCGGCGGGGCGCCCGTGGTTCACTTCCACGAAACGACCGACGCCCGCGACGAGCACCTCGCCGCGAGCCGCGACGCCGAGGGCGTCGACTCCCGGTGTCTCCTCTCCGGCCCCGAGGCCTGCCCCGTCGCCGGCGGGCGCCACGACCCCGGGACGGTCGCCGACGTTGACGAGGACCGGCAGCCGGTGACGATAGACGGTGAGCCCGCGAGTGAGTGGTTCCGCACCATGACCCGGGAGCGCGGCATCCCCTTCTCGGTCGCCCACGCCCGGGCTCGCGACCGGAACGACCAAGCGCTCCCGGAACTCCCGTGCTCGCCCCGCGACCAGGCGTGCCACTCCGGGGCTCAATGGGCCGGCGTCCCGCGGGACGACGACGGCGAGCCGACCGCCGACATCATCCACGCGACCCACGAGTTCGCGCGCGTCCCGAGCCTCCGGCAGAACGTGAACGGGTTTCTCGACGAGCGCCCGAACTTTGCCGCCGGGCTCGGCACCGAGCGGGCCCGTCGGGCCGTGACGGCGTTCCTCGGCGAATCCGAGGCCGGCCCCGACACCTGGGAGGAGCTCGTCGCCACCGCCCGCGCCCTCGACGGCAACCCGTTCGACAAGGCCGACCCCGGAAACGAGCACGCCACGCCACCGAACCGCGCCACCTACGAGAACCGCGACCGCTTCATGGCCTGCGTCGAGGCGCTGGAGTACGACCCGGAGACGGAGTGGTACTTCCGGGAGCCCGACGCCCACACCCTCGCCGCGCCGGTCGCCCAAGCGGTGTTCCGGGCGCTCATCCCATCGGATCCGTTCGACGCCAACGGCCGGGCGACCCACCGAACCAAGCACCACCCCCCACGGTTCGACGACGACGCCCGCGACGACGACTTTTGGAATCGCGAGTGGGTGACGGTCGTGCTCGACGACACGAACGAGATTCGCCGGGTCCGGAGCACCCCGGACTTCTCCGGCGCCCGGAGCGTCGTCGGGCTTGACGCCCGCCCGAATACCCGACTGTGGCGCCGGAACGTCGCCCCCAGCATGACCCGCGAGCCCGTGCTCGACCCCGAGGCGCGCCGACTATGGCGCGTGTTCGAGCGCGGGCTCCGAGTGGTCCAGGTGGGCGACGCCGTGCGACCGAAAGGCCGGAACGGGCAGTACTACGACCGCGACGGCGACGCCGCGCTCGTCGAGGCAATCCGCGACCGGTTCGGCGACCTCCGGAGCGGCGTCGTTCCGAAAGACGTGGAAAGCGAGTACCGCGAGCTGCTGGAGGCACACGGCGCCGACGACCCCGACGTGCTCACGTTCGGGAGCGAGAAGTCACGGAACGACCTCGCCGGCGAGTCCGTCGGCATGGTGAGCCACTCGCTGGATCCCGGCGACGAGCACCTCCTCGACCTCCTCGCCGAGTGCGAACTCGACGCCACTCCCGAGCGCGTCGCGTGCGGGACGTGCGACGGGACCGGCGACGTCGAGGGCGACCGCTGCGAGGCGTGCGACGGCGAGGGCGACCACCGCGCCCACGGCCGTGGGTTCGACGGCCCCGACGCCGACGCCGCCGCCGGGTTCCTCGCGACCGTCCGGGAGAACCACCTCGTACAATCCGCCGGCCGCTACGCCCGCAACCCCGAGGACCCCGACGACGGGGCGACCGTGTTCGTTCGCTCGGGCGCGCTCCCCGAGGAGTACGTCGACCTCCAGGTGCCGGGCGTCGAGTGGCTCGCCTCCGAGAAACAGCGGGCCGTCGTCGAGGCGCTCCAGCAGCGAGAGTATGCCACCGCCGCCGAGCTGGCCGCCGCAGCTGAGGTATCGAAAGAACACGTCCGAACGACGCTAAAGCGGCTCGTCGACGCCGACGCCGAGCTCGTCGAGTGCCGCGAGGAGGCCGGCGAGCACGGCGCGCACCTGTACCGGGCGCTCGCCGGGCTCGGCACCGAGCCGGCGGTCGTCGACACCACACCCGAGGAAACCGCCAACGGTGGCGTATGGGAGACTAGTACGTGGGCGTTGGCGGTTTCGGCTGGGTTCACGCTCCCGGAGCCACCGACCCCGCCGGAACAGCCGACACTAACCGCGTTCGGCGTCGGATCCGGCCCGTCGGCGGCCGCGGACCCCGGTGCCGCCCCGCCCGACCCGCCCGGCTGACCGACCGCCGTCCCCGGTGAACGCCCCGGTCGAACAGCCACGCCTCTGCCGGGTCCTGGAATTTGTCGGTTCAGGCGCGCACGCGCGCGAGGCGCTCCGGAAATCCCCCGAGCCGCGGATGAGTTCTAACAACTCGCCCCGGCTTGGTGCAATGCCACTCAGCCCCGGGCTTGTTCTCTGTATCCGGCAAACCGGCCGCCGCGTAACTGACCGGAGTACTACTGTTATCACCGTTTACGATTAAGGCCATGGGGCGGTCGAGGCCATGGCGGCCGCCGGTCTGGTAAAACAATCCCATGAAGGCCACCGCCACCGTGGCAGTCCTCTCTCTGGAAACAATCCCCATGAACGAGCGCGATTCGGGCAGCAGGGGGTGACTTTTGACAGGTCTACGCGCGCGCACGCGAGGGCCGCAGACTCGCCGATAATGAGCTGTAACGTCCCGTGTGGGGGTACGCCCCGTCGCGACCGCCACGACCACACGCCCGCCGTGTGGCGATTCGCGTTTCCGGTATCGGTACGCCGACACGACTGAAGGAGTGGCACACCGCCCGTTCTGTTGGGTCGGCCGACAGGTTGACGCCGTTGCGCGTCAGGCGTTCGGGCAGCCGTCGGCGTGCGGGATCTTCGCGGCGCCGCCGAGTGAGGTGAGCAGTTCGCGGCCGCAGCCCTCGCAGCGGGCGTACCGTTCCCCGCCGACCTCGGGCGGTTCGACGTGGTACGTGTATCCAGAGTCGGTGCCTTCCTGTGCGGTGGTCTGTTTCGTCGACATGGTCTTGGTTCCAAGCAAGACCGGCCCGCGGTCCCTACCCGCGGGCGTTTCGACGCCCCGAGGGACCGGTCTTACTTGTTACTACCCACGTAGGCAAGAATCATAAAGGTATCCCTTGGCGGTGAGGCGCCCATATTCTACTTTTCGCCGTTGTGGGCGAGAGTGGTTGCTGCCTTCGTGTGCACGGTTAATACCTTCGTGGGGTAGTTCTATGATGGTTCGTGCCGTTGTGGGTAACATGACGACGAGAACCACGGACGGCGGCCGACCGGTCGAGACGACTACCGACGATGTCCTGGCGGCGTTCCAGGCGCGGGAGGATCCGGCCGAGCCGCTGACGGCGACGGAGGTGGCCGACCGGGTCGACTGTTCGCGCCGGACGGCGTTGAACCGACTCGATGAGCTGGCCGACGCGGACGAGCTGGCGAGTAAGAAGGTCGGCGGCCGCGCGAAGGTATGGTGGGTGCCGCTGACCGACGACTGACGCCGTGTCTGCCGTCCGTCCGCCGTCTGTCTGCCGCATCTTCTTGCTGGCCGGGTGTATGAGGATCTGCATACGGCGGTGAACGCTCATACAATGCCCCGACTCACAGTCACGATTACCGAGGAGCAGAGTGACCTTCTCGACGAGATGTCCGGTGACGGCGGCGCGTATGAGTCAAAGTCGGCGGCGGTGAGGAACTTCATACAGGCCGGTGAGGAGCGGCAGGCACTCCGCGCGGAGATCGCCCGGCTGGAGGAACGGCTCGACAGCCGCGAGGCGCGAATTGACGAACTTGAGGAGCAACTCGCCCGCCGCTCGCAGGTCGAGGAGAAGGTCGATGTCCTCGCCGAGCGCGTCGAGGACCGCGAGCGGGCCGCCGACGCTCCGTTCTTCGTCCGGTGGGCGCGCTGGTTCCGGAGCGACGACGGGTGATGTGGATTTTTTATCAGCCAGAGTCATACTGAACTGGTGACAAGAGCTTCCATTCCCCGCGTCTCAGCCCCAACCGACGCGGCGGCAGTTCGTGACGCCTTTATCAACACATACCAGCCCCCCGGAGAAGCTGACGCCGCCACGCTTGTCCGCCAGTACGAGACGGTGCGGGCGCACATGGCTGAGCACCCGACTCAGCAATCCGCCGCGGTCGCGACGGCATTAGACCTCTCTCGGGGCCGGATTCGCAGCTGGGTCGACGACGACGGCCGGCCCGACGCCATGCGTGGGCTGGAGACGCTAACCGAGCATGGCTGGCTCCACCACGAGTGGACCGACCGCTCGCTCGCCGCGCTGACCGGACTGTGCGCGTGGGTCGTCGCCGGGGGCACGATCGTCACAACCGACTGGCAGGCGGCGTTCTCTGTCGCGGACGGCACGGCTGGCGATCTCACGCGCCTGGGAGAGGCCCTCGGACTGGACTGGCGCCAGCGCCACACCGACGATGAGCGCAGTGGAACCGAGTGGCTGCCCCGCCGGCATGGGTCGGTGCTGGCGCGCCTGCTAGCCGTGCTGGGGGCACCGGTCGAGCAGGCCGGGCCGCCAGCCCTACCTCCGTGGCTGGTTGCTGAGGACTGTCCCCGGGCGCTGCGGCTGGATGCCGCTCGGATCATCGTGCGCCAGCGCGGGACCGTCCGAGCCGACCGGCCGGCGACGCCGATTCAGCTCAAAATCGGTGACGGGAGGAGTGATGCGATTCGGCGTTTACTCCAGACAGTCGCCCCACCGCAGGGCGAAATCCGGGCGGACGAAGGGGGCCACCTCCGCCTGACGCCTCGGGCGGTCGAATTGCTCGGAACGGTCCCGGCCATCGGCGAGGCCAAACCCCGCGCTCACGGGCTGGTTCAGCCGCCGTAATTCATCTCAACCACTTTTATAGCCTGGTCTGTTGGACTTACTCGCCCCTCGCCGTTTCAAGCCCAACGGGAGGAGGGGAAATTCGTCCGACAGGGCATCCACTACTGCCCGGGTCGCCCTGTCGGTGCGTATTCCTCGCCGGAAGCGACGTGGCCGAATATGGCCGGTGTGCGCGCCAGTCGCCACGGTAATGCGAACGGTTATATCGGCCGCTGAGGGTGGCCCTAACGTTGATATATCGATATGACTCTCCCTCTCGACAGGGGGCGCGATTCGATAATTAACGGGATATTACGGAGTCGGCTGTCTGCGACAGGTCCTGATTCCACCCGACGCATGGTCGCCTCCTCTGTATTTGAACGGCTCACGGGCGCCACCCCCAATATTCGAGACGTGAGGACGGCGGCAATGGATGCGCCGTGTGCGGCATAATGGGGTATTAAATACTCAGCGCCGGCGTGGACGGTACAGCCGTTTATATACGTGTCCTGCTTGCAGGATGTTGTGCGACCCGGGCAGCACGCACCGCTCACCTAGGTGGGAGCCGGGCTTGCCGAGGGCTCCCATCGGGTGAGGGTGCGACGCCGGTCCCAGGCGCACACCCGCAAACAATGCAACTGAAACACATACTCAACGACGATGACGCGGTGTCGCCGGTGATAGGCGTCATACTCATGGTAGCGATTACCGTGATTCTGGCGGCCGTCATCGGGACGTTCGTACTCGGACTGGGCGATCAGGTGTCGGACACGACCCCACAAGCGAGTTTCACATTCGACTTCGATGAGAGCGTCGACGGAAGTGTCTCTAGCAACAGCGACGACACCACACTCGCGCAAAGTGGGAGCCCGGGCACAACGGGAGTGCTGACGATCACTCACGACGGTGGAGACGAAATTGCCAGGTCGGACGTTGAAATAAGCGATGGAGACACCTCAATTGATGCATCGGCTACCTCGTTCGGCTCAGAAATCTCCGCAGGGGATGCCGCAGAAATAGGCATCGATAATGACGACACCATCCGTGTCGTCTTCTTAAGTTCGGACAGTGGCGACAGCGCGACGCTCGGTCGCTTCGAAGGGCCTGAGGCATAATCCACTATCTGTTTTTTTGAGCAGGAAGCAGTAGCGCTGACGAGGGCAGAGCGACATCGCATACTGTCCTCGCTGGCGTCGGTGTCAGCCGTATCTTCCTCGACCGCCTGGCGGACGCGGACGAGCTGACGAGCAAGAAGGTCGGCGGCCGCGCGAAGGTATGGTGGGTGCCGTTGACCGACGAGCGTGGCGCTGCCGGCCGGGAGAGCGAGCCGATGCCCACGCCCGGCGGTGACACCGACGCGACTGACGACGGCGACGGCGGCCGCGTGCGGACGCTGATGAGGACCTGGCCGACGAGTTGCACGCCTACCTGGAACGGAACGAGATTCCGCCGATGACCTCCCACGGGCGGGGCGCGGTGGTCGACACGTTCCGGTATCTCCGGGAGGAAGGGACGGCAGCGACCGGCGACATACAAGACGCCGTGTTTGCTGGATACGAGGAGGAGTGGAGCACGGCCCGCGATATGTGGAACGCGATAGATCGCTACCTCAAGAGCGACGATATTCCCGGGATTCAGAAAGGTGGATACGGGGAGTGGGAGTATGCGGGCGACGACGCCGTCCGGGCCGCGTTAGCTGAACACTGAGGCGGTGGGACGACTGACCGCCGACGAGTGACAGAGCGGCCGCTCCCCAGTTCGGTGAAAATGGCGACGGGGCGGGCGCACCTAAGCAATCTAATAAATGCCCCCCAAGAAAATAAATCTCACGTATAACCCGGGGGAGAGCGCGGCCGCTCTCGGGTAGTGTTCTCTGAGTGGCTTGTCCGCCGAAGTGACCGCCGTCGCCGTATGACATTGGTCCCTTCGACGAGGGCAAGGCGCACCTAAGCAATTCAAAGTGTTTCACTGCACCACATTGAACATTGGGGTAATGACACGCCGGGGTCGGTGACGGCAACCAGACCCCAACATGACCGCCGCGTTTATGCCCGGGGGCGCGAAGGGGAGTAATAGACCGACGACGAGGGAAAGGCGTACCTAAGCATACACCTTTCCTCGCCCAAGTCGGTTCCCCGCGGTTCACGCACGACGCTGAGCCGTCAGTAGGAGCCGGTGAGTCGGTCGGAACCCGACCATGTCCGACCTCGATCACGACGACGCGCGACGCGACGAGCAGCCCCCCAACCGCCCCGAGCCGTCGCCCTCGACCGGGTGGCGCGAGACCTATAACGCCCTCGGCGTCCCGACCCCCGACGCTGGAGGTGGCCGGCGATGAGACTCCGATATTGCCCGGACTGCGGCGCGAAGCTCCGGCCCACGACCACGCCGGGGGGCCTCCCGCGGCGCCCCTGCCCCGACTGCGACGGCGCGGAGGTGAAGCGATGAGCACGCCCGCCCCTACCCCCGTCGACGTGCTCGCCTGTACGGCTTTTGGATGCAAACGGACAGACGCCGTTGACCGGGTCGAACGCGACGACGGTGTGGTCCGGGTACTCTGTCCGACCCACCGCAAGTATTTCTTGGAGGTGTCGTCATGACCGACGAGACGCCCGACCCGGGGCCGCAGCGACGGCTCGCAGAATACGGCGACGTGGCGCCTCCTGTGGAGAGAGAAGAAAAACGGTGTGAGCGCTGCGGGGGCGAGCCGACTGGAGACGCCGACCCGCCGACCCGCCCGTCTAAGTGTCCACCTGCGCCGCCGCACCACCGCAGCAAGTTTGACGACGTAGAGGCGACCCCGGACCGCGTACTGTGCGGTCGGTGTGCGTCGTTGGAGCAGTACCTTACCCGAGAGTATCACCGCCGACGCCAACAGCTCGGCGTGACGGCCGTGGTGGCCGTTTTCTGTCAGTGCCATGACCGCGACGAGGTCGACCTTCAGTCAGTATACGCCGCGGGGGCCGATCCCGACGACATCAGCTGTTCCCGCTGCGGGTCGCAACAGGTGGTAATTGAGACCCTGCCGCCGACCCCTGACGACTACGCCGAGGTGACGCAATAATGACCGACGCACTCGACCTGGACGCCGAGCTGCTCGCCCGGGCCGTCACCAAGGCCGACGCCGAGACCCCCACGGTCGGGCAGGTCGCCGAGGTCCTCGCCGACAGCGACCTCGTCGACGCCGAGGAGGCCGCGTGTTTCGACGCGGTCGAGAGCGCCATTGACGACGGGACACTCGTCGAAGAGGCGGATGCGGGCGCCTTCGGCGGCGTTCGGCTCGCCGAGACCCCGGGGGACGACTGGAACGGGACGGCCGTCAGTGACGAGACGACCGCCGCCGGGGCCGCCGGCGACTACCCCCCGACCATCGCCGCGCGGGACTGGTGGGTGGCATGGATCCTCGATGGCCATGACCGGAAACGGCCGGTTGCGCCGTGGCAAACCGGCCATGCGTATCCCGTCGAGTGGAGCCAGGACCTCGACGGCGACGACCGCCCCGAAACCGACTTCGAGACCGCCCGACGGTGGACCAAGGACTTCGATCTCGCCGACCTCAACCTCTCTCTCCCGGAGGATGCCCACAGCGATTCCCTCCGGCTCGGGCTTATCCTCCCAGCGGACCGACCACCCCGCGAGGACCGGATCACTCTCATCGACTGGGACGACGTGCGCGACCCCGAGACCGGCGAGATCCACCCCGTCGCCGCCGCCTACATCGAGGAATACGGCGGCTATGTCGAGGTCTCGCGCTCCGGCGAGGGGCTTCACCAGTTCCTCATCGGCGGCCTCCGCAAGCGAGGGAAGTTCATCGCGCCGATTGACGACGAGCCGTTCGTCGGCGACGACCTCCCACAAGTCGAGATATACGACGGCGGCCGCCACGTCGCCATGACCGGCGACCAGGCCGACATCGGCGGCGATGATGCCGTCCCCGGACAGGAGTGCATCGACGAGCTGGTCCGGGAGTACGCCGACGCCGAGCAGGATGCCGGCCACCGTCGGTACGACCCCGAGAGCGGGGAGGCCAACAGCGGGAGCAGCAGCGGCGACGGGAGCAACGGCGGTGAGGTCCCCGAGCCCGAAACCGGCGAGTACGACGGCCCCGACCTCGCCGACCTCCGGGCGCGCAAGCCCGAGGACCGTTCACTCGCCTATCACGCCGTAGTCGAAGCCTTCTATCGAGGGGCGGGGAACGCGGACGGCTACGCCCATATCTTGAACTGGCGACTGGAGGGGCTCGCGGCCGCACTCGGAGAGGCTGACGGACTCTCAGCACAGCAGATTATCGACGACCTCGGCGGCGCCTATCTTGACGAGACGCCCGTCGAACAGGGCTGTCGCCATGAGACGCCGCACCGAGTCCGATACGCATACGAACGGGCCCAGAACGGGCGGGGAATCGGCGCGCCCTCGCACGACACGCTCGCCGAGTATGGGGTCTTGCCCGAGGATATGGCCGACGCCGCCGACCCCGTCGCCGTCCTCCCGCTCGCCCGCCTCCAGGCCCTCGACGATGGCGAAGCCGACCGGTTCGCACGGAAACGCGGCGTCGAGTGGCCCGACACCGAGACGGTGCGCGACGAACTCCAGGCGACCGTGCGCGGGCTCATGCGAGACGGCGAGAAGGCCGTCGTCGACGCCCCGACCGGCGCCGGCAAATCGTATCAGGCGGCGACGACGCCGTGGCGCGAGGTCGACGCAACCGGCGGGGCGCCCGTGGTTCACTTCCACGAAACGACCGACGCCCGCGACGAGCACCTCGCCGCGAGCCGCGACGCCGAGGGCGTCGACTCCCGGTGTCTCCTCTCCGGCCCCGAGGCCTGCCCCGTCGCCGGCGGGCGCCACGACCCCGGGACGGTCGCCGACGTTGACGAGGACCGGCAGCCGGTGACGATAGACGGTGAGCCCGCGAGTGAGTGGTTCCGCACCATGACCCGGGAGCGCGGCATCCCCTTCTCGGTCGCCCACGCCCGGGCTCGCGACCGGAACGACCAAGCGCTCCCGGAACTCCCGTGCTCGCCCCGCGACCAGGCGTGCCACTCCGGGGCTCAATGGGCCGGCGTCCCGCGGGACGACGACGGCGAGCCGACCGCCGACATCATCCACGCGACCCACGAGTTCGCGCGCGTCCCGAGCCTCCGGCAGAACGTGAACGGGTTTCTCGACGAGCGCCCGAACTTTGCCGCCGGGCTCGGCACCGAGCGGGCCCGTCGGGCCGTGACGGCGTTCCTCGGCGAATCCGAGGCCGGCCCCGACACCTGGGAGGAGCTCGTCGCCACCGCCCGCGCCCTCGACGGCAACCCGTTCGACAAGGCCGACCCCGGAAACGAGCACGCCACGCCACCGAACCGCGCCACCTACGAGAACCGCGACCGCTTCATGGCCTGCGTCGAGGCGCTGGAGTACGACCCGGAGACGGAGTGGTACTTCCGGGAGCCCGACGCCCACACCCTCGCCGCGCCGGTCGCCCAAGCGGTGTTCCGGGCGCTCATCCCATCGGATCCGTTCGACGCCAACGGCCGGGCGACCCACCGAACCAAGCACCACCCCCCACGGTTCGACGACGACGCCCGCGACGACGACTTTTGGAATCGCGAGTGGGTGACGGTCGTGCTCGACGACACGAACGAGATTCGCCGGGTCCGGAGCACCCCGGACTTCTCCGGCGCCCGGAGCGTCGTCGGGCTTGACGCCCGCCCGAATACCCGACTGTGGCGCCGGAACGTCGCCCCCAGCATGACCCGCGAGCCCGTGCTCGACCCCGAGGCGCGCCGACTATGGCGCGTGTTCGAGCGCGGGCTCCGAGTGGTCCAGGTGGGCGACGCCGTGCGACCGAAAGGCCGGAACGGGCAGTACTACGACCGCGACGGCGACGCCGCGCTCGTCGAGGCAATCCGCGACCGGTTCGGCGACCTCCGGAGCGGCGTCGTTCCGAAAGACGTGGAAAGCGAGTACCGCGAGCTGCTGGAGGCACACGGCGCCGACGACCCCGACGTGCTCACGTTCGGGAGCGAGAAGTCACGGAACGACCTCGCCGGCGAGTCCGTCGGCATGGTGAGCCACTCGCTGGATCCCGGCGACGAGCACCTCCTCGACCTCCTCGCCGAGTGCGAACTCGACGCCACTCCCGAGCGCGTCGCGTGCGGGACGTGCGACGGGACCGGCGACGTCGAGGGCGACCGCTGCGAGGCGTGCGACGGCGAGGGCGACCACCGCGCCCACGGCCGTGGGTTCGACGGCCCCGACGCCGACGCCGCCGCCGGGTTCCTCGCGACCGTCCGGGAGAACCACCTCGTACAATCCGCCGGCCGCTACGCCCGCAACCCCGAGGACCCCGACGACGGGGCGACCGTGTTCGTTCGCTCGGGCGCGCTCCCCGAGGAGTACGTCGACCTCCAGGTGCCGGGCGTCGAGTGGCTCGCCTCCGAGAAACAGCGGGCCGTCGTCGAGGCGCTCCAGCAGCGAGAGTATGCCACCGCCGCCGAGCTGGCCGCCGCAGCTGAGGTATCGAAAGAACACGTCCGAACGACGCTAAAGCGGCTCGTCGACGCCGACGCCGAGC
>CAYZJQ010000050.1:16859-18041 GCA_964478805.1 uncultured Halobacteriales archaeon | reverse complement strand
AAAGGCAGGAAGCTTAGGATAGCTTCGGACGAGTTCGGGTCGAATCGGCGAAAAAAGAACCTTTTACTAACGTCTTAGATTGTTTTAGACGTTTTAGAAAGCTTTCTAAGCCCGTTATCCCTGATTTTCGTGCTATGCGATGACACGCTGTGGTGAGGGAGTTTTTTCTAAGTAAATGATCGGAAATTAACGTCAGACAGCACCGCCCGATGAGCGAGCGCGCGGGCTGATGCTACCGACGGACGACAAGACTGGGGCGCGACCCCCGGTGTTTACTCGGCGTCGCGCCCGGTCTCGTGCACCCAGAACGTCTCCTCGGCTGTGACCTCCTTTTTGAATATCGGGACTTCGTCCTTCAACCGGTCGATCCCGTCCGAGACCGTCTCGAACGCCTCCCCTCGGTGGCCGGCAAGGACGACGACGAAGACGATATCCTCCCCGTCCGGAATCACCCCCTGTCGGTGGTGCATCGCCACCTCGAAGACACCCTCGCGTTCTTTCAGTTCCGACTCGATGGTCCGCATGGTCTTCTCAGCGACCTCGTCGTACATCTCGAACTCCAAGTACTCCGTCGTGGCGTCATCGGCCGCGTCACGGGCACGAACCCGTCCAGTGAACGTCGCAATCGCTCCCGACCGCTCTGCCTGCGGGGAGCGTTTCACTGCCGCGACGAGCGACTGGAGCGTCTCGTGTTCCGGGCGGTCGTGGAGCGCTGTGGCGACAGCTTCCGGATCAAGTGCCGCGGCGTTCTCGGCCCGGACCAGTTCGTCCGAGACTTCCACGTCGCCGAGCGCGACCTGCGGCAGCCGCGCGTCGGGAAACCCCACCGCGAGCGTGTAGTTGTGGTCTGGCGCGAGCCGGTCGAGCGCGTCGTCCAGCGAGAGATCGTCGCTCCCGTCGGCCGTCCAACCGTCGCCGAGGTCGTAGGTCGTCGCCGTCGCGGTCGGCTCCGTCGTGGTCGTTGCGCCGTCCTCCACGAGGTGGCGCACCACCGCCACCCGACCGTTGAAGGCCCTGGCAAGGCGATCCGTCGCGGTCGCGGCGTCACGGCCGACGATACCGAGCGTGTACATATCTTCGCGTTCGTCGCCGAGCGTTTGTAGGTGTCGCTCATCACGGCGCTCCCGGCTTGATAACTCTTAAGCGGCGAACGCGGCTGGGTTCCGGTAATGAGAGTCGTCG
>CAYZJQ010000050.1:5563-16849 GCA_964478805.1 uncultured Halobacteriales archaeon | reverse complement strand
TCGTCGTCGCCGTCGGCGGGAGCGTCCTCGTTCCCAACCCTAACTCGACCCGGGGCGAGGCGTACGCCGCCGTCATCGAACAACTGGTTGGAGCGGGCCACGAGGTCGCCGCCGTCGTGGGTGGGGGCGGGGTTGCTCGTGAGTATATCCGCGCTGCCCGGGAACTGGGGGCCAACGAAATCGAACTCGACCAGCTCGGCATCGGCGTCACGCGGCTGAACGCCCGACTCCTGCTCGCCGCGCTTGATGAGGAGTTGGCTGCCTCAACCGTCGCCAGCGAGTACGAGGCAGGGGCCGAGGCGCTCCACCGTGGCGACGTAGCCGTCATGGGCGGAGTCGTTCCCGCACAGACGACCGACGCCGTCGCCGCCGCGCTCGCAGAGTACGTCGGTGCGGACCTGCTCGTCTACGCCACCTCGGTTCCGGGGGTGTTCTCAGCGGATCCGAACGAGAACTCCGATGCCGAGCGCCACGATGAGCTCACGGCCGCAGCCCTCGTCGAGACGGTCGCCTCGATGGAGATGACCGCCGGCGCATCTGCCCCGGTCGACCTCCTCGCGACGAAGGTTATCGAGCGGGCCGGCATCGACACCTACGTCCTTGACGGCGCCGACCCCGAGCGCGTCCGCCGGGCGGTGCTGGACGGCGAGTTTAATGGAACCCGGGTCGTCGCGAATGGGGAGGAACGCGCGTGACCTCGCCTCATCTCCTCTCGGACCGCCGGTACGACTTCTGGGCCGACGCGGCCGCCGACGCCATCGAGGAACGACTTGACGAACGGATCACGGCGGGCGATCGCGATCCGGATGACCCGGTCGTTATCAAAGGCGGGATTTCGCCGTCGGGCGTTCCTCACCTCGGGAACATGAACGAGGTGATGCGCGGCCACTTCGTCGCCGAAGTGCTCAGAGAGCGTGGTTACGAGGTGCGACAGGTGTTCACCACTGACGACCGGGACCCGCTCCGCAAGCTCCCCCGCAAGCTCGCGGATCTCGACGGAGAAATCGTCGGGCTCGGGGAGGTCGATGCTGCCGCGCTCGGAGAGAACCTCGGAAAGCCGTACACGGACGTGCCGGACCCGTTCGGCTGCTGTGGCTCCTACGGCGATCATTTCTCAAAGCTTATCACACGCTCGGCCGACCAACTCGGCGTCGCGGTCGACCTCGTGTCGAACACCGCGTTGTATGAGGACGGCACCTTCGAACCGGCGACTCGGCGCGTCCTCGAACACCGCGAGCTGGCCCGCGAGGTGCTCGCGGAGTACCAAGCGAAAGTGGACGGGGCCTATGTCCCGTTCAACCCGATCTGTGCCGAGTGTGGGAAGGTGACCGAAACCGTCACTGCCGTCGACCTCGAGGCCGGCACGGTCGAGTACGAGTGTACGGACATGGAGGCCGGTGGTCGAACGATCGAAGGGTGTGGCCATGCCGGAACGGCCACGTTTCGGGAGGGGAAGCTCCCGTGGCGGTTCGAGTGGCCCGCCCAGTGGCAAGTCCTCGGTGTCGACTTCGAACCGTTCGGGAAGGACCATGCCGAAGGATCGTGGCCTTCCGGCGAACACATTGCCCGGGACGTGTTCGGCAACGAGCCTCCCGTCCCGATGACGTATGAGTGGTTTACCCTGGACGGAGAGGCCTTTTCTTCTTCAGACGGGAACGTGATCACCGTCGCCGAGGTGCTCGACCTGCTCGAACCGGAAGTCGTCCGGTTCTTCTTCGCGAAGGATCCCAAACGCGCTCGCGACTTCTCTATCGAACGGCTCGACCAGCTGGTCGACGAGTTCGACCGCTTCGAGGCAGCCCACTTCGGTGAGGTCGAGATGGGCGACACCGACCGCCGTCGGGCGGAGCGCGTCTACCCGTTCGTCGCGGAACCGGATCCGGGACGCGTCCGGATCCCCTACAGTTTCGCGGCGGTGCTCGGAATGACCGACGACGACGACCTGCGCGAGACGATGGCCCGCCGCTCGGGACACATCCCGGCCGATGCAACCGACGAACAGGTCGGGGCGGCGCTGGCCCGCGTCGAGCAGGCTCGCAACTGGGCCGTCCGCACGGACAACGAGTACAATTACAGGCTCGCCGAGGAACTCCCCGACGTCGACTTCGACGAGAACACCGAGCGTGCGCTCAGAGCTCTCGCCGACTTCATTGAGGGCAAGTCGCCGGACGATGAGACGCTTCAGGCTGAAATCTACGAGACTGCGCGCCGCCACGACGTGGAGGTGGGTGAGTTCTTCACCGCTGGTTACCGGCTTTTCCTCGACGAGGAGCAGGGGCCCCGACTCGGCCCGTTCCTCGCCGCGTTGGACACGGCGTTTGTGCTTGAGCGCCTGCGGCTCAAGGGGTAGGTCGGAACCCTCTTGCACGCCACACTCGTCCCATCGAATAATGGTACAGGTGGACACCCTGACGCTCGTGCTCGCGGGCGTGCTCGGGTACACGGTGCTCGCGCTGGCACTCAAATCTCGGGGGCTACTCCCCGGGTGGATCCGGCTGTCGGGCCCAATCACGACTCTTCACACAGAGCGCGGGAAGGCGTTTCTCGACTGGCTTGCGGGTCCAAAACGATTCTGGCGCGCGTGGGGGAACTTCGGTATCGGCATTGCCCTGGTGGTGATGGTCGGGTCGTTCGTGCTCATCCTCTTTGCGGGGGTCCAAGCGATCCAGAACCCGCAGCCGAGCGCGCTTACTCAGCCACGTAACGTGCTCGCCATCCCTGGCGTTAACCAGTTTCTGCCGCTTTCCGCGGCCGTCGAGATCGTTGTCGGTCTGCTCATCGGGCTGGTGGTTCACGAGGGGGGCCATGGCCTGCTGTGTCGCGTGGAAAATATTGACATCGACTCGATGGGGCTCGCGCTGCTCGCGTTCATCCCCATCGGCGCATTCGTTGAACCGGACGAAGCCTCGCGCAACGCCGCGGATCGTGGCTCACAGACGCGGATGTTCGCAGCGGGCGTCACCAATAACTTTGCCGTCGCCGTCGTCGCCTTCGCGCTCCTCTTTGGCCCCGTCATCGGCTCTATTGCCGTCGTCTCCGGCGTCCCTATCGCGGGGTCGCTCCCGGGATCAGCAGCCGCTGAGGGGGGTGTCGACCGCGGGGCCGTTATCACAGCCGTCGAGGGACAGCCGATAGAGGACGCCGCCGAACTCGACGCAGTGCTCGCAGAGACGGAGGCGCGCAGCGTCTCTGTCACCCTCCGATCTGGCGAGACGACGACGGTCGAACGGTCACTCACCGTGACCGGGGCGGCCGCCGACGCGCCGCTGGACGCCGGCAATACCGTCACCGCCGTCAACGGTACTGAGGTGTACACCGAACGGGCCCTGATGGCCGCACTCGCTGACCGCGAGGTGGTCCGGTTCACCGACGCCAACGGCGACCACGTCACCACGCCGGCAGGCGCGTACACTCTCGTTGCACCCCCCGACAGCGAGGGCCCGACCCCGCTCGCCGACGCGAGCAGCCTCGGTGGCGAGCGCTTCGTCATCACGCGGTTCGACGGCGAACGGGTGCCGAACAGCTCGGCGCTGGGATCCGCACTTGACGGCACCGAGCCGGGCCAGCAGGTGACCGTCGTCGGCTACCACGACGGCGAGCGCCGGACGTTCGAGGTGACGCTCGGGGAGCACCCGACCGACGACACCGGCTTCCTCGGCGTTTCGATCCAGCCTGGCGTGACCGGAATGGCCGTCGACGACTTTGGCATCGAGGTCTACCCCGCTGAGTTCTTCCTGGGCATTCTGGGCGGCGGCGATACCGGTATCGCGGAGACCATCTCCGACCCCATCACCCGCGCATACTTCACGATCACGCTTCCCTTCGCCGCCGTTACCATCCCCGGCGTCGGCCAGCCGTTCCCGGGCTTCGTCGGCATCTTCGAGAACTTCTACGTCGCGAGCGGTGGCCCGTTGTCGTTCCTCGGGACCGGCCCGCTGCTGCTGCTCGGGAGCGTTCTTTTCTGGACCGCCTGGATCAACGTCATTATCGGCCAGTTCAACTGCGTGCCGGCGTTTCCGCTCGACGGCGGCCATATCCTCCGCACGTCGACGCAGGCGATTGTCTCGCGGCTCCCCGTCGACGACAAGTACGGCGCGACCCGGGCGGTGACCGTCTCCGTTGGCTTGTCGATGCTCGCCGGTCTACTGCTCATGGTGTTTGGGCCGCGACTATTCAGCTAACAGGACTCGGGAACCGAACGGTCCTTGGGCCGGGCGGTCCAAGATAGGGTATGGACACGGAGCGACGCGAGGCACCCGTCACCGAGGAGGGCTGGTACGCACTCCACGACCTGCGACGTATCGACTGGGACGCGTGGCGCGACGCCACCGAACGCGAGCGCGAGCGCGCGCTCGATGAAGGGGTCGAGTACCTGCGGAGCCACGAGGACGTGACCGATTCGGACGAGGGAGGCTCGGCCGCCTTCGCCGTCACCGGCCACAAGGCCGACCTTATGCTCGTCCACCTGCGCCCGGAGACGGCCGACCTCGACCGTGCCGAGCGCGCCTTCGAGCACACCGCGCTGGCCGAGTTCACCGAGCGCGCCACGTCGTACGTCTCCGTCACCGAGGTGTCGGGGTACGTCACCGAGGAGCTGGAGGACGGCATCGAGAACATCGAGTCGGAGGGGACGCGCAACTACATGCTCCAGCGGCTCCACCCCTCGATGCCGGACGCAGAGCACGTCTGCTTCTACCCGATGGACAAGCGCCGCGGCCCCGAGCACAACTGGTACGACCTTCCATTCGACGAGCGCGCCGAGCTCATCTCGGGGCACGGTGACGTCGGCCGAGAATACGCGGGGAAGGTGACTCAGATCATCACCGGCTCGATGGGGTTCGACGACTACGAGTGGGGTGTCACTTTGTTCGCGGACGATCCGACCGACATCAAGCACCTGCTCGCCGATATGCGGTTCGATCCCTCGTCGTCCCGGTACGCAGAGTTCGGCCCCTTCTACTTCGGCCGGCGCTTCGCCCCCGAGCACCTCCCGGAGCTGTTCGCCGGCGAGCGGCTCCCGACCTACGGCGAGGAGACGGACGCGGACGGCGTGGAGCCCGACGACCACGGAACGGCCCGGGCGAGCGCGTCCGCGACCGGGCAGTCCGAGTCGACAACGGCGAGCGACGACCACGACGGCGCGACTGACTCGGACGAGTCGGACGACGGGGGCGGCGGTGGCGGCGGCCGCCCCGACCCCGGCGCGCCGCCGCACGCCGAGGTGCCTGCCGAGGAGCTGGTCGCCGAACTTAACCGGCTGGGCGTCGATCTCGCGGCACACCCGGAGGCCGGCTACGGGCTCGTCTTCCACAGCGACGAGGACGCCGAGCGCCTCGTCGACGAGGTGGACGGGCTGCGGAGCAACTTCGACCACTACGACACGCACGTCCTGACGGCGGTGCGGGCCGACGCCGGCAGCTCGGCGGTGATCTCGCTGTGGAAGAACGAGCGGGCCGCCAACACGGCCTCCGGCTTCCTCGGCGACCTCCCCGGCGTCGGCGACGGCGAGGGGGACGAGGACGCCGCCATCGGCGCACCGGTCGAGGCGGGCGGGGACGAGGACCCCGACGCCGACCCCGAGAGGGTCGGCACCGTCGAGGGGACCGACGACGAGGGGGACGACGACATCCGCGGCGAGCTCGCCGACCTCGACATCTACGCCGGCAAGCCCCACGGCGAGGACGTGTACGCGATGGTGCTGTACTCCGAGGCCGACGCCGACGAGCTCCGCGAGGAGCTTGACTCGCTGCGCGACGGCTTCGACCGCTACGACACGCACGTCCGCACCGCGCTGTACGCGGGGACCAAGACCGACCGCGCCGCTGTCGTCTCGCTGTGGGAGACCCGCGAGGCCGCGGATACCGCCGGCAACTACCTCGGCGATCTCCCGGGCGTCGTCGCGCGCGCCGGCGAGGAATCCGGCTTCGGGACGATGGGCATGTTCTACACTGTCAAGCCCGAACACCGCGAGGAGTTCGTCGATCGGTTCGGTGCCGTCGGCGACCTGCTCGCGGACATGGAGGGCCACTTCGAGACGGACCTGATGGTGAACGCGGCGGACGAGAACGATATGTTCATCGCGAGCCAGTGGGCCGGTCGCGAGGATGCAATGGACTTCTTCCGGTCAGACGCGTTCCGCGAGACGGTCCAATGGGGCCGCGACGTGCTGGCCGACCGGCCGCGCCACGTCTTCCTCGCCTGACGGCGGGCGCCGTCGCTCACAGCTGTATTAATGGTGGAGCAGGATGTGTCAGAGGCACCGGACGCTCCACCGCCGCGGTCACAAGACCCGCGACATCTCCCGTTACGGTTGAGTGTCGCTAAAGAGGTACCCTTTACCAATCAAGGCCGAGACGTTCAATCGCTAACGATACCCGCTCGTCGGAGATCCTCGCCGTCGACACTCGTCCGGTAATCCTCTTTTTCCATCCCATCGAAGCGGTCGACGCCGAAATCGCGGGCGTAGAGGTCAGCAACGCGGTCGCGCTCCTCGTCGGAGAGCGGCGGGGTCTCCGGGGCTGCGGCCCACTCGTCGATGTCGGCGGTCGAGCGGAACGTTGGGGTGACACTCGCTACAGCGTCGAACGAAAGCAGCCACTGGAGTGCGGCTTGGCCCATCGTTCGCTCGCCGTCGCGCTCGAGGAACCGGAGCGCATCCACCTTCTCGAAGCCGGTATCGTACCACTCGTCCGGACGAAAGCCCCGATGGTCGCCGGCTTCGAGCTCCGTGTCGGGCGTCACCTGCTCGTTGAGCAGGCCCGACGAGTGGGGGACACGGGGGACGAGCGACGTGCTCGCACCCGTCCGCTCGACCGTCTCGACGAAGTGGCGGTGGACGTCCTGCTCAAGCAGATTGCCGACGTACTGGACGCCGTCGAACTCGCGTTCGATGGCGAAGTCGCCCTCCGCGAGCCAGCCGATGGAGGGGCCGAGCGCGACGCCGACCGCGTCGGCCACGTCCTCCTCGCGCAGCTCGTCGAGCAGCTCGAGCACCTCGTCGGTGAGCTCGGCGACGTCGGGGTTGTGGAGCTGGAGGTAGTCGACGTGGTCGACGCCGAGCCGGTCGAGCGAGCGGTCGACCGCGTCGCGGAGGTACTCGACCGAGTACTCCTTCGGGAGCTCCCCGTGGCCGGCCTGGGGGTTGTTGTAGAAGTCGTAGCCGACCTTCGTGCCGACGGTCATCTCCTCGCCCCGCTCGGCGAGTACCTTGCCCAGCAATTCTTCGGAGCGCCCGTGGCCGTACACGTCGCCAGTGTCGAAGTAGGTGATACCGGCGTCCAGCGCGTACTCGACCATTTCCAAGGCATCGGCCTCGTCACGGTCGCCCCACCAGTCCGTGCCGACGACCCATGCGCCGAAGCCGACCTCGCTCACCTCGACACCCGAGTCGCCGAGTTCGCGGTAGTGCATACGTCCGCTTGGGGGTTGGGGCACTTAGCGGGAACGGTCGGGGCGGGGCGAACGAAGCGACTCGGGTCGACTAGCGAGCGAGCACGAGCGCCCGCCGGGGGCCCGTGATCGCCCCGCCTCGACTCACCCGCGCCACACCGGCCGAGCGGTGCCCGTCGTTGAGGGTGCGCTCAACGGGGTCAGCGTCCTCCGGACGCGGCCCCGAGACAGCGGCTCGGTCCCTCCCAGAGCAATGGAACAGCCTTATTCGCGCCACCCCCCGACGCCGGGGCATGAATCCCGACGCGCTCCGCGTCGCCGTGCTCACCGTCGGGGAGTCGACGCCGGAGCAGACGGCCGCCGCCGAGTGGCTCGCCGAGCGGGTGGCCGGCGTCGAGGTTGTCTTGACTGACGAGCTTCATTTGGGTTCGTTTGCCGATGTCGATGTCGTCTGGTGGCACCGCGACCGCCCGCTCGCCTGGGACGACCTCGACGTCGACCCTGCCCCGCTGCATGCCTTCCTCGCAGACGGCGGCGGCCTGCTGCTCACGCTTCACGCGCTGTCGGCCGTCGAGCCGCTCGATATCGACCCGATCGCCCCAGACGCCGTCGGCCACGAGGGCGCGCCGGCACCGATGGGCTACCTCGCGAAGACCGTCCACGACGACCACCCCGCGTTCGAGGGACTCGGTCGCGTCTTCCATACACGTGGCGGGGACGTGGACACGGCCTTCGCCCGCTACGGGACCGTTCTCCCCGCAGAAGGGGACGTGCTCGCGGCCGGCCACGTCGGCGACGACGCGTTGATCGGGCAGGTGCCGCTCGTCGAGTGGCGCGTCGGCGACGGGCGCGTGCTCGGCGCGGGAACCGCCCTCTCCTTTTCCAACGTCCACGACTACGCCTGTGCTGCGACGCGCGACCGGTTCGTTGAGAATTGCCTCGGGACGCTTGGCGGCCCGCGGCGCCGGGCGTTCACCGACCGTCCGGACGACCCCGCAGGGTATCGGGCCGTGCGCGACCGGCTGGCCGACGATCGCCACCGACCGGGCTACCACCTCGCTGCGCCCGCCGGCTGGCTCAACGACCCGAACGGGTTGCTCTATCACGACGGCGCCTACCACCTCTTCTACCAGTACAACCCCGGTGGCCCGTACCACGGCGCCATCCACTGGGGCCATGCCGTCTCGGAGGACCTCCTGCACTGGCGGGACCGACCGGTCGCGCTCGCGCCCGATCCGGACGGACCCGACCGCGACGGCTGCTGGTCGGGATGTGCCGTCCACGCCGAGGACGGCACGCCGACAGTGCTGTACACAGGGGGGCGTGGCCGCGAGCAGTTGCCGTGTCTCGCGACGGCGACCGACGACGCGCTCGACCGCTGGGCGAAGGCCGACGACAACCCCGTCATCACCGCGCCGCCGGCAGGGGTGGACGTGCTCGAGACGGACGACTGGGCCGCGGAGTTCCGCGACCACTGCGTCTGGCGGCAGGACGGCTGGTGGTACCAGATCATCGGCGCCGGGCTGGCGTCTGGCGGCGGTGCGGCGCTCCTCTACCGCGGCCGTGGGCTCGACGACTGGGAGTTCGTCGGGACGCTGCATGCTGGCGGCGACGAGGCCGGCACTGTCTGGGAGTGCCCCGAACTGCTCGACCTCGGCGCCGCTCAGCTGCTGCACGTATCTAACTACGACGAGACGCGCTACTTCCTGGGCGATTCGGATCTCGGTACGCCTGTCTTCGATGTCCGCGAGTCTGGCGTGCTGGACTACGGCGAGTTCTACGCGCCGCAGTCGCTCGTGGCCCCCGACGGTCGTCGCCTCGCCTGGGGGTGGCTTCCCGAGGCCCGCGACGTGGCCGCCCAGTGGGACGCGGGCTGGTCGGGCACACTCTCGCTGCCCAGGGAGCTCGCCGTCGAGGAGGGCACGTTCGTCCAGCGGCCCGCGCGGGAGCTGGTCGACCTGCGGGAGCGCCACGCCATCTCGACCCGGCTCGGGGGCGACGAGCGGCACCACCTCGATCTCGCCGGCAACCGGTACGAGCTCCGCATCGACGCGACGCGGGAGCCAGGCGCCACGGCGGAGCTCGCGCTGTTCGAGTCGCCCGCCGGCTCCGAGCGGACGGCGCTGCGGTGGGAGGCTGAACGGCTCGTCATCGACCGGTCGCGGTCGAGCCACGACGACCGCGCGAACGCGGAGCTACTCACCGCGCCGGTGCCGGGCGCCCCCGACACCCTCTCCCTGCGGCTGTTCGTCGACGGCTCCGTCGTCGAGGCGTTCGTCGGCGACGCGACCTGTCTTACCGGCCGGGTCTACCCGACTCGCGACGACGCCGACGGCGTCACCGTCGCGACAACAGGGCAGGTCGACGCCGAAGTCGAGGCCTGGGCGCTCGAGGGGACGTTCCCCGCCGCGGAGTAACCGACGGCCCGCGGACCCGAGACGCAGCCGGGGTCAGTACCTCCGACCCTCGCGCTCGCCCGACAGCCGGTCCACTCGCTCGGCGAACGTTTCGGGCAACTCCTCGTCGGGCAGCGGGATGTGGCCGTGGTCGAGTTCGCCGACGATGCGCGTCTCCGTGCCGTCCACCTGGAGCCGGACGGTGGGTGCGAGCGTGCCGCCGAATCGGCGGAACTGCTCGTGCTCTGGGAGCGCAGCTATCTCGTCGAGGCTCTCCCGGTCATAGTCGAAGTAGTTGAAAAACGAGGTGACCAAGACCTCCTCGCGGTGGGCGAAGGCGAGCCACGAGTACGCCTGGAACGGCGCACCTTTTGGGTTCGTCACCACGAGCCCGTCGCCGTTCAGTGGCTCGTACGGACCGAACAGCGAGTCGCCGGCGAAGCCGTACAGCGCGTCGAACCCGTCGATACCGGGTGCGAACGTGTGACGATGGCTGGAGACGAATAGGTAGTGTGTGTCGTCACGAACGACGACGTGTGGACGTTCGAGTTCCTGGTTGACACAGACCCCTTCGAGAAGTGGGTCCGCGAGCTCGAAGTCGGTCGGGTCGCCGGTCGGCGAACGGGCGATGCCGACGCTCCCGTTGAACTCCTGGACGACGGCGTTGCCGTCACACCGGTCCGATCCCTCGGAGACCGGAGTATTCGCCTCGAAGAGGAGGTAGACATCGCCGTCCTCCTCCCAGTACCAGGGGTCGCGGAAGGTGTAGATCATCCCACGGGACTGCGCCTCCGTCTCGTAACGGTCGCCGTCCGGCCGGAGGAGTGTCCTGTGGTCGAAGGGCCCTTCGACGTGGACGCCAGATGTGTCCGCGCGGATGGTGCCCCCTGTCGCCCCGACGATACGCTGGCTGTAGGTGAGGTTATCGCCGCGCTCATCGCCGGCCGCGGTGTAGTAGACGGCGAGGTCGTCCCCGTCGAGCCGGACCGTCGAGCCGGCCCACTGCCGCTGGCCGAGCGGCTCCGTCTCGGAAAAAACGCGGCCCCCTGTCTTCCAGGTTCGGCCGTCGGGGGAGTAGAAGTAGCGCAGCGTCGCCACATCGTGGCGCTTGCCGGGGAGGAGGTCGCTCGGGGCAGTCAGGGCGACAATCACCCGGTAGCCGCCCACGTTGGCGATACTGCCGTCGCGGTCGCGCACAAGCCACGTGTCCCAGACGTGGAGAGCCTCGTCAAGCCGCCGTTCGGGCGGGTAGATCACTGGCGCGACCACGCTGTCCCGCCGGCGGAGCCGACCAACCTGCTCGCGAGTCCACTGCGATGGATCTGGCCGGGACCCGGACGAAGTCGTCATTATACATGGACGAGAACGCTGGGGTGAAAAGCCCCCTCGGTTCGGCGTGGCCGGTCGCGGCGTTGAGGCGGAAGACAGCGGCGTAACTCGGTTACGGCAGCGTAACGGCACGCCGACGGAAACCCTCATACCGTCGCCGCGGGTACAGGGC
>CAYZJQ010000050.1:0-5553 GCA_964478805.1 uncultured Halobacteriales archaeon | reverse complement strand
GGGCTGACGGCGTTCATCGACGAGGTGGACGAGCGGCTGACCGCGGCCGGGCCGAACGCCGCCGAGAGCACCTGCGACGTGGTGCAGGACGTGCTCGTGGACCTGTACGGGGACCGCGAAGCGTACGAGCGCTGGCAGTCTGGCAAGCGGGTTTCGCCGGCTGAGCGCGTCCGCCTCCAGGGGTACGACCCTTGCAACGCGACACTCGAAGCCGAGTACTACGCCGAGAAGGACGAGACCCGCTTCGAGCGGTCGAAGCACCTCCAGTGGCTGTGGCGACAGTTCGACGCGACGCCGATGGCAGACAATGTCGACTTCGCGCTGCGGTTCCGCCAGATGCTCGCCAACCACCTGTTCGACGACGCGGGGACGAACCTCCGGCTGTTCAAGGGTATTACCTTCTCGTACGGCCACAACATCTCGATGGGCGACAACACCGTCGTCCACGACGACGTCCACCTTGACGACCGTGGGAAGCTCACGATCGGCGACCGTGTCTCTATCTCTGACGGCGTTCACATCTACACACACGACCACGACATCGTCGACCAGACCGAGGTGCGCAACTTCCACACGGTCATTGAGGACGACGCCCGCGTCACCTACGATGCGATGGTCACTGCCGGCGTGCAGATCGGCAAGAACAGCGTCGTTGGCGCGCGCGCTACCGTCACCGGCGATGTCCCTGCCCACCATGTCGTCGTCGGCCAGCCAGCCAAGAGCGTCCGCGTGAAGCCCGGCTTCGAGGACGAGGCCCCCGAGCTCACGGACCGACTGGTCGACAACGCCGACGAGCGCGAACTCGGCTACAGTCTTCCGGCTGAGCTCGAGCGCTTCGACGAGTTCGAGCGCCCGCACCGGCTCTCCGAGCCTATCGAGCCGCACCGCGAGTCCTGACCTACAGCGCGTACAACTCCACGTCGCCGTTCCCTGAGGAGAGTTCTAGCCGTGGCCCGCCGTCGCCGAGCGTCCCTTCGAACCGACCGTCGCTCGACTGGCTGTCGGAGAACGTGAGTTCTCCCGTCGAGACCTCGCCGTTGGCCGTGCGCAACACCACCGTTGCGTCGGCGTCGGCGGGGACGCCGACCTCGACGTCGCCGTTGCCGGACGACCCCGTTAGTGGGCCGGCCACGGTCGACAGCGCCACGTCCACGTCGCCGTTGCCCGAGCGGGCCGACCGGACGCCGGCGCAGTCGCGCGCCTCTGCGTCGCCGTTGCCCGAGCGGAGCCTGACGGTCCCGTCAACGCCGGTCGCGGTCGCATCGCCGTTGGCCGTCTCGACGGCCGTGTCGCCGACGACGTCCGTCGCCGTCGCGTCCCCGTTCGCGGAGGCGACCCGCGAGACCGCGAGGTCGGCGGGAACCCGCACGTCGAGGTCGACGGTGACCCGGCGGGCGCCCGGGGCGTCATAGGCGACCCCGATTTCGAGGGTATCGCCGCCGCTCGCGACCTCGAGCGCGACATCGCCGAACAGGCCGGCGTCGCCGCGCACCCGCTTCGTGACGACGACCTCGACCGTGTCGGTCAGCGACGCGTCAGGGCGCACCTCGGCGTCGCCGTTGGGCGTCTCGATTGTCGCCGTCGTCGCGCCGTCGAGCGCGATCGTCTCCGTCGACTCATCGACGTTCACCGGGCCGGTGAAGCTCGTACACCCGGCCAACGCCACCGCGCCGGCCGCCCCCGCCGCCAAGACCGCTCGTCTCGGGTAGGACATACGGGTCCGACTGTCATGGGAGGTAATAAATCAGGCGAGCGGACGGCTCGCCGGCGGTCGCCGTGCGACGGGGCGGCTACAGCCCGAGCTCGGCCGCGAGCGCGGTGAACGAGTCCACCTCAAGGGACGGCTGTGGGCCAAAATCCGGGTACGGGCCGTTGTCACGGTTTACCCACACGCCCTGCATCCCCGCGCCCTCTGCGCCGGCCACGTCGAACCAGCCGGCGGTGACGTGGGCAATCTCGTTGACGGGCGTATCGAGCCGGTCCCCAGCGTGGGTGTAGATGCCGGGATCGGGCTTGAACGTCTCCACCTCGTCCGCGCTGACGTACCCTTCCACGTAGTCGTGGAGGTCCGCGACCTCGAACATCCGGTCGAGCATCTCCGGGTTGCCGTTCGAGACGACCCAGAGGTCGTACCCCTCGCTCAGCCGTGCGACCCCCTCGGCCACGTCGCCGAACACGTACAGGTCCATGTACACCGAGAGGATCTCGTCGCGCTCGGCGTCGGTGACCTCGGCGCCCGCCGCCTCCAGCGCGTAGGTCAGCGCGTGGCGGTTCAACTCGTAGAACGGCTCGTAGGCGTCCACGTCGTTGGCGGCCATCGAATACATCAGCGAGTGGGCGCGCCACTGCGCGGCGACGTACTCGGGGTCGTCGACGTGGGGGGCGAGCGCCTCGACCGTCGAGCCGACGTCGACGATGGTGCTGTACGAGTCGAAGGTGAGCAGCGAGACGCGGTCGGCGTCGAACATGGGCGACGCGAAGGAGCGGCGCGTCTTAGCCGTGTGGGACCGTGACAACCACATGGGTCAGGCGTCGGCGCGTGCCCGCCGTTTGGTGTCGAGGACATTCAGGTCGCTGTCGAGCGCGACGACCAGTTCCTCGTCGTCGACGGGAACCCTCACCGTGATACGCCACGGTCGCTCGTCGTCGCCGTACTGTTCGATTGTCGTGTATTCGTCGGTGACACACCACTCCAGCGTCCAGTAGGGGACGGCATTGAGGTCTACACCGTGGTCGCGGTAGAACGAGACGACTTCGGCGTCGTCCAGCAGCACCAGCCCCACGGAGGAGTAAATCGTGTGGTGACACCGCTGGCACTCGTGTTCGACGCGGACGTCGAGGTCGTAGCCGTGATCATTCTCCACGTCGAAGAGGTTCGTCTCCATCCGCCCCGAGCACTCCGGACAGACGCCATCGGCTGAGAGACACGAGAGGTGGCGTGCGCGCTGGTTGAACGCCTCCATCAACTCCGCACGGGTGCGGTCCTCTAGCCCGCCTGGTGGGAACGAGTAGCCGCCATGAGGGCGATCACAGTCGGTACACCGGATACGGACCTGCTCGTTCTCGTAGTACGCCTCCAAGCCAGCCCCGCAGTCGACGCAGGCGCCCTCAACCTCGAACGGCTCTATGCGCGGGTCTTGATTGATTGTCCCTGAGAGGACGGCCGCGATGACCGATCGCCCGGCCGTCCGGAACTCGTAGCCGTCGTCGCTCTTGTTGATGAACTGGCCAGTGAGCTTCGAAAGGTGGTAGTTGAACTGCGCGGAGTCGCTCATCCCAACCTCACGTCGCAGGTCCGAGAAGGCTGCGGGCCGGTCCAACCGCCACAGCGCCTCGAGAATGGCAAGGCGCGTCTCGCTGCCGACAACGGCGAACGCCTCCGCCGGCGAGATGCACTCTTCACACGAGAGGATCGAGTCTGCGTCTCCGGAGGGCGAATCGCTCATGCACCTCCGTAGGGCTCGAGCGAGTAAACTCTTGGCTGAACTGAGTTTTACCCGTGGGGGTGGCCGGCTCGCAGTGCCAGAGCCCCGCGATTCCCGTCCACATCGGTCAGTCGCCCGACGCGCGGAGCGGCCACGATCGCCAGCGCGGGTCAGCCACGCTCACTCGCGTCACGCGTGCGACACGGTAGGTTTATCAGTCGCACGGAGCGAATTCGGTGTAATTACTCAATGACTGCGAATCACCGACAACCGGAGGTGAACATCGGGCTGGTCGGCCACGTCGACCACGGAAAGACAACGCTGGTACAGGCGCTCTCGGGCGCGTGGACTGACCAGCACTCCGAGGAAATGAAGCGCGGCATCTCCATCCGCCTCGGATACGCCGATGCAACGTTTCGGAGACAGCCGGGCGTCGACGCTCCTGAGTGTTACACCGTCGAAGCAGAGGTTGACGGCGAGGCGACCGACGTGGTACGGACTGTTTCGTTCGTTGACGCGCCGGGCCACGAGACGCTGATGGCGACGATGCTGTCGGGCGCTGCGATCATGGACGGCGCCGTGCTTGTCGTCGGGGCCAACGAGGACGTCCCACAGGCTCAGACCGAAGAGCACCTGATGGCGCTCGACATTATCGGCATCGAGAACATCGTCATCGCTCAGAACAAAATCGACCTCGTCAACTCCGAGCAGGCACGGGCAAACTACGAACAGATTCAGGAGTTCGTCGCGGGCACCGTGGCAGAGGAGGCACCGGTCGTCCCGATCTCCGCCCAGCAGGAGATCAACATCGACGTTCTCATCGAGGCGATCGAAGAGACCATCCCGACGCCTGAACGCGATTCGGACGCGCCCGCACGGTTGCAAGTCGCCCGCTCGTTCGATATCAACCGCCCGGGGACGACGTTCGCCGATCTTGTGGGCGGCGTTGTCGGCGGTTCGCTCACACAAGGGACCCTCTCAGTTGATGACGAAATTGAGCTCCGACCGGGTCGTGATGTGGATGACGACTACGAACCGGTCCAGACGACCGTGCGCTCGCTGCAGGCGGGGGGCGCCTCGGTCGACTCGGCGACGCCGGGTGGACTCATCGGCGTCGGCACGGGTCTCGACCCGTCCATGACGAAGGGGGATGGACTCGCTGGCCAAGTGGCTGGGCCTGCCGACTCGTTGCCGCCGGTCCACGACGCCTTCACCATGGACATCGATCTGCTCGACCGCGTCGTCAACGTTGAGGGCGAGATTGAGCCGGTCTCCACGGGTGAGCCGCTGATGCTGACGGTCGGAACAGCCACGACGGTCGGCTCGGTCACGTCCGCGCGCGGCGACGAGGCGGAGGTCGCACTGAAGCGACCCGTCTGTGCAGAGTCGGGCGCGAAGATCGCCATTAACCGGCGCGTCGGCGCACGCTGGCGGCTTATCGGCGTCGGGACCCTTCAGTAGATGACCGTCCGGGTCGCGGTCGATACGAACGCGCTGATGATGCCGGTCGAGTGCGACGTACGGCTGTTCGACGAACTCGACCGGCTGCTCGGCGCGTATGAGGCCGTCGCCCCGCAAGCGGTCGTCGCTGAGCTCGAAAAACTCGCCGACGGCAACGACCAGGCGGCGACGGCGGCTTCCGTCGGTCGCGACCTTGCGGCGCGGTGTACGGCCGTTTCCACGGAGGCCGCCTACGCAGACGACGCCGTGCTCGAACTCGCACGCGAGTGCGATTACGCCGTCACGAACGACCGCCCGCTGCGAAAGCGGCTCGCGGACGCAGGCGTTCCCGTAATCTGTTTACGCGCCGGGACGAAACTCGCGGTAACTGAGTAACATGTACAAGAAAGTCAGACTCAAAGACACGGTCGAGGTGCCACCCGAGCATCTGCCCGACCGGACCGAACCGGAGGTACCGCCCGCGCTGATCAAACGGCTGCTGCAGGACAAACTCGAAGGGCGGATGGACGAAGAGGTCGGCTCCGTCGTCACCGTCACTCAGGTCCACGATATTGGCGATGGCGCCGTCGTGCCGAACCGCCCGAGCGTCTACTACGAGGCGGAGTTCGATGCCATCACCTATGATCCCGGGATGCAGGAGGTGGTCGACGGCGAGGTCGTTGAGGTT
>CAYZJQ010000049.1:0-18286 GCA_964478805.1 uncultured Halobacteriales archaeon | reverse complement strand
TTTCCAACCCAATCGAAGAACTCCGTTCAGTTCAACCTCAATCTAGCAGTGCCGGTATGATACATTTATAGCGTTGTCAGTTCGATATAGTTTGGACCGAGCAGTATGGCAGAATATGTGAACTCAGTACTCCCATGTAGCTGTACGGTGTGACCGGCAAGCGGAAGCCACCGATCTGGGAGTAGACGTTCCCCTTCCGCTACTGACCGGAACTAGAGATATATGCCCCTCCCAAGCCGTCCCCTGGGTAACTGTCCATTCCCGAACAAGTCTTAAGCGTGAAACGAGCCGATATGGGGTATGAGTAGCGAACTCGTCGAGGTCCGGTGTCGGTCGTGCGGCAGTCGAGAACCGCTTGAGGTGCGTGCAGACGAGCGGTTCACGCTCAACTGCGAGTCATGTGGCGCCGAGACCGACGGGCGCTACCGCAAGGACGGCACCATCGTCTGGTCGTGAACAGCCACTGACGCGGGGTCGGCCGTCCACCCGTCAGTCGTCGTTGGCGGTTGGACGGTCGTCGCTTGGCCGCGACCGGTCATCATCGGAAGTAGGCTTGTTCCCGTCGTCGACAAGGCCCGCGGGAATAGTCTGATCGCGCGACTCGCCGAAGCCGGCCGAGAGCACCCGCGTGAGCGCGTCTTCAACGCGCTCATCGGTGACTTCGTACTGGTCGGACTCGACTTCGATGACGAACCCTGTCGTGATGTTCGGCGAGGTCGGCAGAAAGAGCACGTCGCGGCCATCGTCAGTCGTTTTGCCGGTCTTGAACGCGGTCATCCGGAGGCCGTTCCATGTCTCCAGTTTGACCGGCGCTTGGAGTTCCTCGGTGCCAGCGAGGGCGGTTTCGGCGGCCATCTTCGACGCGTTGTATACGATCCGCAACCCGGGGAGGCTGTTGAACACGTCGTCAAGCGCCCCCTCAACGATGTCGCCGACGGTGGTACGCATTAGATAGCCGACGGCAAGCACGAGCAGGCCGAATAGCACCAGCGTGACGAAGACGACGACGTACCCCGGCGTGTTCTGGTCGAACACACTGGTTGCAAGCGCGAGTCCGAGGATGGCCCGGTAGATGTACGAGACGACGAAGGCGGTCGCGAGGATGGGCACGAGGATGACGAGCCCGCTTGCGAAGTCCCGTTTCCACGAGGAGGGCAGCATCTATTGACGACACGGAGCGGCGTGTTATCAGGGTATCGGGAGTACCCGGCAACGAGAAACTACTAACCCGCCGCCGGCCGAACGCTGCGACATGGATCACGAGCGGTCACGAGAGGTGTACGACCGGGCACTCTCGGTCATGCCCGGCGGTGTGAACTCAGCGGTACGAGCGGCTCCACAGCCGTACCCTCTGTTCGCGCGGAAGGGTGACGGCGGCCACGTCATCGACGCCGACGGTAACCGCTACGTCGACTGGATTATGGGGCTAGGCCCGATGTTGTACGGCCACGACCTCCCCGAGTCGGTAACGGCAGCCGTCCAACGGCGCGTCGCGGAGGGACCGCTCTTTGGAATGCCGACCGAACTCGAGGTGGAACATGCCGAGTTCGTCTGTCGGCACGTTCCCTCCGTCGAGATGCTGCGGTTCGTCAACTCCGGAACAGAGGCGACGGTCTCGGCAGTGCGGCTCGCTCGTGCGGTGACCGAGCGCAACAAGATCGTCGTCATGCAAGGCGGCTACCACGGCGCCCAAGAGTCGACACTCGTCGAAGGAGACACCGAGGAACCACGCCCCTCGACACACGGAATCCCGCAGTCGTTCGCGAAACACACCCTGCCGGTCCCGTTCAACGACCCTGCCGCTGCGAAAACGGTCTTCGAGCACTACGGCGACGAGATCGCAGGCGTGCTCGTTGAGCCGATCCAGGCAAACTCCGGGATTGCTTACCCGATCGACGGCTATCACGAGACGCTCGCGGATCTGTGTGCAGACCACGGCGCGTTACTCATCTGGGACGAAGTGATTACGGGCTTTCGGGTCGGCGGTCTCGGCTGTGCGCAATCGCGGTTCGGCATCGACCCTGACCTCACCACGTTCGGGAAGATCATCGGTGGGGGCTTTCCGGTCGGCGCAATCGGCGGGAAGACCGAGTACGTCGAGCAGTTTACCCCGTCGGGCGAGGTGTTTCAGGCCGGCACGTTCTCTGGGCACCCGGCGACGATGGCCGCCGGGCTAGAGGGGCTGAAGTACGCCGCCGAGCACGACGTGTACGAGCATGTGAACGCGTTAGGCCGGCAGATGCGGGAGGGGCTCTCGGAGATCGTCACCGAGCATGCACCCAGGTACACCGTCGTCGGCACAGACTCGATGTTCAAGCTGACGTTTACGCGCGCAGCGTCGCCGCCTCAAAGCGAGTGCTGTGCGAACGGCTGCCGACAGGACGGCGAGTGTGCTCGCTTCGACGAGTGCCCCAAGCGCGGCACCGACGCCGACCAGATGGAGACGGACCGCTACGCCCGGTTGTTCCGCCCAGCGATGCGCGAGGCTGGCGTGCTGGTCTCGCAGAACCAGTACGAGTCGAACTTCGTCTCGTACGCTCACACCGAAGAGGACGTAGAGCGGACGCTGGCAGCGTACCGCGACTGTCTCTAAAATCAGGGCTGTATGCCCCAACGGTCCCGCTCGCGGTCGACGCTTTGACTACCTGGGTATAAGCGTTCGGAACCTCAGGCGCCCGCGCCGTAGGTCTCTTCGAGATACGCGACGATATCGTCGCTCTCCGGCATTCCCTCGACGCCGTGTTCGGTATCAACGAGCACGGGTACGCCCGTCTGCCCGCTAATCTCTTTTACTTCCGTCCGCTCGTCGTGCGAGCGGGGCACCATGTGTGACTCATACTCCAAGCCGAGCTCGTCGAGTTTGGTGATTACTTTCGCACAGTAAGGACAGCCCTCCAGTTCGTACAGTTCGAGTGTCATCGTCAGCCTGTAGACGACCCACACGCAAAAGCCCTGTCGGGACGGGCGCGGGCGCTACACGCGCCTACGCCACGTCAGCAGCGCGACGACGGCAACCAGCGCCCCCGCGAGGCCGATGCCGACGACCGGCGAGGGCCTCCCACCAAGCGCGCTCTCTGGGACCGGAGTCGCTGTTGCGTCCGTACTGTCGGCGGCCGCGGTCGCGGTTGAGCCCGATGTGGGCGTCTCGTTCGCAGGAACGACGCCCTCGGCGCCAACGCCGGTGAGGAAGTCATAACACGAGTTGATGCGGGCCTCGCTGTAGTCCGCGCTTCCGGTCAGTTCGACGGTGCCGGTCGTGTCGGTTTCGAGGCTGGTCGGTCCGCCGGCCGACTCGTCGCCAGTACCGAGCCGCTCGACGTCATACGGTTGCCAGGGGGTGTAGAATTCCCAGACCACCTCACCCGCGGGCGTTACCTCAAGAATCCGGTGACCACGCCGGTCGGCGACGAGGGTATTGCCGTTCGGGAGCCGGTCGGCATCGCGCGGCTCGTCCAGCTCGCCGCCCCGAAGCGTCCAGGTGCGGTTCCAGGTGGCGTCCTCGCGGGTGTACTCGACGACACGGTCATTGAGGCTGTCCGCGACGAGTACGGTCGGCCCTGGCTCGGCGCCCAGGTAGTCGGGGTTGTGCTGTTCGTTCAGGATCGTGTGGTTGTCATCTACGCCGAGCCGCCAGACCAGTTCCTTCGTCTTGCGGTCGATCGCGACGACGGAGTCGAAGTTGCGCACCGAAACCATGTACACGTCGCCGCCAATCGCCTCCACGTCGTTGTTATGCGTCCAGTCGCCACCGAACTCGCCGCCGCCGGACTCGGGGAAGGCGTCGGTATGGTTCGCGAACCGGTACTGCCAGACCACCTCTTCGCGCTTGAGGTCGTAGACAATGACCCGGTCGTTGCCCTCCTGACTCATATCGTTGGCGAGCAGTTCGCCGTTGTCAAGCAGGTCGGCGTCGTGGGAATCAAAGACGCTCGGGAGTTGGCGACTGGCGACGTGGCGACCCGTGTCGGCGTCGATCTCCTCAACGATTGACACCCCCGGTTCGGTCGTCGACAACAGGAGGTTGTCGTTCGCGAGCGGGTCCACGTCGTAGTACCACCACTTCTTGCGGTCGGCACCGTTGTGGACGCCGACAACGCGGCCGTCGGGACGGACGCCCACGAGCATCGCGTCGGTCTTATCACCGCCACGAGCACCTTGGATAGAGACCAGCGTCGTCCGGTCCGGTTCCTCAGTGATCGTTCCGACACAAGGGTTCGCCTCTGCCCCTGGCTGCGCCTCGGCGTGGGGTACAGCCGCGGGGAAAGCCGGGATGGCCATCATGACCGCGAGAAGGACGGCGGCGGCGCTGGCCACGCGAACGGGGCTCACGCCACCGTCACCGTGCGGGCGTGAATCGGCATACACCTGGGGGTGAGAGAGTGTCGGTCAAAAACCTTGGGCGACGCGCACGACCACAGAATGGGAGTGAGCCGCCTCGAGGTCACGACCCAAGCCACTCGCTTCAATTATGTGTAAAGCGGTTCGCCGACCACGACGGTCGTGCCCATCGGCTCTACGTGCCGGCTAGCGCGACGGATCGTATCGCGTGCCGGAGTCGTAGACCGGCTTCACGCCTGACGTTGAGGCCGTCCGCAACCTCGTCGCGATGCATGGTTACGCAGAATCGAGGAGAACGCCTCGTGTCTCAGCGCGAGGATGAATCCGATACCGCTGCCACAGACAGTGGCCGTCGCGCTGAACGGCTGTGGTACTCAGTTTGCCACCGTCTCAGAGCGTATGCGAGGCGGCATGACCGCCCTGCTAATCAGAAGGTCTCGGGATTGGTTGCTTCCAGGTAGATACCACCCCTTTGTGGTGTGAGGCTCGGGGTGTGCAACGCAAATACTGCTGAATCCTATGCCTGGATACGAGTCCCGGCTGGGTGGCACAGCCAGTGGTCGGCTTTCGAGGCGACTACGAACCGTACCCAGCCCACCTCAGCGGTGCGGCGCCGTGGGAATCCTCACGCTTTGATACCGCGAGGATGTCAACGCGATTGCGCTGTTCTCAGCACAATTATGTTCTAACACGGTCTGTCGACGTGCATCAGCAGTGTGAACCGATTCAAAAGAAACTGCTTAACAAGTTCCGGCGCGAAATATAGCATATGCTGATTTCAGGACCGTCGGCCCCCACGAGTGAAATCCCCTCGAGAGGTGTCGCTGTTGACTAGCTCTCGGCTACTCGTCCCGGTTACAGAATCGGCAACCCTTCGCAGTACGGTCGAGTATGCCGTTCGACAAGCGCTAGAGCATGGCATCGACCCCGGCTCATCAGCGACGGTCCATTTCGTCTATCCTGTCTCGGAACGGCTGACGTTCGAAACGGAGACAAACGAAACGCAGGCTGCTAAAACGCTTCTCGAGCGCGTAGCCGTCTGGGCACAAGAGGACTGTGGCGATGACGTGGACGCGGTGACGTTCAAAACAGCGATGATTGGCACTCAAGAGTACCTGTTCAGCCCCGGCGATTACGCCGATATCTTCGCCGGGTACGCCCGGAATCACGATCTTAACCGCGTCGTGTTCGATCCCGGATTCAACCCGCTCGGGACGACGCCATTACTCCCGCCTCTCGAGAACGAAGTTCGCCGTGCTGGACTCGAAATCGAGAAAGCACCGGTTCAGCGCGAGCGACGAGCAGCGTTGCTGGAACGCCGCGGCACGATCGCACAGTATCTCGCCCTGTTCGGCATTTCGTTCGGATTTTACCTGTTACTTGCAGGCACGATCGACACGTTCGAGATCGTGACAGGCGTGATCACTGCGGGGATCGTCGCGACCGCACTGTGGGGCATTTCGCTCACGGCACCAATCCAGCCGATTCGGGCCGGCAAGCAACTCGGTCGGTTCGCCCTGTACGTCCCCTACCTGTTGTACGAGATCGTGAAGGCGAACTTCGAGATCGCCTATGTCGTGCTCCACCCCGACCTGCCGATCGACCCGGAGGTGATCGAGTTTGACGCGGCAGTGTGGTCGGCGCTGCCAGTGACGGTGCTCGCCAACAGCATCACTCTCACTCCAGGGACGCTGACGGTCGATGTCTCCAGACAGCATTTCACGGTGCACACACTCACCAAGAGTACGCGTGAGGGACTGCTGTCTGGAAGTCTAGAGCGGGCCGTACGATTCGTCTTCTACGGACGGGCAGCAGCACGTATCCCGAGTCCGTTGGAACGCCGAGGGACGGAGGAGGGTGAGTGATGACGCTCGTCAACGAGATTCTACTGGGGGCCGCCGCAGCGTTTATTATCACCTCACTGGTCGGCGTCTATCGGATCGTCCAGGGGCCCACGATGCCCGACCGCGTTATCGCGATCAATATCATCGGGTCGAACGTAGTTATCGTCATCGCGTTGTTGGCGGCCGCTATCGGCGAGCCGGGGGCGCTCGACATCGCCCTCGTGTACGCCCTGTTGAACTTCCTGTTGAGCATCGCGATTTCGAAGTTCACCGTCGAACGTGGAGGGGTGCTCTGATGACACCGCGTGAGATCGCGATTTTGGTGCTCGCGCTTGGAGGGGTGTTCTTCGCTGTCGTCGCCGTCGTCGGCCTCGTTCGCCTCCCGGACCTGTACACACGCGCTCACAGCACATCGAAAAGCGAGACGCTCGGTGCCATCCTAGTCCTCACAGCGGTGGCCATCGCGATCCCGGGCACGTTTTCAACGCTGAAGACGGCACTGCTCGTCGTATTTATGTTCATTACCAATCCGACCGCGGCACACGCGATCGTCAGAGCGGCCGATGATCAGGGTATCGAACCGTGGGCCACCGACACGGAGACGGAGGAGTCATGACTGGAGCACTCGAGGTCGGATTGCTCGTGTTCGTGGCGGGCTGTGCGTTCGCGACCGCGTTACTCCGGGACGTCCTTGCATCGATCATCGCGTTCAGCGCGTACAGCCTCGGAATCGCGATTATCTGGGTGTTCCTGCGGGCGCCCGACGTCGGGCTCACAGAGGCTGCGGTCGGGGCAGGAGTCATGACGGTGCTGTTCTTAGCCACCATCGCGAAGACGACCCGCCCCACCGACGAGCGGACGTTCGAGCGCATCGATTACCCCGCGGCAGTGGTCGCCGTCGGGCTCGTTGTGGTCCTCTCAACGACGCTGTTTGCCCTTCCAGCGGTTGGTGCCGCGGACTCGGCGGTGTTGACCGACGATGTAACCAGGTACTACCTGGCCAACGCGTATGAAGAGACACAGGTGCAAAACGCCGTGACAGCCGTGCTCGCGGCCTACCGTGGCTTCGATACGCTCGGGGAGGCCACCGTCGTCTACGCGGCAGGGATCGGCCTGTTGGTCGTCCTCAAAAAGGAGGTGTTCGAATGAGTACCGACACGGTCGAGAACGAGCCGGTGGAGACACGGTCACCGTACGTCGAGAGTCCGATCATCATGACGACTGTCCGTATCATCACGCCGTTCATCTTCACCTTCGGCTTGTTCGTCATGTTTCACGGCGCTGACTCCTCGGGAGGGGGCTTCCAAGGCGGTGTCATTGTTGGAACCGTCCTGTTCATGCTCAGTATCGCGTTTGGGATCGAGTCGGTTCGCATCTGGGTCAATCCAAAAGTACTCATCGTGTTGATCAGTCTCGGCGTCTTCGCGTTCCTGCTAGTCGGGGTCGGCTCGGTGGTGCTCGGCGGTGGGTTCCTCGAGTACGATGTCTATGATGTCCCCCAGTCGGTGAAATACGGAATCGAGGTGGTCGAGTTAGCCATTGGACTCGTCGTCGCCGGGACCGCAACGGGGCTGTTTTTTATTATCGCCTCCGGGTTGGGTGACAGCGTGAGGGATAGACAATGATCGAGCTCCTCTCCTCCCGGCTCTACTATCTCGTATCGTTCCTGTTGCTCGGGGTCGGGACGTACATGCTGATCGGCAACGAAAACCTAGTGAAGAAGGTCATCGGGATGAACATCTTCCAGACGGGCATCTTCTTGTTCTTCATCACGACTGCGTTCGTGTCGGGAGGGAGCCCGCCGATACTTACAGCACCAGCGCCGTACGCCAGTCCACTGCCACACGTGCTAATCCTGACTGCCATCGTCGTCGGCGTCAGTCTTACAGCCGTCGCACTCGGGCTGATCGTCCGTATCTACAACGAGTACGGCACACTGAACGAGGGCGTGATCCGGAGGATGGTTCACGATGAGTGAACTCGCGGTGTTCCCGGTCGTCGTGCCGCTGTTCGGCTCGCTCGCGGCGATACTCGCTGGGATCGTCCGCTCGAAGACGGGGTGGGCTGTCGCCGCGCTTACGCTGTTCGTCCAGACCGGTATCGCTGTCGTGCTGGCGAGCCGGGCGTTCGGAGCCGAGCCGGTTCGGTACGTCGTTGGGGGCTTTACCGCCCCGTTTGGTATCGAACTCGTCATCGACGGGCTTTCAGCGACGATAGCCCTGCTCGTGGCGGTGGTGGCGCTCGGCGTCCTTGGGTACGCCCGGTTCGCAGGCCCGCGGTCGAACGCGTTCTATGCGACATACCTGCTGCTCGTCGCTGGCCTATCGGGGATGAGCATCACCGGGGACGTGTTCAACCTCTACGTCTTCCTCGAGATCACGGGGCTAGCCGCATATGCGCTGGTCGCAAGCGGGGAAGGCGGACGGTCCGCTCGTGCCGCGCTGAAGTACCTCCTCGTCGGCACGATCGGGGCGTCACTGTTCCTGCTGGGTATCGGATTCGCGTACGTCTCGACGGGGACGCTGAACATGGCCGACCTTTCAAGACAGCTGGCCGAGGTCGGCTACGGGTCACCCCTGGTTCAGGCGTCGTTCGCCCTGCTTGTCGTTGGCTTGTTCGTCAAGATCGCGCTCTTCCCGGTCCACACCTGGCAACCGAACGCGTACGCTGGCGCCCCGGACTCCGTGAGTGGCCTCATCTCGGCGCTCGTCTCGACGGTCGCGGCATATGCCCTGATCCGAATCGTGTTCACCGTTTTCACGGTGGAGTTCCTCCTTACGAACTCGTTCGCCCAGACGGTCCTCATCGCTGCGGCGGCAGTGAGTATCGTTCTCGGAAGCGTGTTCGCCGTCATCCAGCAGGAGGTCAAGCGCATGCTCGCCTACTCGTCGGTTTCCCAGTTCGGTCTCGTTGTCGGTGCCATCGCGGTCGCCAACGGGACGGCACTGACTGGTGCGGCGATCCATCTCGTCGGGCACGCTATCATGAAGGGCGGGCTGTTCCTGACGAGTGGGCTTATCGCCGATGCCACCGGAGCACGGACGGTCGCTGAGTATGAGGGGCTCGCCGAGCGCTTCCCGGTGGGGGCCGGCGCGTACGGGGTCCTCGCACTCGCCATGGTCGGGGTTCCACCGGCGGTCGGGTTCGTCGGCAAGTGGTATATCGCACTCGGCGCCGTCGAGGCACAGTCCTGGCCGCTCGTCGTTGTCATCCTGGTGAGCACGCTGTTGACGCTTGCATACTTCGCCCGCGTAATCGAGCGGATGTTCTTCCGCGACACCACCGAGGACACCCCGGGCGAGGGGGCGACCACTGCGGAGCCCCTCATCACCGACGGTGAGGGGGAGCCCGGGGTGGGCCTCGTCTCAACCGGGATGCAGGCAACGGTCCTGCTGGCCGCGGTACTCGCTATCGGCCTCGGTGTCGCCGCGTTTGAGTACGGACAGCTCCTCGAACCAACCATCGACCGCCTCCTCGCATGACCGACGTAGCTTCACTCAGACCGCTTGCCGCAGTGCTCGTCTCGGCGCTCGCGATCGTCCCGATACTCCTCTCTAGCCGCCGGCCGAATCTCCGAGAGGGGTGGACACTCCTCGCGGCCGTGACCGGGCTCGGTGTCGTCGCCAGCATGGTCCCCGGGGTCCTCGCTGGGACCGTCTACGTGACGGAGCTCGGGACGTTCGTCCCCGGCGTGGAGTTCACGCTCAGAGCCGACCCTCTCGGTGTTCTCTTCGGGCTGCTGGCGAGTCTGCTCTGGCTCGTGACGAGCTTCTACAGTATCGGCTACATGCGTGGCCTCGACGAACACGACCAGACTCGCTACTTCGCGGCGTTCGCGGGCAGTGTCTCTGCGGCGGTCGGGGTCGCGTTCGCTGCTAACCTGCTCGTACTGTTCGTGTTTTATGAGCTGCTCACGGTCGCGACCTACCCGCTCGTCGCACACGACGAGACGGCCGAGGCTCGCGCCGCTGGGCGAAAGTACCTCGCGTACACGTTCACCGGCGGGGTGGCCGTGCTGGCTGGAGCGATACTGGTGTTTTGGGTGACGGGGACCACCGCGTTCACGCCTGGTGGCATCGCCGCTCTGGCCGCGGCCGACCCTGTCCTCGCACGCGCGGCGTTTGCCCTGCTGGCGGGCGGGTTCGGCGTAAAGGCTGCACTCATGCCACTGCACTCGTGGCTCCCCGACGCGATGGTTGCTCCGACCCCCGTTTCGGGGCTTCTACACGCGGTTGCCGTTGTCAAATCTGGTGTTTTCGGCATCGCACGCGTCATTCTTGACGTATACGGCCCCGGCCTGAGTACCGACCTCGGCGTCGGTATCGCGCTGGCAGCCGTCGCCGCGTTTACACTCGTCGTCTCGAGCATCATCGCCCTCCGACAGGACAACCTCAAACGGCGGCTCGCGTTCTCTACGGTGAGCCAGTTGTCGTATATCGTCCTCGGGTTGGCGGTGCTCAACCCCGTATCGTTGGTCGGTGGCCTCCTGCACATCCCAGCACACGCGTTCATGAAACTCACGCTGTTCTTTTGTGCCGGGGCGATCCACGTGGAGACCCACACTGACGACATCAGCAACATGGCCGGCATCGGACAGCGGATGCCGTTAACGATGACTGCCTTTGGTGTGGCGGCGCTTGGGATGGCGGGCATTCCGCTGCTCGCCGGCTTCGTCAGCAAGTATTTTCTGCTCATCGGCACCATCTCGGCCGGACACGTCGTGTTCACGGCTGCGTTGCTTGTTTCCGGTGTGCTCAACATTGCGTACTTCTGGCCGGTCGTCTACACCGCGTTCTTCGAGTCCCCGGACGCAGCCGACGAGAAACCGGTCGTCGAGAATCCCCTCGGCGGCTGGGTCGCCACCCTCGATCAGCTCACCGACGGCGGGGAGACCCCGGTCGATGCCCGGTCGGAGGATACCGTCCCTGCGGACATCGAACGCGACGACCACGGCTATGCGGACACCCACGAGGGACAGGGTATCGTAGACGACAGCGAGGCCGCAGCGCACATCGACCGTGAGCACGGCCTGGATGACAGTCTTGCGTGGGAACACCGCCGATGGACCGGCGAGGAGTCGACTTGGCTGATGCTCGGGCCGATCCTGTTCGCTGCAACCGGGTCGGTCGTCTTGGGTATCGTCCCCGATACCGCCGTTTTCCTGCGGATTGTGCGACTGATCATCGAGAGTGTGACGGGGGTGGCAGTCTAATGGTCGACTCCCTCATCCCCCCCGTCATTCCACCGTTCGTGCCAGTCCTGCTGGCGGCGGTACTGCTCCCATTCTTGAGCCGACGCGTCGGCCACGCACTGGGCATCCTCGCCACGGCCGCCGTCGTCCCGTACGTCTGGTTGTCGGCCAGCGGCCAGCACGTCCAGGTGCTGCTGTTCGGGTTCGAGGCGGTCCTGTACAACGTCGATCCGTTCTCGACGCTGATGGGGCTGATATTCGGGTTCATTGGCGCGGTGGCTGTCCTCTACTCGTGGTACTCCGAGGCGTCGACGCTCCAAACTGGGTTCGCCCTCTCGTACGTCGGGACCAGTCTCGGCGTCGTCTTCGGTGGCGACTGGCTGACGCTGATCTTCTTTTGGGAACTCATGGCCGTCACCAGCACGCTACTCGTCTGGCACTATGGGGGCCGGGCAGTGCGTGCGGGGTACAGATACGCGCTGTTGCACGGGGTGGGCGGAACGTTGCTGCTGGGCGCTGTCGTGTGGCACTACGTCGCGGTCGATTCGTTCCTGTTCTCGGCCGCACCAGGCGGGATGGCCGGCACGGTCGCCCCCATCCTCGCCGCGGTCGGTATCGGGGTCAACGTCGGGTTTATTGGCCTGCATGCGTGGCTTCCCGACACGTATCCGCGCCCGCACATCGCCGCGAGCGTCTTCCTGTGTGTGTTCACGACGAAAACCGGCGTCTATGGGATGTACCGGGCGTTCCCCGATGGCAACGTCGCGATCGCTTACATGGGCGGGCTGATGGCCGTCTTCGGTGCGACTTACGCGCTGTTCCAAAACGACATGCGCCGACTCCTGTCGTATCACATCCAGTCACAGGTCGGCTACATGGTCGCAGGGATCGGGATCGGGACCGCACTCGGCCAGGCCGGCGCGATGGCCCACGTCTTCAACCACATCCTGTACAAGGCCCTGTTGTTCATGACCGCCGGCGTCGTTATCTATCGGACCGGCAAGGAGAGCCTGAAGAAGCTCGGCGGACTCGGCCGCGAGATGCCGGTGACTGCGGGCACGTTCGCCGTCGCTGCACTCTCCATCGCGGGGTTCCCGCTGTTCAACGGCTTCGTCAGCAAGGGAATCGTCATCGACGCGGCCCACTACACTTTCCCGGCGGGTCCTGTCCCCATCGGCGAGTACCACACGCTGGAGATCCTGCTGCTCGTCGGCGGTGTCGGGACCTTCCTCTCGTTCATCAAGTTCGGGTACTACGCGTTTTTCCACGGCGAGTACGACGGCAGCGTCGCCGATGCCAACCGTGGCCAGACGGTCGCGATGGTCTCACTCGCCGCGCTGTGTATCTTCTACGGCGTCTTCGACGGTGCACTGTTCGCCCTGCTCCCCTTCGACGTGACCGACGCGTCGGTCGTCGCGGAGGTGTACGTGACGTACACCGTCGGCCACGTTGTTGAGGGGCTGGTGCTCGCGATCATCGGACTGGTGGGCTTCTGGTTGATCAAGAAGCCACTGTCGTCGGTCGGTCGGGTCCCTGACATCGACGATCTGTACAACCCGGCGGTACTGTACGGGACTCGTGCTGTCGTCGTCGGCACCACGGAGTTGTACGCCGCAGTCGATCGAGTAGTCGTGACAGTCACACACCGTGTCGGCGAGTTCCTGAACGATCCCACCGCGGCCGTAGAGCAGTCGACAGGTCGCGACGACGTTCAGCTGCGAGCGGACATCGGGACGAGCGTCGCTCTCATGATACTCGTCATCGCAGGCGTCCTCGTGCTCGTGTTCATATGAGCTCTCTCACACACTTACTGCGTTGAGACGGGCCTGCGTGAAGACGGAGGGGCCGAGCGCTCGGTACCAATCGTGAGTCGAGTACCGACGCTACTCGCCGGTGTCCGGCCACCGGTAGATCCCATAAAGAGTGAGAATAACGCTGATAGCAATCAGTTGCCCCCCGGTCGACCAGTTCTGTTGAAAATAAATCAGCATCACGCCGAGGCTGAAAAACAGGAGCACCGCGTTCCAGAGGATCACATGGAGACCGAACAACGTGGCAATCGACGAGTCCGCAATCGCATCCGAACTGCTCGTCGAAACCTCGACGTCCGGCACATCAACGCGGGGAATCCGGACTTTAGGACCGTTGTACTCTTGCGGAAAGATATCCTCCGACTCGTCGTCCTGACGGTCACTCATCTAGCACATAGACAGCCGGCCGAATCGCATAAACCACCCGGAACGTTGCAATGCAACTGATGTTTCGAGGTTCTGATCGCTCGCGAGCGGCGCTGACTGGCCCGAAGCTCGCAGAGACCGTCCGTCTCAAGCGCGTTTGAGTCGTCCGCTGCCGCTCACACCAATAACGATAATTTAAACCTCTCTCGGGAGAACGGAGACGTAATGTCTTATAACCGTTCATCCAACGAGTCCGAATCGTGGTGGACGATCGGTGGTGTCGCACTCTTGCTCCTCGGACTCATCGTCGGAGGGATTCTGTGGCAGGACGGCAGACAAGCGCTGAGCACGCTCTTACTCCTTGCTGGAGTCTTGGGGGGGCCGATAATGATCGGCCTGTTCTCGAAGGAGTAGCGTGCGAAGTACGATCCATCATGGCTGACGTCGCAGTACAGTGGGCTACGTCCACGACTGACTCTGACAGGGGACGGCGTGGACCGTTTTTGTAGGGCGCTCTTGAGCGGAATCAGTGACCGCCTCCCAACGGTAGCTGCAGGTCTCAGCGAGCAGGAACAGGCCGGTGAACATCACAGACCGCTACCACAGCGGAGAGAGTCCTGCCAGAAAACACGAGAACGACGATGATTCGGCTGTGGATGGGGCGTGTTTAACCGCGCCACAAGCCAGTCACGCCGACGCCACTACGTAGGCGACGCGTGGAACGAATACCTGTTGAACCCGCCGGGTCGGGCGAACGCTCGGCCTGAAATCTCCGTGGTGCGGTTCCTTCGGCTGCAGGCGTGGAGGGAGCTCAACTGTCCCGGTTATTTCGTTTCGGGTCCGTCGGATGTCTTCGACGTTGTTTCACAGGCTTGGTCAGCCGATTCCGTTTTGTTGTTTGTCCTCTCGCTGTCGGATCTGAAGAGCGCGAGATACACCCATACCCACGCCTTTGCTCGCCGTTGACGAGGCCTGTCGCCCATCGGTCACGCCCTCCGGACCAGCTGGGCTCGTACGGCTCGTTGGCACTCCTGACACGTTTTGTTGAGCCGCGTGACCGTCGCTAAAACCGGATGGTCGACCGAGAAATCCTGATAGAGGTACGGGGTGAGTCTTCGATGACGGACGCCGGCGTCGACACCGTTCTTCGTCGTTTTTTGAAGGAATTCTTGCCGGGCGCGAGCCATGGCTTCACAGCGGTCGCGATGACTGCCTAGTATCTCGTGGCGCTGTTGCAATGCGTCGAAGTCGAGGTCGGTCAGCGGTGTCTCGTTCGCGTCGGCAATCCACGTAATCATACTGTCGACCGCGGCGCTCGCCTCGTCAAGATGCGCTTCCTCGCATTCGAGCGCTTTCCGTAACGCGGTTGCTTCCGATTGTCGGGAACGCGTTTCGACGAGAACCATCCGTTTGAGGTCCGGCGTAAACGAGGCCTCTGTCGTCGGGGTGAGTGCGACTGCGATTGCGGCAGTGAACTCCTTGCGGATCGTTTCCAGCAAGGGCTCGGTCTCGTCGATGTCGGCAACGCTGTGGGGGCGAATCGTCTCGGCGAATGCCCTTCGGACAGGCCGACAGCCATCGGTATTGGACGCGTTTGCGGAGAGGTGGGTGACTCCACCGGCTCTTGTGAGGCCAGTGACCGATGATGGGGGCCGATCCGGCTGCAGCTTCTGTACCCGCTCGATGAACGTCTTGTAGGCGTCCTGCATCTCGGCAATGGCCTCCTGCTCGGATCGAGCGCGGGTTCGCGCTTGCTCGATATAGGTGTCGACGACCATCTCACACCCTCCCGTCGATCGGCGCACTCACGATACTGTTGTGGCCTCCCGTGTCCGGGAGGCCGAAGGTGAGCTTCCGGCCACCGTCTACAGCGCTTACCCGGACGGACTGTGGGGGCTGCTCTGTGCGATGTCGGCAGAGGTCAAGCGTCAGCGGCAACACCGGGAGTCGGCCGTCGTGCGCTGAACGCGTGTACCCCGAGATCTGCACGACGACAGGTCGAGCCCCGCCATCGGAGTCGACCGAGTATGACGAGCCCATGTAGCTCTCGATAAGTCCCCGCTGTTCGAGTGCAGCAAGGCTCGCATTGAGCGCGCTGTCGTTGTCGCTGGGCGACTCCAATCTGGCTGCGGCGGCAGTGAGGATCTCGGTTTGGTCGGTAGAGGTCAGACGCTCGTGGAGTTTGCTCGCCATACTCTCAAGCAGGCACAGACAGAGTTCGTCGGGATCACCTTCGAGCTCTGTGTGTTCAAAATACGCGTCCATGACGCCGCTCTCGACGCCGTCGTATCCCGCTTCAGAAAGCGTCTCGAGGACAGTACCGGCGACATGGTGGCAGAAATTGACGAGGTCACGCCGCTCTGGCGTCGCGCTGCCGGTGAGGATGGGCCTGGAAACACTGTTTGATAGGCTATCTGTCTCCGATTCTCGTGTGCGCGCAGCTGTCGTGTCTCGCGGTGATAGCTCACAAATGATCAGGTCGCAGTAAGGGACCTGTGTATCGTAGCGCCGGAGCGCTGAGCGGTATTGCTCGGTCGCTCGGGCTGCAGCTCGTGCAGTGGCCTGGTCCGAAAACCGGGCGCTAACCGCAGGGACTGGCCGGTCGCCCGTGCGTCCACACCCGAGGCAGTACTGGTCGTCCTCGGTTGCGAGACCGTTGATATGTTTCTTGATGTCGATAGGTGTCAATCCGACCATGGTAGATTCGTCTGTGCTGTTCGAGGAGGCTAGTCCTTGCTGAGTCACGGGTGCGTTTCTTGTTCGTCGGGGCATGGCTCGGCCAAGTGCGCAGCCATTCCGGCGAGCAAGCGCGTTCTGCAGGCCGCTTGTTCGGCCTCGTTGACCGCCGCGCAGCCGGCCAGAGAGTCACCACCACGGTCGATGAGGTACTCCTCAAGCACGGCCCAATCGTGGGAGACCGGCCGGTGATCTCCCTCGAGGTTCGTGACGTCGGCCTCCCCGCAGTGATCGGCGCGGACGGTTGCCTGACGGGACTCCTCTACAAGCCAACCCGCCGCGGACAGGCCGTCGACACTGCCTCCGATGACACCTGTCTCTAACTGACTGGTCGTGCTCATCGGTTAGATGTCTCCGCCAATGATATCGGCGACGCGCCCGCGGTCGAACAGCTGTTCGTCTTTGGGTGTCTCCCCGAATCCACGCCACTCGCCGAACTCTTCGGGATACAACTGCTTCGCAAGCATCTCCGTCTGGAAGAGGTTGATAATCGGGCCCTGCGACCCCGTGCCGCCGGGATAGAGTCGGTCGTTTTCTACCGCTGTGATCTGCTGGCCAACGTCATCGGTCCTGAGCACCTCCAAGGTCTGTTGGTACGCGTCGGCATTGCCGTAGACATTCTGCCCGCCGAGGGCGTTGACCGCCTCGCTAAAGACGATTGCGTCCGGATCGACCTCCAATAGCCCCTCGAACCCGGTTTTCAGTGCGTAGTGGCCTCGCTCGTTAGCGTACCTCCCCTCGAACGCGTCGACGACGCCGAGGTCGCCGTACTGTTTGAGTTCGTGCGTGACCTCAAGCGCCGGCTTCGGTTCGACGACGCCGAAGAATCCGCGGTTCTCGGGGTTGGTGAACGCGCTCAGGACGGCGACGGACGGCCGTTCTTCACGGGGCGGAACGCGCGAGGTGATATCCTCGATCGTCGTCTCGTACAGATCGACCATCGCCGTCGCCCGTTGCTCTTCGCGGAACACCTGTCCGTAGTGCTCGACGAACGCGGGAATCCCGTAGTAGTCGTAAGACTTGCCATCTGGCCAATTGGGCCACTGAGGGGGCCGCTTCGACCGGCTTTCGTTCCCGAAGAGGGGTGCGATGTCCTCGCGGAGTGTCTCGACCGCCCCGGCGTCGAGCCCGTACCACGCGATCAACCGGTTCGGGTCGGTCGCGAGCAGGTCAGGGTCTAGTTCGTAGAGCAGTTCCTGATTGACACGGTAGCTTTTGATGACTGTCGCGGGGATCTCAGCTGTGTTACGCATCGAGACGCCGGGGAGTAGCTGGTAGAATCCCTGGTACCAGAAGCCCGGGCGAGCCATTCCGACGACACTGTCTGCACGACCCAGCGCGGTGAGCACGTCACCGACAAACCCCCACCCGCTCACGACCGTCTCGGGCGGCTCTTCGAATGTCACCTCGCCGACGGGCTCAATCGATGCGGTGGACGTCGCGGGAGTCGGACTGTCCGTCGGTTCGGATTTCGATGTGGGAGTGCTGGTCGGCGTCTCGCTTTCGGTCGGTGCCGATCCGCTTTCGGACTCCCCAACACACCCGGCGAGTAGCCCCCCGCCGATGACCGCCCCGCCGTATTTCATATACTCTCTGCGCGTCGGTACAGCGTGTTTCGTGTCTTCTCCAGCCATGTGATTTAGGCTTACCTAAAACAGTATAACAGTTCCGAATTTTAGGTGGGCCAAAAATAGTGTTCGCCAAACGCACTGCTTTGTCTGTGCGGGGGCTGTCTCCAGTGGTGAGTCGATCATGCCTGCGTAGATACCGCGGGTTGTGTTTAGCCGTCTCTGCGAGCGACACTTCGCAGTCACAGAGTTTCGAGGCGAAAGCCCACGACTTTAGTCGTGGGATGAAGCTGACAGCCGGCGGTACGTTGAGTATGTCGACGTTCGTTAGTTGTGCTGCCGAGTCCGAGGTACGGATACGCACCCCTCGCGGGGGTAGATGAAGCCCGCTCTCTCGGTCGGGGGCCGTACTGGCACGGCCCACAACCCCAC
>CAYZJQ010000048.1:0-18454 GCA_964478805.1 uncultured Halobacteriales archaeon | reverse complement strand
CCGCAAGATCGCCGATGTCGCCAACCAGTACTACGTTCCGGTCGCGATGCACAACGTGTCCTCACCGGTCGCGACAATGGCCGCGGCCCACGTCGGCGCTGCGATCCCGAACTCGCTGGCCGTCGAGTACCACTCCTACGAGCTCGGCTGGTGGGCCGACCTCGTTGAGGAAGCCGTCATCGAAGAGGGGTACATCACGGTTCCCGAGACGCCGGGGCTCGGTGTCACTCTTAACATGGACACAGTCGCCGAACACATGGTCGACGGCGAGGAGCTGTTCGATCCCGCTTAATGGAATCGCGCCTGTAAAACTCCGCTCCGAATCGTTCGCTGACGCGTAACTCCCCCCGCTAGACCCTTCCCGGAAGACACGGCCAGTCGCCCGGTGCACGAGTGAGCGATTCCGATCCCGACAAGGCGGGTGTCCGACGGCCTGCTTTGGACGCGATGCAACCCAGGCTGTTCGCTAGAGCGTCAGCCGTTCGACCGTGGTGCCGGAGCGCTCAAGATCCATGTTGGAGGCGGCCGCGACGACGACCTCGTTCTCACCGTATTCGATATCGACGCGGACGACGAACTCGCCGTCCGTCGGCTCGACGGCAATGGTTTCGGAGGGCGTCTTCACGGCCACGAGCTCACCATCGGTGCGTGCGGTCACAACGAGGTGATCCCCCTCGAAGGCGGTGTCGGCCCATAGCTCCGGCCCGTCGGGGCGGTCGCGCTCAAGATAGCGCTCGCGAACAAATCGTGGCGTCTCGACCGGCTCACCGGCGTCGATGCCGTGTGCGAGGCGGACGAACTGCGCCATGCTCCAAGCCAGTGGTGTCGCCGCCCCCGTCCCCTCGCCGAATTCCCAGTTGTACTCCGTCGATTCCTCGGAGTCCCACACCTGTTCGGGGATCATTCGTCCGGAGTTGGCAAAGCCCGCCATCGTCTCCAAAAGTCGGCGCGGGTTGTCTGGGGCGTCGACTGTGCCACGAGCGAGTTCGTACTCGCCGCGCTCGCCGGTAAAGATCGGCCACAGCCGACCCTTTCCAGCATCATGGATACTCCACGGGGCACCGCGGTCCTCGCGCTCAAGTTCGCCGTAGCCGTCGCCGTTGTATCGGTAGAAGCCGGGACCGTGAGGCGTCTCAACGCGAAGCGTGTCGTCGACCACGTCGACGGTGTTCGTCACGACTTCGTCGTCCGGTGGCTTGATGCCGAGCCGTGCCAACTCAAGGAAACCCCCGTCGATGATGGCTCGTTCGTCCAGTGTCGGCCCGTCGTTGGCTAGCGTGCGACGGATGCCGGCGTCGGGGTCGCCGTTCCGTGCAATGCGGACGTAGTAGGGTGGCTCGAGCGTCTCCGTCCCGGTGGAGGTGGCGGTCCACTCCTCCACGCCTGCGGTCCAGTCGTCTGCCAGTGCTAGCCACGCCAGCGCGTCCCCGAGTTCGCCGCGGTCGATGGCGAGCTTGCCGGCACAGGCGAGCCCGGCAATCTCGGCGGCAATCGAGGAGGGCGAGTAGCCGGATTCCTCCTCCCAGCGCTCCTGTGCTGTGGCGGGACCGTTGCGGGCTACGTAGTCGGCCGACCGTTGGACGTTGACGTAGTCGTAGGCCGCCTCGTCGAAGCCAATACCGGCTTCGGCGAGCTGGTAGGCCATCACCTGCGGGAACGAGATGTTGTCCATCTGCTCGCCGCCCCACCGCGTCCGGCCGTCGAGGTAGGTGTTCTGCGGGATGAACCCCGTATCATCCTGTTGGAACCTGTAGATGTACGCGAGCGCGTCGTGAGCGATGCCATGCTCGCCAACGATATCGAGGACGGTGAACACCTGGTAGAGGTCGCGCGACCAAACGAAGTTGTAGCCGTACCCTTTCTGTCGATCGGCGGGGACTGATTCGCCCCACGGGACGGACGGTGAGGCGATACCAGCACCGAGGAACGTCTTGTCCTCGACCGCCCGCAAGGTCATTAGGCAACTCCGGTACTGCGCGGCGAGTTGCCCGGCGTCATCCACGGAGTCAGGAAGTGGCTTATCATCAAGCCAGCCCTGCCAGGACGCCCGGTAGTCGCTCCGGACGGTCTCGTAGCCGCGCGCGAGCGACCCCTCTGCCTCCCCGAGCGCGCCGGCGGTGTCGGCGTCGCTGGCAAAGCCCAACGCGAGCGTTCTTCTGACCCGGTCTCCCGTTCCGACACGCCCGATGAGCACGAGGTTCGTCTCGTCCGACCGCTCGACAGGAGCGGGTCGCACCCCGTCGGAGAAAAACTCGCGCAGCTCTGAAGAACCAGCCACGCCGACCGTCGCCCAGTCGAAGTACTCGCTTGCCGTGAGCGCGAGTGCAACGTTGTACGGGACGCCCTCCTCATCGACGAGCAACGACTCTTCGTCGGCGTCGACGGCCGAAGCGTCCCGTGCGGCGAGGTGGTAGGCGCCTTCGGTCCCGAGGCGAAGCCCCCGGTCGCGGTCCCCGAGGCTCGTCAGCGCTGTATCGGCGACGGCGTACACCTCGTACTCGTTCCCGTCGGTCGCCTCGAACGCGAGGTCAACGAGGACCGCATCGTGGGCTGGGTCGGTGGCGTACTCGGCTGTGAGCTCCCACTGGCGTCCCTGTCCCTGTCCGGTCTCGGTGACGATGTGGCGGAACAGCAGCGCGTCGTCGGCGACTGGCTCGACTCGGCGCTCGACCGTGTTAGCGTGGTCGTCGCGTCGGCTCTCATTGTGGGTCCGGGCCGTGTACGTCGACTCGGAGTCGGCGTCGACGACGAGGAAGTCCAAGGTCCGGAGGTTCATGATGTCGATACGGGGATAGCGGACTTCAGTGAGCGCACCGGCGGTGAGTGTAAACCACACCTTCGACGGTTCTGGGACATCGTGGTCCGCAACCGTCCCTACGCCGTACTTCTCTGCCGTTGTCCACGTCGGCGTCGCTTCTGGCCCTTCCGGGGTCGACACCGCTGGTAGCGCGTCGAGGTCAGCAAGCAGTGCGGTCACATGGAGCCGGAGCCCGTGCGACCAACCAAGCGGCGTGGCGCTGTCGAGGTCCCCCCCGTCGTATACCTGCTCGGCGAGATAGCCCGCCCCAGATGTGAAGGCTCCATCCGGACCAAGCAAGTCATACAGCTCTGCGGCGAAGTCGAGTAGGTCGCCGTCGTCGCGCCCGTACGACTCGAACAAGACGGAGGCACGGGCGGCCGCATCGGCGCCCCAGGCCGTCGTGACGGACCACACTTTCGGTCCGGACTGGCCACTGCGGCGCCAGGTGTCACCCTCGAACCGAACCAGTCCAGCCACATCGTCCGTCTCGCGGTACAGGTGGTCGAAGGTAAGCTCGAGGTGGCTTTCGAGGCGATCGAGGTCTCGGCTCGGGACGTCCGAGATCAGATCGTACGCCTCATACGCCGTGACAAGAGCGAGTGAGCCGGCATCGAGCCGATCGTCGAGGTTCCCACGGTCAAGACGCAGCCCGTAATGGCTACCGGTCCACAGTGCTTCCAGCCCCTCTCGAACCGCCTCGGCTTGCTCGCGGGCGTGATTGGTGAGCTGGTTCGGGAGCGGCGCGGCTGCGACTCGCGCGTACGCCTCAAGATACGTCGCGGCGGTGTGGACGAAGCGCCCGTCTGTGTTCTCCCAGAGGTTTTGACACCGCACCGGAAGGCCGTCGTCCCGGAGAGTCTCGTCGAGCGCCTCGACGCCCGTCTCGATGCTGTTCATCACTGAGCCGCGGAGTTGGCCATCAAGGAGATCCGGGCGCTCGGTCAGCAACTCTGCGAGATACCCAACGACAGAAGCAGTTTGATCGGCTTGATACTCGGCCGTGTCGCGTCCCTCAACGCGGGCGTGTGCCCACCCAGGAGCCAACGAGCCGTCGGCCGCCCACGCACGATGTGGCCACGAGCCGTCCGCAGACTGCGTGTCGACATAGAACTCGGCGGCACCAACGAGTTCGGCGTCCATGTCGAGGTTGAGTCGTTCTCCCGCGTCGAGCAGGTAACCCGAGATCTCCGCATCGTCACGGAACCAGGTGTAGCCGTAACCACCGGAGCCGGCAAAAAACGGGTCGTATTCCGGCCCGGCGATGCGCGCCCCAGAGGGGGCCCGAAGCAGTGCGAGCGCCCGGAGGTCGGCGGTGACACTGTCCGGGCGCGGCGTTTCTGCGGGCGCGTCGACTGCGACCTGCTCGCGGGCTATATGACGCAGCGCGTCTGGGGTGGCGTGGGTGTCGACGGCGTGCTGGATATCCGCAATGGCCTGCTCTCGGCTCGTCTCGCGGTGGTCCGACAGCTGAGTAACGAGCGTTACTGTCGCCCCGCGCGCATCGTGTTCCAGCGGCGCATTCACCACCACGTCACCGCTAAGATGGGAGTCCTCGTAGCGTTCGGCTGGAACCCGCCGAGGGAACTCCACCGGGTCATCGGCGAGGATCTCTGAGAACCGCTCTGGGATCTGTCCGCGCACGTCGTCGATACCGGTCGAGGCGGCGACATAGTCGTGTTCGTCACGGTGGAACACCTCGACGACGTTGCCATCGCCGACGTCGTGGATGAGTCGGCCGACCTGCGTCTCACGGCCCTCGGGCGCGAAAGTGAGGAAGGCGGTGAGCTTCGCGTCGGCTGGGACGGCACCTCGAAGTTCGAGGTGGGTGACGTGGGCCCGCCCGAGCGTCAGGTCGTACTGGTGGAGAGTGAACTCCCCCGCATCGTACTCCGTCTCGACGAGCGTGGTGTCATCGTAGTAGTGTTGTCTGACCGGCTCGATGTCATCGAACCACCGTACCTCGCCGTCGATCTCGATGCCGAACCGAGAGCGGTCGACGCCGTAGAGCCCGGAGAGGGCGGCGGAGTAGTCGCGAAACGAGCCGTCGCGGCCGACGTGAACGAGCCGGTCGCCGTAGCCGGAGAGCGCGCCGTCGTGGGTCGGTGCCGTCCCGGGGAACCGCCCACGGTCCCGCTTGAAAGCGTTCAGCGCGGTTCGCAGTCGCATAACCGGGCGAAGGAGACCGACTACATAAACCCTGGCGGTACAGACAACGTCTTACTCGAGTTCGAGTAAACTGTGTAGTAAACACCTTTACCCACCGGCACGCACACCCGCCTATGCATCATCCCGGTCCGCCGCGGTTCACCGCCGTGGGTAACACGGTCGAGTTGGCACCGAGGGACCCGGACCCCTCGGCGACGTACCGGTGGCGCGTCCGCTCACAGCCGGTGGGTAGTGGCGCAGCGACCGGTGACGACCCTGTCGAACGGTTCGTTCCCGACGCACCCGGGGTCTACGAGCTCGCGCTCGACGCGCCGGAGGCCACCTACGTCCAGACGATCCGCGTTTTCCCCGCGGACGCCGCGCCGTCAGCTACGGCCGGTGCCAGCGGCTCGGGCATAAGCGGAGCTTCCGGGAGCGCGCGGTCGCCTGAGCGGTTTGTCAGCGGCTCCGGTTCCGGTGCGCGAGATGCCGACGGCGGGGAGGGCGGCCGTCCTCGTGTTCGATTAACGGGCCAGCACGACGGCGAGGAGATCATTATCAGTGCCGAGGCCACGCCGCACCCGGACGCTCTGGAGACGGCCGCTGACCTTGACGTAGAGTTTTACGTCGACGATCGCGACGATGCCGACCTCGCCACCGTGGGCCATACCGCCCGAATGGCCGTTCCCGACGAGTCGGTCCGTGTCCACGCGGTCGCGGTTGGCCATAGCTACAGCGTCGCGGATGCCGTTCGCGTCCACCCGGACGGCACCATCGAAGAGCTCTACCGGCCGCCCGGGTGGGCAGAAGACGCCACTATCTACGAGGTATACGTCCGTGGTTTCGACGACGAGACCTCCTTTGACGCTATCGAGGCGCGGCTTGACCACGTCCAGTCCCTCGGCGTCGACACGTTGTGGCTCACGCCAGTGCTCCAGAACGACGACGCCGACCACGGCTACAACATTACGGACTTCCACTCTATCGCTGCGGATCTTGGTGGGCGCGAGGCCTACGAGCGGTTCGTTGAGGCCGCACATGACCGAGGGATGCGGGTGCTGTTTGACCTCGTTCTGAATCACTCGGCCCGACAACACCCTCACTTCGAGGACGCCTATCATAATCCAGACTCCCCGTATTACGACTGGTATGAGTGGCAGGAGTCGGGGGAGCCGGGGACTTATTTCGACTGGGAGAAGATCGCGAACTTCGACTTCCGCTCATTGGAGGTACGCCGGCACCTCCTTGACGCAGTCGATCAGTGGGCCGGCCTCGTCGACGGCTTCCGGTGTGACATGGCGTGGGCCGTGCCCGATACGTTCTGGAAGGAGATCTACGACCGCGTGAAGTCGGTGGACCCCGAATTCCTCCTGCTCGACGAAACGGTTCCGTATGTCGCCGACTTCCACGAGGGAATGTTCGACGTCCACTTCGACACCACGACGTACTTCACCCTCCGAGAGGTCGGCCGCGGGAACGTGCCGGCCGACGCTCTTGCCGACGCCGTGACAGAGCGCGCCCGCGTGGGCTTTCCCGACCCCGCCGGATTCATGCTCTACATCGAGAACCATGACGAGCGTCGTTACATCGAGGAGTGTGGCCGCCCCGAAACCCTGGCAGCCGCCGGTGCGCTGTGTACCCTCCCAGGAATCCCAATGGTGTATGCCGGCCAGGAGGTCGGCGAGACGGTCAGACGGGGGCACATCGACTGGGGGGACGCCGACGAGTCGCTTACGGACCATTATCGTCGCCTGCTGGAGGCGAACGACGAACTGCCAGCGCTGTCACGGGATGCGAGTTTCGAACCGCTCGCCCACGAGAGCGACACGGACCGTGCCACCGTATACGCCCGCGACACTGGGTCCGAACGGGTGATCGTCGTTCTCAACTTCGGGCGCGACGCTGCACGGGTCCGGATCCCCGGTGAGTCAGTCGAACGGACCGACCTCGTGAGCGGCGCGTCGGTCGCGGGCGACGGAGGACTCGTCGTCGACAGCGTTGCGGTCCTCCAGGCGGAGCGATGAGCGAGGGACCGACACTGCTCCGAGCGGAGACGCGGGCGCTGGTCGAGTGGGCACGCGGAGTCCTCGACGACCACGAAGACCGCTTCGCGGCCGCGAAGGTGCTCACCCGCCGGCTTGGCGCGCACGTAGTCGAACGAAGCGGGGCCACGACCAGTGCGGGGGGTGACACCGCGGGCCGCACGGCAGACCCGCATGCAGAGTTCGGCTTTTGGACGCCCGAACTCGCAGCGAACTCGATCGAAGACGTCCGTCTCGAGCTCCTCGTCCCGCCGGCAGACCTCGATCCCGGCGACCCGCCCGCGCAGACAACGTTCGAGCGACATGTCGTCGACACCGTCCGCGAGGGCGAGTTCACGTGGGCGGCCGTCGACGGGGTCCGAGCCGGCACGCGCGACCGTTTAGGTGCGTTGTATCAACTCGTTCACGAGCACGACGGGCAGCGTGAGACGATCACTGACCCGCTGGCCTACTCGCTGCCGTTCGGAGGGTTTGCCCCCCCAGAGCTCTACGACGTCGACCGGCTGGACGCGACGCGTGCGGATCGCGATTACTTCCGCGCCCTCGGCACTGACGACGAGCCCGTCCAGACGACCAAACACGACGGCCTGCCACGGATCGATCCGGCCGTGAGTATGGTGGAGATCCATCCAGGCACCGCCACCGAGGCAGGGTCGCTCGGCGGACTGGCGCGCCGGCTCGAGGGTGTGGCCGATCGGGTGCGCGACGGTGAAGCCGCGCCCGCGGACGAGCACTTCCTCGGCTACGACGCGGTCCAGCTGATGCCTGTCGAACCCATCACCGAGAACGCGAACGAGCCCGCTCACTGGCGCCCGCGGCGTCGCGACGATGACGAACTCGTCGTCGAACTGGCCGCTCCGAAGATGATCAACTGGGGGTACGATATCGTACTTGCGGGCTTTTCGACCGTCAACGCGGCCATCCTTGAGACGGGTCGTCCGGACGAACTCGTCGATTTCATTGCCGCCTGTCACTCGATGCCGCGACCGCTCAAGGTGGTGTTCGACGTGGCGCTAGGCCACGCAGACAACCGCGGGACCGAACTCTTGCCGGACCACTACTTCTCCGGGCCAGGGATGTACGGCCAGGATCTCGACTACACTCAACCGATCGTCCGCGCGACGCTGCTGGAGATGCAGCGCCGGAAGATGGACTTCGGTGCAGACGGAATCCGCGTCGACGGCGCACAGGACTTCACGAACTGGGACCCTGAGCGCGGTGAGTGGCACGATGACGCGTTCCTCGCGGAGATGGACGCCGTCACGCAGGAGGTGGCGGGCACGGAGTACCGACCGTGGATGATCTACGAGGACGGCCGGCCATGGCCCCGCGAGGACTGGGAACTCGCTTCTACCTATCGGGAACTCATCGAGCAACACCCCCACGCGTTTCAGTGGTCGCCGGTCACGTTCGCGCACAACACGCCGGCGCTCATGACGTTCTGGGCGACGAAGTGGTGGCGGGTCCGGGAGGTCGCAGATATGGGTAGCCAATGGATCACCGGTGTCGCGAACCACGACACCGTCCGCCGAGGCACTCAACGGACCGTCCCCGACTCGTGGGAGGACGGCCAGCCGGTCAACCCGTACTTGGGCGAGGACCCACGTGAGACCCTTGACCGCGCGTACGACAACCCGGCGACGAACGCCCTCATGCACTGTCTGTTGCCAGGCGTGCCGATGGACTTTCTCAACGCTAACCACCGCACACCGTGGGGATTCATCCGCGATACGGATGCGGACTGGAACGTGAAGGTCGTCGCCGACGAACACAACTTCGTCGATTGGCACGTCGCGCCCACGCATTTCGAAGACGACCGGTTCTTCCAACGGCTCGGTGATCTCGGCTTTACAGACCGCGACGAACTCGCGGCGTTCGCTCACACGTTGGCATCGGTAGGCGCAGCGACCGACTACGACCGCAAGGCGATGGCGACAATGCTCGCTGCGATGGATCCCCCGCTCGGCGACGGCGACCCGACACCGGCGGATCTCGAGGCATTCAGCTACGCCTGGATGCGCGACGTTGCGACGTTCGCCAATCTCGACCATTGGCGCGATGCGCAGGACTCCGACCGGGCGATATTCGACCGTCGTGTCCGTGAGTTCCGTCACGAGCGCCCGTGGCTTCGAGAAAACTTCGGTAACAACGAGGCCTTCGATTACCGGCACCCAACGGACGGGACCGTCCTCTACTACGGTCATCGGTGTGGGCCGGCCGAGGAGGTATTGTTCTGTGCGAACATGGAAGGTGAACCGATTGAGGTCGTCCCCGCAGAGGCGGTCGGCGTTGACGCCGGCGCATGGGAGCTCGCCGTCTGCTCGCCCGGACTGGACGGCGCGGCCGCCGACGCACCGGTGAGACTCGAGAACGCGGCCGTAGTCGTCTTCACGCGCCCGGTTTAGAAGTCACTCCAGCCGGTCGTGATACTCGGTGAGTCGGAAGAGCCGGTCGGCCGCCTCCTCACTCAGTCCCTTCCAGGTGACTCGCCATTCCCAGTTGCCCGTGCCGGTACCGGGGGTGTTGAAACGGGCTTCGCTCCCGAGCCCGAGCACGTCCTGGATCGGAGTCACCGTGAGTGCCGCGTCCGAGTCCCACACCGCGTCGAGCATGTCCCACTCGATCTCATGGCCGCTCGTGAGCAGGTAATCGTGGAGGCAACTGCGCTGCCGGTCGTCGAGCCCCTCATGCCAGCCGACGACGGTGTTCGTGTCATGGGTCCCGACGTACGCCACGCAGTCGTGCGGATAGGTGTGTGGGAGATACATGTGGTCTTTAGCACACCAGTCGGCGTAGAGGGGGACGCGCATTCCGGGAACATCGACGGCCTCTCGAAGCGCGTGGAGTTCGGGGGTCAGATGGCCGAGATCCTCGGCGATAGCGCGCAACTCGCCAAACTTCGCTTCTAGCGCGGCGAACAGCTCTCGGCCTGGAGCTTCGCGCCACTCCCCGTCCCCGGGGCTGTCCGCATCCGCCGGGATGGCCCAGTACCGCTCGAACCCTTTGAAGTGGTCGATGCGGACCACGTCGACGAGCCTGTAGAGCCGGCGGAACCGCCGGACCCACCAGTCGTAGTCCGCCTCCGCGAGCGCGGCCCAGTCGTAGAGCGGGTTTCCCCACCGCTGGCCGGAGTCGAGATCGGGCGGGACGCCCGCGACGGCCGCCGGCCGGTTCTCGTCGTCCAACTGGAACGCCTCCGGGTTCGCCCAGACGTCGGCCGAGTCGGCCGCGACGTAGATCGGCACGTCGCCGACGAGGTCGATACTTCGATCGGCTGCACGGCTGTGGAGTTCGCGCCACTGCCGGTCGAAGAGGAACTGCCGGAACGCATGATAGTCGATGGCCTCAGCGTGGTTCTCGCGTGCCGCCCTGAGCGCGTCCGCGTCGCGGCCTCGGAGATCGGCCGGCCATTCGGTCCACGGGACGCCGTCGAACTCCGACTTGAGGGCGATATACAGCGTGTAGTCGCCGAGCCAATCGGCTTCCCGCTCGCGGAACTCGCTGAACGCTGTACGGTCCGACTCAGTCGCGCGCTCGTCGAAGCCGTTGAACGCCTCTCGGAGCTTTTCGTTCTTGTAGACTTTGACCTGATCGTACTCGACCCAGTGAGGATCGAAATCAGGCCGGTCCTCGAGCGCGTCGTCGGGCAGCAGACCCGACTCGACAAGGCGGTCAAGATCGACGAGCGTTGGGTTGCCCGCGAACGCGGAGGCGGACTGGTACGGCGAGTCGCCATAGACGCCGTCCGTCGGGCCGAACGGACAGAACTGCCAGGCCGCCGCGCCGGCGCGGTCGAGCCAGTCGAGAAACGCGGTCGCCGGGGCCCCAAGCGTCCCTACCCCGTCAGGTCCAGGTAGCGCCGTGACATGACAAAGGACGCCAGCAGCGCGGTCGAACTGCATACCTCTCCGTCAGTGCCCACCGGTTTCAACGGTGCGGTCCGAGGAGTGGGTGTCACTTTTATTATCCGCCATCGGAGGCGGGCACATGGATTTGGTCACCTTCGGCGAAACGATGCTGCGGCTGACGCCACCAGGCGATGAGCGGATTGAGGCGGCTGACGTCTTCGACGTTCACGTTGGCGGGGCAGAGAGCAACGTCGCCGTAGCCGCGGCCAGGCTCGGGATTGACGCCGCTTGGACCTCTAAACTCCCCGACTCCCCACCCGCACACCGAATCGTGCGGACTCTGCGCGAGCAGGGCGTTGAGCCACTCGTCACCGCTGGTGAGGGGCGTGTTGGGAGTTATTATCTTGAGACTGGCGCGACACCGCGGGGGACGAACGTGGTATATGACCGCACCGGCGCGGCAGTACGGACGATGACGCTTGGCGACTTCCCCATGGATGCTGTCCGCGAGGCGTCGGCTTTCTACACCAGTGGTATCACCCCCGCCCTTTCGGCGACGCTTGCTGAGACGGTCAGCGAGGTTTTCGACGTCGCTCGGGATGCGGGGACGGAGGTGGTCTTCGACGTGAACTACCGCTCGAAGCTCTGGTCGCCCGAGACGGCCCGCGAGACGCTTCGAGAACTGCTCCCCTCCGTCGACACGCTGGTCGTCGCGGCCCGCGACGCCGAGACCGTACTTGAACGGGACGGCGACCCGACGATGGTCGCGGCTGACCTTGCCGCCGCGTACGACTGTGGCACCGTTGTTCTTACCCGGGGCTCGGCAGGAGCCGTCGCGGTCGAAGACGGCGAGATCCACGAACAATCGGCGTTCGAGGCCGCGTCACCGTACCCGGTCGGCACGGGAGATGCGTTCGTCGGCGGCTACCTCGCCCGCAGCATCCGTGGTGATGACCTACCGGAGACACTCGAGTATGCCGCCGCCACTGCGGCGCTGAAGCGGACGATTCCCGGCGACATCGCTCTCGTTACTCCCGCAGAGGTCGACGCGGTGCTCGACGGTGATACCGACGCCATCTCACGGTAGCCGAGTCGGCGGACTTTACCGTTCGAGGGTGGACGGGGCCGCATGGACACCGACACCGAGGTGCTGGTGACGGGGGAGGCGCTCGTGGACTTCCTTCCGGAGTCTACAGGGCCGCTCGCGGCCGTCGAAGGGTTCACCCGACGACCCGGCGGCGCGCCGGCCAACGTGGCCGTCGGGCTGGCGGCGCTTGACCGAGTGCCCTACTTCTGGACCCGCGTCGGCGACGATCCGTTCGGCGACGCGCTTGTCGACGCGCTCGCTGAGCACGGGGTTCCCGACCGTTTCCTCGAGCGGGACCCGGCCGCAAAGACCTCGCTCGCGTTCGTCGAGCACGGAGACGCCGGTGAACGGTCATTCACCTTCTATCGCGACGGCACGGCCGACACCCGGCTCCAGCCGGGGACCATCCCGGACGAGACACTCGAGTCGATCAGGTGGGTGTACGCCGGCGGCGTCGCACTCGCCTCCGAGCCGTCCCGGTCTGCGACCCTCGAACTCCTTGAGCGGGCGCGGTCACACGACGCGACTGTCCTTTTCGACCCCAACGCTCGTCCACAACTGTGGGACGACGGCTTTCCTGACGTAACTCGACGGGCGCTGGCCCGTTCGGACGTGGTGAAAGCAACCGTCGATGACCTCGCCGTGGCCGGGTTCGAGGGCGGGCCCGACGATCTGGCAGAGGCTGTTCATGCGGCCGGGCCGCACACGCTTCTGCTAACTCTGGGTGGGGCCGGATCCAGGGCGTTCGCAACGGACGAGGCTCCCTGGGGTCCCGGCCGGGCCAGTCACGAAGGGTACGACGTTGACCCGGTAGACACGACCGGCGCCGGCGATGCGTTCACCGCAGGAGCGCTCGCGGCGCTAAGCGACGGCGACTCGTTGGTTGAGACCCTGGCCTTTGCTAACGCCGTCGCCGCCATCACGACCACCGCGCCGGGCGCGATGACCGCGCTTCCCGATCGCGAGATTGTCACTTCGTTCCGAGGCGATTAACGTTGCAAGACGTCCGGTCGTGACAGGGTCAGCTCGCACGTGATGGCCGGAACCTCGCGCTCTGGCCAGCCCTCCGCTCGCGTCAGTACCTCGACACCGTCCCTGGTGACAAGCACCGTATCCTCGCTCTTTGCCCCACGGACGGTGGGGTTCCAGGCGTAGGCAGCTGGCAGGTGAACAGACTCGTCGCCCTCCGGGGTCGCAATCCATTCGCGGCCAGCGTACCCTGTTGCGCCGCCCTGGTGGTGGGAACGCCACTCCCCCTCGTGACCGACCTCGGCGTACGCCGCTCGAATGGCCGCGAAGACGTCTCCGCTCGAGCCACCCTCGCGTCCGACCCGGCGGGTTGCCCCGATAGCCGTCGTCTCTACCCGAGACGCGGCGGCGTGTCGGTCAAGGAGCCACGGAGGTGGATCGAAGGCGACAGTTCGCGTACAGCTTGCGTACAGACCCTCCCTGCGTGCCGTAACGGAGACGAGTGCATAGTCCCCGATTTCGGACGTGGTTGGGGTGTAGTGGCGATACCGCGGCGCGCGCTCGGCCCCGCCGACCAGTGCAACCGGCGTGTCCGCCCCGACCGCGGCAAGGTGCCCGCGGAGAGCCGAAGCCACCTCCAGTTCGCTGTCGGCCGGCTCGCAGTCCCGACAAACGGTCTCGACAGCGGCCGCGACGTCGGTGCCGAGTTCGCGGTACGCCGTGATGTCTTCGGCTGTGAGTGGCTGGCGGAGGCCGGCCGCATCGAACGATTCCAGGCCAGAAACGGGGAAGTCTGCCGCAGCTCGGTCCGAACTCCGCTCCGCGACCGTCTCGGCGAGCGACGAGGTGTGCCACGGGTACGACTCGACCGGCACGTCCGGTAGCTCCTCTTCCGCGAGCCGCGTGATCTCAATGTCGTTGGTCACCACGGAAAGCGAGCCGTTGTACCGGGCCGCGGCGACTCCGATCTGGCTCGCGCGGTCGACGACGTTGCTCCCCCCGGTGAGCCACGCGAACGAGTCTGGCCGGGCAATCCAGATCTCCTCGAGGCCGCAAGCGGTCAACACCGCATCGAGCCTGGAGGCGCGTTCCGTCGGGAGCTGGTCCGGATCACCGGCCATGTATTATTTATTCCGAAGTGAGTAAACTTCATAACCGTGGCGGTCCGATTTCGGCTCATGGCTACCGAGTTCGTCCGTCACGGAAAAAAGAACCTTATCGGCGGGTCGTGGGAGGCGTCGTCTGAGATCATCGAGGTGACCGACCTCGCCGAAGGTGGTGTCTTCGCGGAGGTCGCCAGCGCATCGGCCGAACAGGCCGAGGCCGCGGTTACCGCTGCTGATGAGGCGAACCCCGCGATGCGAGAGACGACCATCGTCCAGCGGGTCGAGTGGCTGGAGGCCATCGCCGACGGCCTCGAGGAACGCAAGGGCGAACTCGCGGATGTGATCGTCCGCGAGGCGGGCAAGCCTGTCTCGAGCGCCCGCGGTGAGGTCGACTCAGCGGCCGAGCGGTTTCGCCGTGCCGCCGAAGAGGCTCGTAATCACCAAGGCGAGTACTTGGAGGGCACCACAGCGGGTCACGAGGGATGGCAGGCGATCGTCAAGCCACAGCCCATCGGCACTGTGCTGTGTATCACTCCGTACAACTACCCGCTCGCGACGACCGCGCTGCAGGTCGCGCCGGCGCTTGCGGCTGGCAACAGCGTCGTTTTGAAGCCGGCGACAAAGACTCCCGTCAGTGGGGCCATCCTCGCCGAAGTCATCGACGACGTAGGGTTGCCAGCAGGCGGATTCAATTTCGTCTCCGGACGCGGCAGCGAGATCGGCGATACACTTGCCGGCGACGATCGGATCAACGCCGTCGCGCTCACCGGTTCCTCACGGGCCGGCGAACGCGTCGCGCGACAGTCTGGAATGGTGAATCTCCATATGGAGCTGGGTGGCAACGCCCCGGCCATCGTCTTCCCGGACGCCGACCTCGCCACCGCAGCCGCCGACAGCGCCAAAGGATCGTTTAAATACGCCGGCCAGCGGTGTTCGGCGGTCTCCCGTGTCCTTGCACATACCGAGATCCATGATGAACTCGTCGACCGCATTGAGGCACGGATGGACGAGTGGCAGCCCGGCGATCTCTTCGACGAGGAGACGGCTATCGGCCCGCTCATCAGCGAGGAGCAGGCCGACTGGGTTGAGGGACTCATCGACGATGCCGTCGACAAGGGTGCCACGCTAGTCCGCGGCGGCGAGCGCGACGGCCAGACGATTCAACCCGCGCTGCTCGCAGACGTTCCACACGACGCCCGGGTGCTCCATGAAGAGCAGTTCGGGCCTGTCGCGGCCGTCGCGCGGGTCTCCGACGAGGACGAAGCGCTCGCGCTGGCGAACGCCGGCGATCTCGGACTCGACGCTGCCGTCTTTACCGCCGACCACGACCGCGCGATGCGGCTCGCGAACGCTATCGAAGCCGGCGCCGTCCGCATCAACGGTGCTCCGAGCCATGGGCTCGGCGACATCCCGTTCGGCGGCGTAAAAGATTCAGGTATCGGTCGCGAGGGCATTGGCTATAGCATCGAGGTGTTCTCGACGACAAAGAGCATCGTCCTCTGAGCGTGCGCAACGCCAAGATCGTCTGTACGCTCGGTCCCGCCACTGACGACGCAGAGACGGTCCGCGCGCTCGTCGATGCCGGAATGTCGGTCGCCAGGCTCAATGCCAGTCACGGCACCACAGAAGATCGAGCGGCACTCGTTGAGACGGTCCGCGCCGTCGATGATGCCCACCAACGGACGGTTTCGGTCATGCTCGACATCTCGGGGCCGGAGATTCGGACCGCACCGCTTGACGAGCCGATCGAGATCCGCGAGGGAACCGAGGTCGTCTTCCATGAGGGCAGTGAAGCGACGCCCGACCGCGTCGGACTCTCCCGGTCGCTCGTGGGCGTTGGCGAGGGTGACCGCGTTCTCGTCGACGACGGGCGTATCGAGACGACCGTCCGCGAGGTGGTCGGTGAGGGATCTGAGACGGAGGTTCGCGCCCATGTTGAAGATGGCGGGCCGCTCTCCGGACGGAAGGGGGTCAACGTCCCCGGTGTCGACCTCGGGCTCGATCTCATCACGTCCGCCGACGAGGTGGAACTCGATCTCGCCGCCGAGAAGAGCGTCGACTTCGTCGCCGCATCGTTTGTCGGCGACGGCAACGATGTCTACGCGATTAGCGAGGCGCTTGAAAACCGCGGCGTTGACATTCCCGTCGTGGCGAAGATCGAGCGCGCCGACGCCGTCGAGAATCTCGAGAGCATCGTTGAGGCGGCATACGGTGTGATGGTCGCCCGCGGTGATCTCGGCGTCGAGTGCCCTCTTGAAAAGGTGCCGATCATCCAGAAACGCATTATCCGGCGGTGTCATGAAGCTGGTGTCCCGGTCATAACGGCGACCGAGATGCTCGACTCGATGGTTTCGGAACGCCGGCCCACCCGCGCGGAGGCGACCGACGTCGCCAACGCGGTTCTTGACGGTACCGACGCCGTGATGTTGTCGGCGGAGACCGCCGTCGGGGACCATCCGGTCACCGTCGTCGAGACGATGGACCGCATCGTCCGCGACATCGAGGCGAGCGACGAGTACGCGGAGCTGCGCGAGCAGCGCGTCCCGAACGCCGGCGACTCGCAGACGGACGCCGTCGCCCGGTCGGCCCGGTATCTCGCGCGCGATGTCGGTGCCACGGCGGTCGTCGCCGCATCTGAGTCGGGGTATACGGCCCTGAAAGCAGCCAAGTACCGGCCGAGCGTCCCAGTCCTCGCCTCGACGCCGACCGACCGCGTGCGTCGCCGGCTCGCTTTGTCGGGTGGTGTCGTTCCGCGATACGTCCCTCTCTCCGGTCCAGATGAAGGGACGGAGACCGTTATTCACAACGCAGTGCAGGCGGCGCTCGATGCGGGGGTCGCGGAGTCCGGCGACACCGTTGTCGCGCTCGCAGGGATGATGACCGATCTTGATGGCGTGGACACCACGAACACGCTGAAGATCCACGTCGCCGCGGAAGTGCTTACCTCCGGACGCGCCGTCGTCGACGGCTACGCGACCGGACCCGTCTTTCGAACCACAGGCGGCGACCTCACTGACCTCCCAGACGGTGCCGTCCTCGCGCTCCCGGCCGATTTCGACAACGAATTCACTGGCGACCCGAGCGTCCTCGCCGGGATCGTCGATGCACGCGCCGGCATGACCAGCTATGCGGCGATGGTGGCGCGCGAACTCGGCGTGCCGATGATCGGCAACGTGACGCTTCCGAGACGTGTCTCCGACGGTGACATCGTCACGCTCGACGCACAGCGGGGCGTCGTCTACGAGGAGGCGGTGACGCGCGGGCGGGAGTAGTCAATAGAGCTGGCGTTCCCGCTCCTCGCGCTCCTTCTCCTGCTCCCGCTCTTCCTGCTGCTCCTTCCGGTTCTGCCAGAGCGTGCGGGCCGCCGGAATGAATTTGTTCTTTATATCGAGGACGAACGACACCAGCCCATAGGCCCAGAACAGAAACAGCAGCGTGCCCGCGGTGAAGTACGTGAAGGCATCGACCATATGTATGAAACAGGTCGGAGGTACGTGTGTGTTAGGACCGGACGGCTCAGTCGTCGCTCTCAGCGCTGACGCCGCCCTCGCTCGACACAGGGTCGACGATGCCGTGCTGGAGCGCCTGTTCGGTGTCGGCGTCGAACAGGTGGACCTTCGAGCGGTCGAGCACGACCTCGATCCGCTCGTCCTCCGTGATGGCCGAGTCAGGCTCGACGCTCATCAGTAGTTGCCCCGCCGCGTCGGGGTCCTCGAGGTCAACCTCTGCGTCCTCGTCGGTCAGCAGGTAGACGAAGATCTCGTCGCCCATCGGCTCAAGCACGTCCGTCGTCACCTCGATCGGTTTCGTGGGGTTCGCGAGGTCGCCGGCCACCTCTCGGGGATAGACGTCTTCCGGCCGGATGCCGACAATGACGTCCTGGTCGGGGGTGGTCCCCACGTTCGCGGGGTCGAAGTCGATCTCGATTCTATCGGTGTCGGACCGGAACCCCGTGGCCGTCGTCGTCCCAGGGACGAAGTTCATCGACGGCGAACCGATGAAGCCGGCGACGAATAGGTTCGCCGGCTCGTTGTAGCAGACCAGCGGCGGATCGATCTGCTGGAGTTCGCCGGAGTCGATGACGGCGATGCGGTCGGACATCGTCATCGCCTCCGCCTGGTTGTGCGTGACGTAGATGATGGTCGTCTCGAGTTCCTTGTGGAGCCGCTTGAGCTCCGTGCGCATGTGGACGCGGAGCTTCGCGTCGAGGTTCGCCAATGGCTCGTCCATGAGGAACACCTCGGGCTCGCGCACGATGGCGCGGGCGATGGCGACGCGCTGGCGCTGCCCGCCCGACATCTCGTCGGGCATCCGGTCGAGCATCCCCTCCAACTGGACGATGTCCGAGGCGTTCTGCACGCGCCGGTCGATCTCCTCTTTGGGCGTGTTCCGCAGCCGTAGCCCGAAGGAGATGTTGTCGTACACGTCCATGTGCGGGAACAGCGCGATGTTCTGGA
>CAYZJQ010000047.1:0-18506 GCA_964478805.1 uncultured Halobacteriales archaeon | reverse complement strand
CTTGCCGATCAAGGTGTAGCCGCGATCGACGAGTTGGACAAGATGGATGCGAACGACCAGTCGGCGATGCATCAGGCGCTGGAACAACAGGAGATTTCAATCTCCAAGGCAGGGATCAACGCAACGCTGAAGTCGCGCTGTTCACTGCTCGGGGCCGCGAACCCGATTCACGGGCGGTTCGACGAGTACGAGGCGATGGCCGAGCAGATCGACCTTGATCCGCCGCTCATCTCACGGTTCGACCTCATTTTCACCGTCACGGACAAGCCGGACGAAGAGGAAGATCGGGCGCTTGCAGAGCATATCATTGAGACGAATTACGCCGGGGAGCTGTTCACCCACCGTGAGAGCGTGCCGACCTCCAACATCACCGAAGAAGAAGTCGATAGCGTGGGTAGGAACGTCGAACCGGTAATCGACACGGAGTTGCTTCGCAAGTACGTCGCACACGCGAAGCGGAGCTGTTACCCGACGATGACCGAGGAGGCGAAGGCCGAGATTCGGGACTTCTACGTCGATCTCCGGTTGGACGGGCAAGGAAGTGATAATCCGGTTCCGATTACAGCCCGGAAGCTCGAGGCGCTCGTCAGGCTGGCGGAAGCAAGCGCGAGGGTCCGCCTCTCCGACACGGTGGAAAAAGAAGACGCGGAGCGAGTGATCGAGATCGTCCGATCGTCGCTCGAGGACGTCGGCATCGACCCCGAGACGGGGGAGTTCGATGCGGATATCATCGAATCGGGCACCTCGAAGAGCCAGCGTGATCGCATCAAGAATATCAAGGGGATTATCAAGGAACTGGAGGAGGAGTACGAGGACGGCGCGCCGATCGAGGAGATCTACGAGCGTGCCGAATCCGTCGGCATGGACCGTGACAAAGCGGAACACGAGATCGACAAACTCAGATCTCGCGGCGAACTGTACGAGCCGACGACGGATCACCTGCGGACGGTCTGATCGAGCGCTCACTGCACGCTTGCCTGCATACTGACTCACGGCCACGGAGGAAGGCCGCGCCACGGGTCAGAGTGAAACCCCACATAGAGAGCCAGAGCGGCCGGCAAGCGCCCCCCGCCGACCGTGTCGATCCGGACGCGTGACCGAAGAGGGCGCTCAGCCACGACCGGGGGGAGCGAACGCGACACGCCCTCCGTCACGGCCGGCTGGTGGGCCCCTGGTCCGGGCTACGTTTTTACCGTTCTGGGGTGAACGATTCGGATATGCGACGGCCCGTGCGGTGGCTGGTCCGGAAGGGGGATAACGAATGAGCGACGACCGTGTCGTTCCAGGGGAAGCAACGCTGTTCTGCGACTCTGCGCTGGGCGGCGCCAGCGAGGCGTGTGCACAGGTGCTTGCGCCGTCAGGGGCCGAGTCGGTGCTGTGGGTGAGTTACACTCGCTCGCCGACGGAGTGTTTCGCCCAGATGCCTGAGGTGCCGGCAGCCCGGAAGGCGGCGGTCGACGTGGGCGGCGAGCGCCGGTCGGGGTCCTCAGGAACACAGGAGACCGCCACGGCAGCGGGTAGTGTCACCGTCACGGAGCCGGGCGACCTCACGGGGCTCGGCATCGCCATCACGGACCACCTCGAGGCGGGCGTACGGCTCTGTTTCGACTCCATCACCGCGATGTTACAGTACGTGGAGCTCGAGCGGGCCTACACCTTCCTCAACTCCCTGCTCGGTCACCTCTGGGACGCCGACACGCGGGCCCATTTCCATCTTGACCCGGCGGCGCATGACACCCGAACGGTCGCGGCTATCACCTCCCTGTTCGATGCGCGCGTCGACCCGGATGGTACCGTCCGAGCACCGGTGTGACCCGCCGGCACAACCTTTGATTAGCGTCCCCCCGAACGACACGTGTTCCGGTCGCGGGCCGGGCCTCACACGATGAACCGAACGCTTCGCTCTGCAGTCGTCGCCGTGCTCGCGATCGTCGCGGTGGCATTTGCCGCGACGACGCTGGACGCGACGGTTACGCCCGAGCAATCAGCGGGAGGGAGCGGCGTCGGCGGGAGCGGCGAGGGGGGGTTCCTGCCGCTTCCGCGGGCGGCCCCGACGCCGGTCGAGCCGGTCGAGATCCCGTATCTTCAGGAGCTGCTCACCGCCCTCGTGGTACTGGGTGCGGTCGCGACGTTGGTGTATGCACTGCTCTACCGGCGCGAGGCGCTCCGGGCGCTCGCGTTCGGTATCGCCGTCGCGGTCGGGGCCTACCTTTTGTACCGCCTTGCACGGGCGTTCGAGCCCGATGGCCTCTTGGCGGGGAACGGAACTGCGTCGGCAGAGAACGGGACCGTGCTGGGCGGAGCGGGGGGGACCGGGTCGGCGACGCAGGTCGGACCGCCTCCGCTTACCATACTGCTCGCCGTCGGGCTAGTGCTTGCGGTCGCGGCCGTGGCGTTCGCGTTGGCCCGTGATAGGGAGATCGTGCTCGGAGCTGGCGACGCCGGGGAGGCAGCGGACGCGGCGACCGACGGGTCGATGGCGAGTGCGGCCGCCGTTGGGCGAGCAGCGGGACGGGCGGCCGACCGCATCGAGACGTCGACTGATGTCGACAACGAGGTGTATCGCGCCTGGCGAGAGATGACGGACTTGCTTGACATGGAGGCACCGGAGACGAGCACGCCGGGGGAGTTCGCGGCTGCGGCGGTCGATGCGGGACTCGGCCAAGAAGACGTTCGTGAGCTTACGCGACTGTTCGAGGACGTCCGGTATGGCGACGCGGTGGTTTCAGCAGACGAGGAGGAGCGAGCCACGGCCGTATTACGCCGCATCGAGGGGCGGTATGCGGAGGCGGAGCCGTGAACCGGCGACGCATCGCGCTCGCTGCCGGCGTGGTTGCGCTCGCAGCAGGACTGGCGGCGGCGGCAGGGCTGACCACGGTGCCGGTCGACCGGCTCGTGGTCTCCCTTGTCGGAGGATTGGCGCTGCTGCAAGCGATTCGGGTTGTCGGACGACGGCGACGGACCGAGCGGGACGAGGCGACGACGACCGACCCAGAGCGCCGTTATATCCCGCCGACACCGGGCAACGAATTGTCGGATGCCGCCAAGCCGTTCCTGCCTCCAGGCGGGGTTCGCTTCGATCTGCCACAGATCCGGGCGGGATTGCAACGAGCGGCTGAAGCAGTGCTCACGCGGTACGGTGGCTACACGCCTGTGGAGGCCGAACGGGCGGTAGCATCGGGAACGTGGACGGACGACCGCGAAGCCGCGGCGTTCATCGGCGGCGATCAGGCGCCGAAGGCGGCGCTTGGCACGCGCCTCAGCGGCTTGTTCCGATCAGGGGCGACCGGCCGCGGCATTCGACATACCGTCGACGCCATCGCCGCGAGCGCGGGGATCGAGCCGCGGGAAGAGGGGCTGGGTGCCGACGAGCCGGCCGGTGGGCCAGGTGCGTTCACCACGACAATGGGCGGGGTGGCGGAGCCGACAGTCCGTCGCCAGCCCCACGGGACCGCCGCGTGGGTTGGCGTGAGCGTCGTTACGCTCGTAGCCGTCGGGATCGGTGTCTTGGCGAACAGGCCGGCCGTTCTCCTCGCGGGCGTCGTCGGCGTCGGCTTCGCCGCCTACGCGCGGACCGGGGCTGGTCTGCCGGCGCCATCAGCGGTCACCGTCGAACGGACGGTGAGCGACAGTCACCCGACTCCGGGGGCGGAAGTAACGATTACGGTCACGGTCACGAACGAGAGCGACGCCCGTCTGGCCGACCTCCGGTTCGTTGATGGCGTGCCGGCTGCGCTTGACGTACCGGAAGGGACAGCGCGGCTTGGGACAGCTCTCCGAGCGGGCGAGTCGACGACGTTCACATACCCCGTGACGGCGCGGCGCGGTGTCCACCGGTTCGGACCGACGCTGCTCGTTGCTCGCGATATCGCCGGTGCGACCGAGACCGAGATGCTCCTGCCAGCGGCGACGACTATCGAGTGCGTCCCGCCGTTGCGCCCGACAGCCGAGTCCGTGCCGCTGCGCGAGCAGGCAACGCGGTTCGTCGGTGGGCTGGAGACCTCGACGGGCGGGCCGGGGCTCGAGTTCCATGCCACCAGAGAGTACCGGGCGGGCGACCCGCTGAGCCGCATCGACTGGAATCGGCGCGCCCGGACCGGCGAGTTAACTACGGTTGAGTTTCGTGAGGAGCGAGCGGCGACAGTCGTCGTGGTCATTGACGCCCGCGCGGACGCCTACCTCGCTTCAGGTGGGGAGACACCGCACGCGGTTGATCGCGGGGTTGAGGCGGCAGGCCGGGTGTACGCGACGCTAACAGCTGGTGGCGACCGGGTCGGGCTCGCCGCACTCGGGGCGCCGGACTGCTGGCTCTCGCCTGGCACCGGGACGGACCACGGTGTCGCGGCCCGGCGTCTCCTCGCGACCCACGAGGCGCTGTCGTCGGTGCCGGACGATTCGCCGACGACCGCGTTTCGATGGGAGGCAACGCTCCGCAGACGACTCCCGACCGGCGCGCAGGTGCTGCTCGTCTCACCGCTGACCGACGGATACGTTCCTCAGGTCGCCCGGCGGCTCGACGAGGCTGGCCACCGCGTGACCGTCGTCAGCCCCGACCCAACGGCCGACCGGACCCCCGGTCACCGACTCGCACGGGTCGTACGGGCGCTCCGGATTTCGGAGCTGCGCGCAGCAGGGCTTCCAGTGGTCGACTGGGCCCCCGACGAGTCGCTTGACCGAACGCTCGCCCGCTACGCCGAGCGGTGGGAGCGATGAGTGAGATCACCCGCGCGCCGACCCGCCTGGCCAGTGGCACCGCGATCGCCGCCGCACTGGTCACAGTCGCGGCGACCGGTTTCTACGCGTGGGCCGCACTTGGAGCCAGCGCCGTCGGGGTGCTTCTGCTCGTGGCCGGGTTGGGTCGCGCCAGCGCCGCGGCCGTGACAGGTGGTGGGTTCGGCCTGTTCGTGGGCGCGCTCGCTGGCGGGCTCGCAGGGGCGCCCGCGCCGGCGACGCTGCTCGGCGTCGCGACGGCCGTGTTCGCATGGGATGCCGGCGGGACCGCGGTCACGCTCGGTGACCAGCTTGGGCGGGAGAGCCCGACGCGCCGGCTCGAATTCGTCCACCTTACGGGGAGCGCAGGCGCCGGGCTGCTCGCTTCGGGGGTCGGCTACGGCCTTTATTGGGTGACGGCCGGTGGCCAGCCGGTCGCGGCGCTCGTTTTTTCGCTGGCTGCCGCCGTCTTTCTGGTGGCCGCACTCGACTAATCGACCGTTGGCACCGGAACTTCGGCGAGAACGTCCCGGACAACAGCGGCCTTTTCGACGCCATCGACGCGGGCGTCCGCGGTTAGGACGAGCCGGTGGGCGAGCACCGGCTCAGCGATGGTCTTCACCGCGTCGGGGGTGACGTACTCGCGACCCGTGATGACGGCGCGGGCGCGGGCGGTCTCGAAGAGCCGTTGAGTCCCTCGCGGCGAGACGCCAACCGCGACGCGAGGGTCGTCCCGGGTGGCGCGACAGAGTTCAAGGACGTATGTAAGAATATCCTCGTCGACACGGATCCGCTCGGGAACGGTCTGGAGCGCCCGGACCTCGCCGGGTGACAGTACAGCCTCGACACCGGGGCTCCGGGAGTCACGACTCGCCCGCCGGCGCAACAACTCCGCCTCCCCCTCGTAGCTAGGGTAGCCCATGCTGGCCTTCACTGCGAACCGGTCGACCTGCGCCTCGGGGAGTGCGAACGTGCCCTCCTGTTCGACCGGATTCTGTGTCGCGATGACGAAGAACGGCTCCGGGAGTGCGTGCGTCTCGCCGTCGGCCGTCACCTGCCGCTCCTCCATGGCCTCTAACAGTGCCGACTGGGTCTTCGGCGGCGCACGGTTGATTTCGTCGGCAAGGACGACGTTCGCGAAAATCGGCCCCTCGTTGAACTCGAACCGTCGCTCCCGCTCGTCGAACACGTGAGTTCCGGTCACGTCCGCTGGAAGGAGGTCAGGGGTAAACTGCACCCGCGAGAAGGAGAGACCGAGCGCGGCAGCGACGGAACGAGCCGTCAGCGTCTTGCCCGTTCCGGGGACATCCTCAAGGAGAACGTGACCCCGTGCGAGAACACCGAGCAGCACCGTTTCGAGGAACTCACGGTCCGCGATGACTGCTCCTTCGACCGCCGAGAGGACGGCCTCACACCGTGTTGCCGCCGTCTCGATATCCATCGCCGGCTCCGCGGAGTCGCTCATTGGCAGCGATAGCGACCCCGGTCGTATGAGTGCTGGGTCGTCGAACGGGGCTGTCGGCCGGTAGTGGACGCATCGAAACGGAACAACGTCTAATTACGGTCCCAGGGAAGCCGCGACCGGGGCGGGCACACCGGGGAGAGTGCCGGCTGTCCCGTGTGGGTCTCCGTCGGCTACCGCGCCGGCTCTCCCAGGGGCGCGAGCCCGACGCGCGGTGGTTCGCCAGTCCCGTCTCGACGTGGGCATGCGGCGTCGACCCGTCGATCGGGTCGGGCGTTCCGACCGTGGACGCGGGGGTGGTACCGCTCACCGAGCGACGCTCCGACGTGGGCGTCGGACGAGTAATCGGGGGCTCCGGCGCCCCGTGGAGCGTGCCCGTAGTTAAACACACAAACATCTTAGCCAGTAGCTACTCCCCCGTCGAACCAGTAGAGGCAGGTGTCGTCCGGCTCCGCTTCACCCCCCACTGCGACCGGGCGATCGACGAGCACCAGAACGCCCCCCGAACCCGGCATCGTCCACCGCCTTTACCCCTCTCTCCCCCCACACCATCCCAGCCGGGCGACGGCGCCTGCGAGCGCGTCGACCGCTCCCCCCGAGTCGCCCACGACGTCGGACGACGCGACCGGGCGCGGTCCAGAGCGGGACGGTCGCCCGACTGGATAGCGTGTCCGCGCCGCCCCGGGGAGTTCGGCGAAAAGGTGTTTGCTCCACCCCGCGCAATCGGTGGTATGGTTCCCACCCGCCGACGAGTCCTCCTCGCGAGCGCGGGCAGTGTTGCCGCGTGTGCAGGGTGTTCGATCCTCTCTCATCCGCAACAGTCCGTCGTGATCGCGGTCAACAACTACAGCGACGTCCGCCGCCAGGGGTTCGTGCGCATCGAACGGGACGGGACGGAGCTGGTCCGCCAGTACCTCGAGATCGGTGCCGCCGAGCCGGACGCCTGGACGACGGTCGAGACGCGGGTCGATCTCGGCGAACTGCCCAGCGGGACCCGCCTGGGCGTGACGGCGTCGTTCGGCGACGGGCTGGAGACCCACGGCTCGATGACGCTCGACTGTGCCGACCTGGACCGGTTCGAGGGCGACGTCGTCTACGTCCAACTCGACGCGGAGCTCGACCTCTACCTGAACGAGGCGTGTTACGACGGGTTTCCCTCGGGTGAGGCCCGGGAAGGGGGCGTCGACCGGTCGTAGCTCGCCGCGAGCGCCGTCCTCGCCCTCCTCCGTCTCAATCTCGGCTGCTGGGGGGCCGTCGACACCCGGGCGAAAGCTCCAGTATCCCCGCCATCGACGGGCGGGCATGGATCCCGTCGACGCGGCCGGCATCTGTTTCGACATGGACGGTGTGCTCGTCCACTCCGAGCGGTACTGGGTCGCCCACGAGCGCAAGCACATCCTTCCGACCGCCGCCCCCGACGAGGAGATCCCGGTGGCGGCCATCACCGGGCGCAACTTCCGCGAAGTGTATCCGGATCTTGCTGGTGAGTACGACCTGGCGGTCTCGCGAGCGAGGTTCGAGACGATGTTTGAGGAGGCCGCCGTCGACATCTACGGCGAACACGCGACACTGCTCGAGGGTGCCCACGACCTGCTCAACGGCCTCCGCGAGCGGGGCACCCGGCTCGCCCTGACAACCTCCGCGCCCCGCGCGTGGATCGATATCGTCAACGACCGGTTCGGCCTCCTCAAGCAGTTCGACGCCGTCGTCAGCGCCGAGGAGATCGACGGGCCCGGCAAGCCCGCCCCTGACATCTACGAACAGGGCGCTGCCGACCTCGGACTGGCGCCGGTCGACTGCTTAGCAGTCGAGGACTCAACGGCCGGCGTGGCGGCCGCGACGACCGCTGGGCTCTACACAGTCGGCTTTCAGGGCGACGGCGAGGACGCCGACCTCGCAGCGGCCGACCAGGTCGTGACTAGCGCCGCCGAACTGCAAACGCTGCTGCTCGGCGAGTAAGCATCCGCCGGCTCACGGCGTGTACTGGCCAGTGAATATTTATTCTTAAGACTATAGCATTGATTGAATCCTTCCGATGGCCGTCGAACACGCAACCGATGCCGGGACCACCCGGGAGGCGCTGTACCGACTGCTCGAGGCCGAGGGGCCGACCCGCGAGCGACTGCGCGAAGCGGTCCGGCTCGGTCGCGCCCATCTCGACGTTGAGAGCGGCTATGTCCTCCAACACGGCGACGACGAGACCGACACGGTGACCGTCAGTGTCAACGGCGACCGCACGCCGGAACTCGTCACCGAGGGATCGAAGCATGCTCACGCGTACACCTACTGCCGGCGGACCGTCGAGGAGCCGACCCCGGTTGCGCTGTCGAACGCGTCCGACCAGGGGTGGGACGACGACCCGGCTTACGAGGAGTACGGCCTGGAGTGTTATCTCGGCGCGTCCGTGTTCGTCCGCGGTGAGGTGTACGGGACGGTGTGTTTCGTCTCACGGGCGGCACGCGAGCGGTCGTTCGACGACGGTGAGAAGGCGCTCGTCGAGCAGGTCGCCCGCACGGTCGGCCGTCTCCTCGAACGGGACCGCTACGAGAGAGAACTCGCGACCGAGCAGTCACGAGGCGCTCGATATCGCGAGAAGTACCGGACTCTGCTGGAGACGGTTCCCGACGCCGCGGTGCTCGCCGACACTGGGACGGGCGCCATCGTCGAGGTAAATGAGGGCGCGACGGAGTTGGTCGGTTACGACGCCGCGAAGCTACGAGAGATGTCGATGACCGACTTCTACGACGCCGACGACGAGACGAAGTACGTCGAATTGTTCTACTGGTTCGTCGAGAATGAGGGAACCCGCTCTCGGTTCGATGACGGCTCGCAGGTCACCCTGACTCGCCAGGACGGCACAGTGGTGCCGGTGGAAATCAGCGCGAACATCGTCGAGATCGACGGGGAGGAGCGCCTCCTCGCGCTGTTCCGGGACATTTCCGAGCGGCTTGAACGCGAGGCGGACCTCCGGCTGTTCCGTCGCGTGATAGAGGAGGCGACGATCGGCGTCACCATCGCAGACGCGACGGCAGAGGATCTCCCACTGGTGTACACCAACGATGAGTTCTATCGGATGACCGGCTACGACGAGGAGGCCGCTATTGGTCGCAACTGTAACTTCCTGCAAGGCGCCGAGACGGACGCCGAAACGACGGCCCGGATCGGCAGAGCACTCGACGCTGCAGAGCCGGTCGAGACCGAACTAGTCAACTACCGGCGCGACGGCACGCCGTTCTGGAACCGACTGACGATCGCGCCCGTCCACAGGGCGGACGGCGAGGGCGTCTCGCATTACGTCGGATTCCAGCAGGACGTGACGGCCCGCAAACGGCGCGAGGAGCTCATCGGCGTGTTGAACCGGCTCCTGCGGCACAACCTCCGCAACGAGTTGACCGTCGTCAGTGGGTACGCAGGTATCCTCGCGGACCGATGTTCGGGCAAGGAGTCGGCGATGGCGACACAAGTGCAAGAAAGCGCCCGCGAACTCACTGAACTCGCCGAGAAGGCGCGGTCGCTGGAGGACGTGATGAGCCGGGAAGCGCCGCTGGAGTCGTACGATCTCGTGGACACCGTACGGGACGTCGTCGACGAGTTCGAAGACCGGTATCCGGCGGTCACCTTCCGCGTCGAGACGCCGGCAACGGCGCGCGTGGTCGGGCACCGACCACTGCGACGTGCCATCGCGGAGTTAGTCGAGAACGCTGCAGAGCACGGCGCTGGCCCCGTCCGGGTCCGCGTCGCCCGCGACGACGCGGGCGTGGTCGTTGAGGTCCACGATGCCGGCGACGGGCTCTCGGAACTGGAGCGACAGGTGATCGAACAGGGGACCGAAACGCCGCTGAAACACAGCCTCGGCGTCGGCCTCTGGCTCGTCAACTGGATCGTGACGGGCGTCGGCGGGACTGTCGAGACAGATGTCGCGGACGGCACGACCGTCACTCTCTCGTTCACGCCGGCGGAGGAGACAGAAGACTGCGTGCCGGCACGATACAAGCGCGCGGCACTCAATACCGCGACGGACGGGGCAGGATGACCGGACGCCCATTGACCTCCCAGAGCGGGGTTGGCAGCACCGATGGGTGCGACCCATGACACTGGATGTGAACGCAGTGGCCGGCGGGCGGTCACTGCAACTCGGCTCGACGAATGACAACTTATGCCAATGGCGAAACAGTACTGACTGACAGGATGGACCGAGCATCGGGCGAGAGTGAGGGCGCACTCGAGGCGATGGCGGCGGCCATGGACGGGGTCGCGATTCTCGACAGCGACGACACCTACGCGTACGTCAACGAGACCCACGCCCAACTCTACGGTTACAGCGACCCCGCACAGCTCGAGGGGGAGTCCTGGGAGGGACTGTATGATGCCGCCGAGCGCGAGCGGTTCCGGACGGAAGTATTCCCCACGCTTGAGCGCGAGGGGCAGTGGCGTGGTGAAGCCATCGGGGTGACCAGACAGGGTGAGCGGTTCCACCAGGAGCTTTCCTTGAGCCGGCTCGAGAGCGGCGGGCTCGTCTGTATCGTCCGGGACATCACCGTCAGAAAGCGCCGCGAACGACAGCTCCGGCTCGTCCAAGATGCCAGTCACGAACTGATGCACACGACCGACGAGACCGAGGTGGCGAGAATTGCCGTTGATATCGCCGAGGAGATTCTCAACCACGAGATGACAGCTTGCTGGGCGTACGACAGCGACGCCGATCGGCTCACGCCGCTGGCGGCCACCGACGACGTGCAGGCGATGCTCGACGAGGCCGACGTCGACGGTCTCCCGCAGTTGGGGTCCGATTCCTATGAGATGGCGGTGTTCGAGGATGGCGAATCCGTCCTTGTCGAGGATTACCAGCGCGAGGTGGACCGGTCGGCGGACACTCCCTTGCGGACGGTGCTGATGCTGCCAATCAAGAACCACGGCGTGTTACATGTCGGTTCTACCGAGCGCAGGGAGGTGAGCGACAACGAACGATCGTTGCTGGAGATTTTCGCGCGTCATTTAGGGGAGGCATTCGAGCGGACGGCGCGAGAGCGGGAACTCGAAGCCCAGAACGAGCGGCTCGAGACGTTCGCTGCCACCGTTGCCCACGACCTCCGCAACCCACTCGGCGTCGCCCAGGGCCACCTCGATCTCGCGATGAAGGACGGCGAGAACCCACATCTCCGAACGGTGGCAGAGGCCCACGGCCGGATGGAGACACTCATCGAGGAGCTGCTCACGCTGGCTCGGCAGGGCCAGGCCGTCGTCGAGCCCGAGCCGGTCGCGCTTGATGCGGTCGTCGAGGACGCGGTTGCAAACCTCTCGACAGGAGAGGCGACGGTGACTTTCGGGGGCGGCGCGGCCCGTCGGTTTTTGGCCGACCGGAGCCGGCTGTGCGAGCTGCTCGAGAACCTGCTGCACAACGCCGTCGAGCACGGCTCGGAGGGACCGACCAACGACGCCGTCGAAATCAGAGTAGGCAGGCTCGAGGACGCCGCCGGCTTCTACCTCGCCGACGATGGGCCAGGCATCCCCGCGTCGGAGCGCGAACGGGTGTTCGACGCCGGCTACACGACGGCCGCCGACGGCACCGGATTTGGGCTCTCCATCGTCCGGCAGATCTGTGCGGGCCACGGCTGGACGGTCGAGGTGACCGACAGCGACATCGGCGGGGCTCGCTTCGAGATTACCGGCGTCGAGTTGGTCTGAGATGAGGCTGGTGAACGGCACGCCAGGGAACTACGGGTCGACTACTCGTCGGACAGTCGGTCGGCCACCACGGTTGGCGGAACAGGTGATGCTGAATTCACATCCCACGTCAGCCGGTCGGCGCGACCGTCGCCCGAGAACTCGGCTGCGTAGCTCGCGACACACCCTCGGCCCGCTCTCAGCGGTGACCGAGAGTTGCTCCGTATCCGGCGCCGATATCGTGACGATTCGCTCTCCGGCGAGGTCGCGCTTGCTAACGGTCACCGAAGCGAATCGTAACCGGATTTGCTGAAGCCGAGACGAAATTGTAGCTGCCGCGCCGGGTGGTCGATCCGGAGCTCGCTGGTGGCGACTTCGTGCGGGCCAACTGGCGCAGTAGCGTTGAGGGCGCACGTGAGTTGGTCACCGACAGCTGAGGTATCGACCGGTGGCAGGGAGGACGGCCACAGTCGTGGACGGGGCGGGGATGAGAAGAACGAACCAGATAACGGCCAGGGACGCGGTCAGGGGAACGGCTGCGACTGAGACCAACCGACGAAGACCGCACCTGCCGGCGTCTTTGTTCCGGTCGGCCGGCTTCGCAACGCTGATACCCGCCGTCGGCCTGGGCGGGGATATGGACGAGTCGGGCGTCCGCTTCCCCCATCCCCCCCGCCCGGCGGTGGTCGCGTGAACGACGAACGCCGTCATCTCGTCGAAACCCACCGCGCGATAGCTGCGGCTGACGTTATCCGAGCCGACCTATCCACCGGCGCGTGGGGAGATACGCCCGCGCTCGCGACCGTCCCACTCGACGATCGCGACGCAACCCGGCTCGGAGCCTTCGTCCGCGAGCAGGTCGGGCCTCTTCTTGCGGCGGTCGACTCGGGCGACCGGTCGATCGTCCGGTTCGATCCGGAGGCGGCAGGAGAATCGACGGCTGACGAACTCGCAGCGACCGACCTTGCCAGGCACGACCCACCGGACGCGCTGACCGCGCTGTGTGCTGGCGAGGCGTTCGCCCCGCTTGAGGACCCCGCACCGAACGAGACGACCCGACACGTCGTTGCCTGCAGAGTCGTGGTTGACGGCCACATACTCGTAGGGCTCCAGTACCGCCGCGGTTCGCCATGGACGGCCGACGGGGCGTTCCGCGTGGCCGCGAGCGAAGATGGCTACCAGGCCGCCGTGGACCCGACCCTTACTGTCTCTACGGGCTTCGACTTGGTGTGCGTCGACGGCATCGCACTCGTGGTCGAGCCGGCGGCGTTCACACCGCTGGTCGACCGCGCCGGCCTGGCGGCGGTTGGCGGCGACGCACCGACGGTGCTCGTCGTTGACGACGAACCTGATGCCGCGGACCTGTTCGCGACCTACCTGCGCGACGCGTACGACGTGCGAGTCGCCTATGGCGGCGAGGCAGCCCTCGAGGCGATCGCCCCCGATGTCGACGTGGTGCTGCTCGACCGCATGATGCCGGGCGTGAGCGGCGAAGCGGTGCTTGAGCGGATCCGCGAGCGCGGACTGGACTGTGCAGTGGCAATGGTCACTGCCGTTGACCCGGATGTCGACGTCGCTGCGTTCGGAATCGACGACTACGTGACCAAGCCCGTCGATCGTGAGACGTTGTGTCAAACTGTCGAACGGTTACTCGATGTAGACGACTACGATGAGCTCGAACGGGAGTTGTCGTCGTTACGCGTACGCCGCAGCGTTATCGAGGCGGAGCTGTCGACAGCCGCACTGGCCGACAGCGATCGTTACGAGCGGCTTGAACGCCGCATCGAGCAGCTGACGAGCCGCCTCGAGACGGCTTCTGGCGTCGAATCGAACGTTGAGTGAGCAGACCGACGCGCCTAACAGCCACGGCGCCCGCGTATTGGTATGCCGTCGCGTCGCCCGTACGACGAGGTCGCGGGCATTATCGCCCTACTCGTCGGCCTCCCGGTACTGATCGGCCTCGTCTGGTTGCTGCTCGGCTATACGAACCTCATTTGGAGCGAGTTTGGGCTCGGCGCTGCGGCACTGTTCCTCCTCGTCGGCGTCGCGGGCCTTGCAGCGCTCACCTACAAGTCGTGGGCGCTCGTCCAGGAGTCGGGTGCTGGCCCGATCACCCGTCGTGGTCGGAAATAGTCGCCGCAATCTCGTCGAGTTCCGTGTCGGAGAGTGACGGTGTCTCGCCGGCGACGGCGTGGATCGGACTACCGCCGTCGCCGTCGAACCGCGGGATAATGTGACCGTGGACGTGTGGAACCTCCTGACCGGCGGCCGGTCCGTTGTTGAACCCGACGTTCGAGCCGTCGGCACCGACAGCGTCCTCCACGATCTCCACGAGCTCGTGGAGCGTCTCGTACAGCGCGTGTGCCGAGTGACCGTCGAGCGCTTGAAGATGCTGGTGGTGGGCAGTAGGGACGACGAGCGTGTGGCCCCGGGCCAGCGGGTTCGCATCGAGGAAGGCGATCGCCCCGTCAGTCTCATGGACGACTCGGGCCGGAAGCTCGTCTGCGACGATACGACAGAAGATGCAATCGTCGTTCATCTCGGACATGAGCGACTCTGTGGCTGGGGACGGCTTCAACCCACCGCCGAGCGCCACCTGTCTTGCCTCGTGGCCGGGGGGAATAGCCGGTGGATGTGGGCACCGCGAGGTGCCGACCGTGTGGACGGCACCTCCTCACCAGCTAGCTCCGTTACCGCGACCGGTCGAGCAGTGTGGCCAGCGCCGCAACATAGCTCTTGCGGGTGTAGCCGAGCCGGGACAGCCAAACCGCTTGGTAGGAGGGGTGCAACAGCGGTATGACCGTCGCCACGTCCGTCTCGATCGGCTCCAGTACAGCATCGAGAAAGCCGTCTAGGTCGTGATCGGGCGCGAGCGTTGCCAGGATCGAGAGCGTCGCGTGCTTGCCCGTCGGGAGTACGACCTCGGGTGCGACGGCGTTGAGCTCCCTTCGGAGCCACCTCCGACAGTTCGCCCGCTCCTCCGGCGTCGGGTCGCGGTTCCCCGGAGGGTGACACTTCACTGCGTTCGTGTGGTAGGCCGGGTCCTCGGCAGCGTCGGCCACGAGCGCCCGCACCGCTCGCCCCGAGACGCGCGAAGTGTAGGCCAGTCCGGTCAGATTGCCCCCTCGCCACTCGTCGGCGTCGGGAGCGCCTGCCGCCGGGGCTTCCCCGACCACGAACAGCCGCGCATCGCGGGGGCCGACCCCCCAGACGATGCGCTCACGCGCAGCACACAGCGCGGGACAACGCCGGCAGTCCTCGGTCAGCCGGTTCGGCTCTCTCCCTGGATACGGAACCTCGCTCGGGCGCACCGGTCAGCGAGTGGCGGCGGTCACTCGCCTGCGCCCTCGCCACTGGGGATCTCCTCGCCGCCGATCGTGAAGGAAGGCAGCGGGACGAGCGTCACCGGGCGGTCGACCTGCTTCACCAGCGACTGTGAGACGCTACCAAAGATGATCCGCTCGGTGCGGGAATGCTGGCGAAGGCCGGTGACGACCCGGTCGGCCTCGACCTCCGCGGCAAGTTCGACCAACTCGGCGGCGGGGCTGCGTCCACGGTTCACCTGCCGGGTTTCCACCGCGACCTCCATGTCCGTGAGCGCACGCTCGAACACCCCAAGGGCTGCCTCCCCCGCCTCGGCCTCGTCGATGTTGCTGTTCGTCAGCACATGGACCGCCTCGACGCGGTCGCCGGACCGAAGCGTCTCCCGCAAGAAGCCTACGAGCGTCTCGCTCGCTTCGACGCCGTCCGTTCCAACCAGGTACGTCGGCATGCCATACCATATCACACTACTGTGACAAAACACTTGCTGCCGCGGCGCCGCTCCGTCGTCAGCTACTCGCCTGTCTCAGGGGACTGCACGGGAACGACCGTGCGGAGGAGCGCCGCGAGCGCGATACCTGCGCCGACGAGAGCGAGTACGGCCCACACCGGTCCCTCGGTCGGGGTCACCTCGAGCCCGATGAACGCGACGCCGACGAGGGCGAGGCCGGCGGCGACGGCGACCAGTGCAACCCAGCGGCGAATAGACCGGCCAACTGAGGCGACCTCGGGGTCGGTCACTCGCAATCACCGTCGGCGTCGCTCTCGCCTGGCCACCTGAAGAATCTCAGGTCGTCCTCGAACATGAGCGTGTACGCCGCGACACAGACGGCGACTGCCGCGAGCAGTTTCGAGGCTGGGGCGACGGTCGTGTACGAGTCGACACCTTCGGCGACGCTCGCGATCTCGACCACGGCAAGGCCGAACAGCAGCGCCGCGACGCGGAGCCAGCGGCGGATCAACGTGAGCAGGTCGATGTTGGAGGGCATCGGCTGGGATTGTCGGCGCCAGCCACATGTGTCTCGTGGTTTCTGAGGGTCGGTCCCACAGTCGCGTCTGCCGGACCGATTCGTCTTTGGGGGAGCGGCCGCCACCACAGGTATGGACGACTCCGACACCCCTGCCCCGCGACCGCGGTTCGGGGAGGTCTCTGACCAGTACGACCCCGACGCCGTGGAGTCGACAGTGTTCGACTACTGGGCCGAGACGGACGCCTACGAGCGGACACGTGACCACCGGGCGGGCAACGATGCGTTCTTCTTCGTAGACGGTCCGCCGTACACCTCCGGCGCGGCCCACATGGGCACGACCTGGAACAAGACGCTGAAGGACGCGTACATCCGCTACAAGCGGATGCAGGGGTTCGACGTGACGGACCGTCCAGGATACGACATGCACGGGCTCCCCATCGAGACGAAAGTGGAGGAGCAGCTCGGCTTCGAGAATAAAAAGGACATCGAGGCGTACGGGATGGAGGCGTTTATCGACGCCTGCAAGGAGTTCGCCGACGAGCAGCTTGAGGGGCTCCAAGCGGATTTCGAGTCGTTCGGCGTCTGGATGGACTGGGAGAACCCCTACAAGACCGTCTCGCCGGAGTATATGGAGGCCGTCTGGTGGGCGTTCCAGCAGGTCCACGAGCGCGGGCTCGTGGAGCGAGGCAAGCGGTCGATCACACAGTGTCCCCGGTGTGAAACCGCCATCGCGAAGAACGAGGTGGAGTACCACCAGGTCGAAGATCCTTCCATCTACGTGAAGTTTCCCCTTGCGGACCGGGCGGGCTCGCTGGTAGCGTGGACGACCACGCCGTGGACCGTCCCTGCCAACACCTTCATGGCGGTGGATGAGACCGTCAGCTATGTCGGCGTCGACGCGGAGAAAGACGGTCAGACGGAGCGGCTCTACGTCGCTGAGGAAGTGGTCGAGGAGGTGCTTAAGAAGGGCCGCTACGAGGACTACGAGGTCGTCGAGACGCTTGCTGGTGCCGACATGGTCGGTTGGACCTACAACCACCCCCTCGCCACGGAGGTGGCCGACCATCCGAGTTTCGAGGGTGCTGGCCAGGTGTACCACGCCGACTACGTCGAGGTCGACCGAACCGGGCTGGTTCACTCCGCGCCCGGCCACGGTGAGGAGGACTTCCAGCGCGGCGACGAACTCGGACTCGAGGTCTTCTGTCCGGTCGGCTCCGACGGCGTTTACGACGAGCGCGCCGGCGACTACGCCGGCCAGTTCGTCCGCGACGCGAACGACGACATCATCGCCGACCTCGAGGCGAACGGCCACCTCCTCGCCGAAGAGACGTACGTCCACGACTACGGGCAGTGTTGGCGCTGTGACACGGACATCGTCTTCCTCGCGACCGACCAGTGGTTCATTACGGTCACCGAGATCAAAGAGGCGCTACTCGAGAACATCGACGACAGCGACTGGTACCCGCGGGAGGCGCGCGACAACCGCTTCCGGAACTTCGTCGAGGAGTCGCCCGACTGGAACGTTTCCCGACAGCGCTACTGGGGCGTCCCCATCCCTATCTGGCTGCCCGAGGACTGGAGCGGTGACATGTCGGAGGCGGTGGTCGTTGGCACCCGCGAGGAGCTCGCCGAGCGTGTCGATCAAGACGTCGACCCGGACGCGGTCGACCTCCACCGCCCGACCGTCGACGACCTGACCATCACCGAGGACGGGACGACCTACGAGCGCGTTCCCGACGTCTTCGACGTGTGGATCGACTCCTCAGCGGCCTCGTGGGGCACCCTCGATTATCCGGAGCAGACCGAGGACTTCGACAGGCTGTGGCCCGCCGACCTCATCATCGAGGCGCACGACCAGACGCGGGGGTGGTTCTGGTCACAGCTCGGGATGGGGACGGCCGCGCTCGGGGAGATCCCGTACGACGACGTGGTGATGCACGGCTACGCCAACATGCCCGACGGCCGCGGCATGTCGAAGTCGAAGGGGATCACCGTCGAGCCGGGGGAGGTCATCGACAAGCACGGCGCCGACCCAATGCGGCTGTTCCTGCTCTCGCGAAACCCGCAGGGTGAGGACATGCGCTTCTCATGGGACGAGACCGAGAACATGCAGCGGGATCTCAATATCCTGTGGAACACCTTCCGGTTCCCCCTCCCGTACATGCGGATGGACGGGTTCTCGCCGGATGAGGTTGCCCTGAGTGACTGCGAGCTCGAGGCGGTCGACGAGTGGCTGCTCTCACGGCTCGGCACGGTCGCCGCCGAGATGACCGACGCCTGGGAGTCGTACCGGCAGGACGAGGCGCTCGAGACGCTACTGGAGTTCGTCGTCGAGGACGTCTCCCGCTTCTACGTTCAGGTCGTCCGCGAGCGGATGT
>CAYZJQ010000046.1:0-18564 GCA_964478805.1 uncultured Halobacteriales archaeon | reverse complement strand
GTCAAGCGCGGTTTCGACACCCCATGACGCCAGCCCGGCCGACGCGAGTGCGGCATCCCACGTCGCCTCCACCGCGACGGTGTCGGCGTCCCACGTCCCGCCACCGTCAGCACAGAAGGACTCGACCTCGGCGACGTAGTCGGCGTCGTGAACGCGCTCAAGATCGGCGATACTCGCCGGACTCCCCTCCTCGTAGACGACGCCGTGCTGTTTGGCCAGCCCGCGCTTGATCGCCCGGAGACGGTCCGCCGTCTCCGGGTGGCGTGCTCCGGTGTCGTGGCGGAGACACGCCTCGCGGTAGCCGAACTTCATTCCTCGTAGTACGGTTGGAGCTCGAAGTACGCTTCCACATCGGCGCGTTTCACCGTCCGGCGGTCGGCGTGACGCGCGAGAACGGCCGCGGCCGCCGCCACCGTGTCGGCGAAGGACTCGAGCAGGCCGGCGAGCGCGACGCGGGCATCCATCGCGACGCGGTAGCGGTCGTCGATGTCGAGCCGGGCGATCCGGTCGACCGGGGCGACGGGGAGTTCAAGAGCCGACCGGTCGGCCGGCGTCGCCCCGAAGTCTTCGGCCATCAGGGTCTTGCGCCCGTCGGTGGTGGCGCGGTCGGCCGCGTCGGCGGCTAGCGCGGCCCCCCGCTCCTGAATGCGGCCGGCGAGCTCCTCTGCTGCCTCGGCGCTGACCCGGAGTTCGCCCGCGTTGCGGCGAATGATGGTGTCTACCGGGGCGAACGGTAGCTCGACGCTCATAGCCCACCGACGGGGCGAGACCGTCTTAAATTCCCGCATTTTTCATGTCCGACGCCGCTCGCCCCGGCGGCGGTCGAAAGGACAGCGATAAATGCCCGGGTGCCGAACAGGTGGCCACTATGGGCAAGAAGTCGAAGGCACAGAAGAAGCGGCTCGCGAAGCTTGAGCGACAGAACTCACGCGTCCCGGCGTGGGTCATCATGAAGACCGACCGCGACACGATGCAGAATCCGAAGCGGCGCAACTGGCGCCGGAGTGACACGGACGAATGAGCGCCGGCGACTTCGAGGAGCGTGTCGTCACCGTCCCGCTCCGGAAAGCGAAGGCCGAGGCCGGCCACAAGCGCGCCGACCGCGCAGTGACGCTCGTCCGTGAGCACCTCGCGAAACACTTCGCCGTCGACGAGGCCGACGTCCGGCTCGACCCCTCAATCAACGAGGCGGTGTGGGAGCGTGGTCGCTCGAAGCCGCCGTCGAAGCTCCGTGTCCGCGCGGCCCGCTTCGACGAGGACGGCGAGACCGTCGTCGAGGCGGAGACGGCCTGACGTGCTCCGGGCGGCCCTGTCCGGCTCGTCGTACGTCGGCGTCTTCGCCCGCGCGACGGACGACGTTCTGCTCGTCCGCCCCGACCTCGATAGCGACCTCCACGACGCCTTCGCCGACGAACTGGACGTTCCTGCGTGCCCGACCACCGTCGGCGGCTCCGGCACCGTTGGCGCCCTGGCAACCGGCAACGAGAACGCCTTGCTGGTTTCTGCACGCGTCACCGACCGAGAGATCGACCGGATCGCCGAGGTGACCGACCGTCCGGTCCACGAGCTGCCTGGCCGGGTCAACGCCGCCGGCAATGTCGTCCTCTGTAACGACGCCGGTGCATACGTCCACCCGGACCTCTCGCGGAAGGCCGTCCAAGCGGTCAAGGACGCACTTGAGGTCCCCGTCGAGCGCGGCGACATCGCCGGCGTCCGCACCGTCGGGACGGCGGCCGTCGCAACGAACGACGGCGTGCTCTGTCATCCGAAAGCGACCGACGAGGAGCTCGACGCACTGGAGGCATTGCTTGGCGTGCCGGCCGACATCGGCACCATTAATTACGGCGGTGCTCTCGTCGGATCGGGACTCGTCGCCAACGACTTCGGCTACGTCTGCGGCGAGGAGACCACAGGGCCGGAACTCGGCCGCATCGAGTCTGCCCTCGGCTTCATCGACTGATCTGTCCGCCACGCGCTCTGGATTCCGTTCGTGAAACCGACGTGAGATACTTGAGAGTATACCACATACCAGTGATGTGACCGACAGTCCGGTCGAAACGCGGACCGAGCGCGAGCGGAAGCTCTTCGGGTTGCAGGCGAGCACGGAGCGGCTGCTGAGCGCGGCAACCCGCGAGGAGACCGCACAGGTCGCGGTCGACGCGGCACGCGACGTGCTCGGCGTCCCCTTGGCCGGCGTCAACATCCACGATGGTGACAAACTGCGTGCGCTCGCCTTCCTCGACACGGTCAGAGAGACGTTCGACGAGCCGCCAGCCTATCGGCGGAACGCGTCCGACCCGATCGACCGGCTGGTCTGGTGCGTTTTCGAGGCCGGAGAGCCACTCGCGATTGACGACACAGCGGCGTTCGACCCCGAGATCGAAGCAAACACACCGGCTGAGAGCGGGCTCCTCCATCCGCTCGGCGACCACGGCGTCTTTATTATCTCCGCGACGGAGTCTGGCGCGTTCGACGCAGGCGACCGCGCGCTGGTCGAAGTACTCGCGAACGCACTACAGGCGGCGCTCGACCGTGTCGAGCGCGAGGAGTTGCTCGCCGAGCGGGAGCGACAGCTCACCCGCGAGAACGAACGGCTCGACAAGTTCGCGAGCATTGTCAGCCATGATCTCAGAAACCCACTGAGTGTGGCTACTGGCCGGGTCGACCTGGCTCGTGAGGTCGCTGACGAGCCGGCAGCTGACCACCTCACTGCCGCGACCCGCGCACTCGACCGGATGGAGGCGCTCATCGAGGACCTCCTGGCGCTGGCGCGCGAGGGCGAGGCGGTCGCGGACACGGAGGCGGTGGGACTCGATGCTACGGCTCGCGACGCCTGGCGCGGGCTTGACTCCGAGGCTGCTCGGCTTCGCGTCGAGCCGAATGCCGCCGATAAGGTCATTATCGCGGACCGTGGCCGACTACACCAGCTGTTCGAGAACCTGTTCGGGAACGCCCTCGACCACGGGCGACTGGACGCCACCGTCACCGTCGGGAAGCTCGCTGAAGGGTTCTACGTCGCCGACGACGGCCCGGGCGTCTCCGAGTCGGAGCGCGAGCGAATCTTCGAGCACGGCTACACGACGAGCGACACAGGGGTCGGGCTCGGACTCTCTGTGGTCGCCGACATCGCCGCAGGCCACGACTGGACGGTGACAGTGACCGACGCAGCGGATGGCGGGGCACGCTTCGAGTTTACTAACGTCGACTTCGTCAGTGAGTGAGCACGGCAAGCCGTCACGGTACTCCAACGGTGAGAGAGAGGGATAGAAGGATACTTCCCGCTCGCGCGACCCCATAGTCACATGAGTGAGTTCACAGTGAGCGGTCGGTACCAGGCTCGTGATGGCTGGCAGGGCTTCGAGACGACGCTCGAGGCGCCAAACGAGTCGGTTGCCCGCGAGCGAACCTACGCCAACCTCGGCTCTCAGCACGCGCTTAAGCGGACCGAAATCGAGATCGACGGGGTGGACGCATGAGCCTCGGTGGCGGTGGAGGCGGCGGCCAGATGCAGGAACTCCAACAGCAACTCCAGGCCATCGAGGAGGAGCAGGAGGCGCTCGACGAGGAGATCGAGGAGCTGCGCGAGGAGAAGGCGGAGATCGACGAGGCCATCGAGGCGTTGGACGTCCTTGAGAGTGGCGCGACGGTGCAGGTGCCGCTCGGCGGCGACGCATACGTCCGCGCGACCGTCGAAGATATCGACGAGGTGATTGTCTCGCTGGGGGGCGGCTACGCCGCCGAACATGAACAGGACGAGGCCGTTGACACGCTCGAGCGAAAGCAGGAGACGCTCGACGACCGCATCGACGAGGTGAACGAGGAGATCAGCCAACTCGATACGGAGCGCGACCGTCTCGAGCAGCAGGCACAGCAGATGCAACAACAGCAGATGCAACAGATGCAACAACAGATGGGTGCGATGGAGGACGGCGACGAGGACGAGTAGGATGTTCGACTCGCTGAAGGAGAAGCTTGGCCGGTTCCAGGACGACGTCGAAGAAGGGGTCGACGCCGATGAGGAACCGGCCGACGCAGACCCGGAAGCGGACGCGGCGGAGGCGACGGACGAGGAGTCGGCTGAGCCCGAGACGACGGCCGACGACGAGGCGACCGACGCGGACGTTGACGCAAAGGGCGACAGCCTCGGCGAGCGCGCTAAACTGTTCGCCACCGGTCGGGCGAAGATAACCGCCGAAGAGCTTGAGGAACCGCTGGAGGAGCTCGAGCTCGCGCTCTTGCAGGGTGACGTGGAGATGAGCGTCGCTCAAGATATCGTCGAGAAGCTTCGCAAGGAGCTGGTGGGCCAGACCCGTGCGCAGGTGAAGACCGGCGAGATCGTCGTTGAGGAGGCCATCGGCAACGCCCTCCTCGACGTCATCGACGTGGGCGGGCTGAATTTCGACGCAGAGATCGCGGCCCACGAGAAGCCCGTGACGGTCATCTTCACCGGTGTCAACGGGGTCGGCAAGACGACGACCATCGCCAAACTGGGTCGGTACCTCGAGTCGCGCGGCTACTCTGTCGTGCTCGCCAACGGCGACACCTACCGAGCGGGCGCGAACGAGCAGCTCCAGAAGCACGCCGACAACCTCGACCTGAAGCTCATCAGCCACGAGCAGGGCGGCGACCCGGCGGCGGTCATCTACGACGCCGTCGAGTACGCAGACGCCAACGACATCGACGTGGTGCTTGGTGACACGGCTGGTCGACTCCACACCTCTAACGACCTGATGAGCCAGCTAGAGAAGATCGACCGTGTCGTCGGGCCGGACCTGACGCTGTTCGTCGACGAGGCCGTCGCAGGCCAAGACGCGACCAAGCGCGCGAAGGAATTCAACGACGCCGCCGAGATCGACGGCGTCGTGCTCACGAAGGCCGACGCCGACTCCCAGGGTGGCGCGGCAATCTCCATCGCGCGCGTCACCGGGAAGCCGATCCTCTTCTTAGGGACAGGCCAGGGGTACGACGACATCGAGCAGTTCGACCCCGAGGTCATCGTCGAGCGGCTGACCGGGTAGCGACCAGCTTTTGTCTCCGGACCCACTCGCGCGACCCGTGAGCGCCGTCACCCCCGAGTCGCGCGAGCGCGTGCGTGAACTGGTCGACCGCTACCGCCGGCGGACCCGGCGCTACCGTGTCGGGATGGTCCTTCTCTTCGCGGTGCCGGTCGTCGTCGGAGTGCTGGCCCGCAGCCTGTTCGTCATCGTCGGCGTCGGGGTCGTCGCCGTGGTCTTACTCGCAGGGCCGGTCCTCGGGCCGACGGCCCGCGCCGTTGTGACGACGGACTCCGACCCCGCGGCCGTGCGCGACGCCGTCGCCGGCCCGTACTCGCCCCCCGCGGCGTTCGTGTGGGGTCGTGGCGACGAGGTGCGCGCGACCTCGCGCGGTGGCGAGTACGAGTGGTCGGCGCTCTTCGGCCTCCGGTCGGCGACGCTGTCGTGGAGTGCCGAGCCGACCGACGACGGCCAGCGGGTCACCTTCGCGGTGGACGAGGCGCCGAAGGCGCACTACGAGACGGCCGTCGAAACGGAGGGCGACACGACGGTGGTGACCATCAAGACGCGCTACGAGGGCCGCGTCGGCCTGAATGTCCTGCCGAGCTTCCTCGCTGCGCGGGGGCTCCGCGGGGCGGTGTGGAACGCACAGGGGTACGAGCTCCGCGAGCGGGAGGGCTCGCTATTGTAGTCACTCGTCGGTGTCGTCGCTCGCGTCCATGCCAGCCGAGAGGCCGTCGTTACGGTCGCGGTCGAGCGCACGCGGGGCGTCGTGGTGGGCGGAGTAGCCGTCGAACCAGCGGACGATGCGCTCGATGCGGTCGACGACGTGCGCCGGCTCGCCAGAGCGGGAGAGCTCGTGGCCCTCGCGCGAGTAGCGCACCAGCCGCGTGTCGACGCCGACGCGTCGAAGATAGCGGTAGAACATCTCGCCGTTGCAGACGGGGACGCGGTAGTCGTCCTCGGCGTGCATCACGAGGGTAGGCGTCGTCACCTGGTCGGCGTAGTTGACTGGCGAGTGCTCGGCGAGGGCCTCCGTCTCCTCCCATGGAAGCGCGTCGAAGTCACCCTCAACGAGCCGGTAGGCAGCGTCGGTCGACCCATAGAAGGAGGCGAGGTCGTAGACGCCGCGCTGGGCCACGGCCGCCTCGAACCGGTCGGTGTGACCGACAGTCCAGCCGGTCATGTAGCCGCCGAATGAGCCGCCGGTGAGGAACTGCTGGCTCTCGTCGACGTCGTCGCGCTCGGCCACGACATCGGCGCCGGCGAGCACGTCTCGCATCGTCACCGGGCCCCAGTCGTCCGCGATGGCCTGGGTGAACTCGTCGCCGTAACCAACCGAGCCGCGCGGGTTAGACCAGAAGACGACGTAGCCGCGCGCCGCCAGCGTCTGGAACTCGTGCCACATCCCGCCGCCGGCGGTCCAGGCCGCGTGCGGCCCGCCGTGGACCTCGACGGCGAGCGGGAACTGCTCGTCCTCGTTCGCACCCGGTGGCGCGAGCACCCATCCGTCGATCTCGTGGCCGTCGCTCTCGAACGTGATCGACTCGGGGACACCGTAGGCGTGTTCGGCGAGATAGTCGACATTCACCCTGGAGAGCCGGTTGAGTTCGCCGTCGCCGCCGTTGCCGAGCGCGAACATGTCGGCTGGGTGCTCGGCGGTCGCCCGCGGCACCGCAACAGTCCCGCCAGCGGCGTCGAGCCCCGTCGACTCTCCCGTCGCGAGCAGCACGTCGAGGGTGACACCGTTGCTGTCGAAGTCGGCGCGTCGTACCGCGACGTGGCCCTCGTCGGGCGTGAGGAAGTGCAGCGCCCCTCGGTCCCACGACATCGACTGTGTGCGGTCGAGCGGCCGGTCAAGATCGGCGGTGACGACCGTCTCCTCGCCCGTCTCGGGGTCGAACACACAGACGTTTGGCTGGCGCATAGAGGAGCGCTCCGGTGGCGTCTGCGGGTACGCGAGCCGGCCGTCGTCGGCGACGGCGAGCTGTGGCCCCCAGTCGGTTGTCGTGACGACGTGTTCCGGCTCCCCACCCGCTGCGGACACCCGCTCGATGTCGAACTCGATGGAGTGGTCTGGATCGTCGGCTGGCGCCTTCACCGCGTAGTAGAGACTCTCGTCGTCAGCCCACGCCGGGGACTGATAGTCGCGGTCCCCATCGGTGACGCGCGTCACCTCGTCAGTCTCAAGATCAACGACGTAGACGTGCGAGCGCCCGCCATCGAAGTACGACTGGAAGGCGCGGTAGACGGTGCGGTCCTCGACACGAGGGTCCGGCTCCTCGCGCTCGTACGCCTCGTCCGCCGCGAGGTCGTACCCTTCCTCACGCTCAAGCGGGCGGGTCGTCTGTGTGAACGCGAGCCGTGTCCCGTCGGGCGACCACACGATGCTAGAGACGCCGCCAACAACATCGGTGACGCGGCGCGACTCCCCGCCTGCGGCGGAGACAACCCGGAGCTGTGGCGTCCCCTCGGTGCCACGGTCGGAGATGAACGCGAGGCGGTCCCCGGAGGGAGACCACGTCGGCTCGGCGTCGACCCCTTCGCTCGACGTGAAGCGGCGGGGGACGTCGTGCCCGTCGGCGGGCACGACGTACACCGTCGTCTCGTACTCGTCGTCGCTGTCTGGCGTCTTCCGGAGGAACGCAACCCGCTCGCCGGCCGGATGGACTGCCGGGGCCTCGACCTGCACGAGGTCGTGGTAGTCGCTGGCGCGGACGGGGTCGCCGACCATCCTATCGCTGTCTGTCGACTGGCTCATGCGGCCCGCACGGGAGGAGATGACAAGAGTCCGGCGAAGGCGGGTATCAGAGTACGTCCCGGACAGCTAGTCCCGCGAGCGCGAGGGTGGCCCCGCCCGCGCCGCGGCCGAGCCAACGACGGGTGCGTGTGCTGGCGAGGACGGTTCGGACGCGGCCGGCGGCGAGCGCGACGCCACCAAGGTAGACGGCCGTAATGAGCGCGTACGCCGTGCCGAGCCAGAGCAGGTCGAGGCCGGCCCCGAACTGCGGGAGAAAAGCGAGAAAAAACACCGCGACCTTCGGGTTGAGGAGGTTGGTGAGCAGCCCGCGGCGGAACCCGTCCGTTGTCTTGACGTCCGGGTCGAACCCGCCGGCGCCGCGGAGCATCCGAACGCCGAGGACCGCGAGGTAAACCGCGCCAGCCAGCCTGACGAGGTCGTACAGCGCCGGGGCAGTCCCGAGGAGCGCCGCTAGTCCGACCGCCGCCGCAACGGTGTGACAGCAGACGCCGGCGGCGACGCCGAGGGCGGCACGGACGCCGGCCGCACGCCCGGCACCGACGGCCTGCCCGAGGACGAACGCCGTATCGGGCCCCGGCGTGAGGATCAGCGCGACGGCGGCGGCGAGGTACGCGAGGAGTCCAGCCACGTCCGCCCCTCCCGGTGGACGGGCATAAGTTCCGCGCCGAATCGCACGGTTGATACCCCCCCCTGTTCGAACCTTCATTGATGCCACGGACGGCACGCGTCCTCGTCCGCGGGGACGTCGAGGGGATGGCAGACGCGCTTGACGGCGACGGGCTCCGGGTTGTCGGCGCCGAACCGGTCGACTGCGTGGTCGACGCCGGACCGCTCCCCGGACTGTCGCCGATCGGGGACAGCGTGGGCGTTCCGCGGGTAGTGGTGTACGACCCGGCCGATCCCGCGGTCGCGACACGGGCGCTCGAGAGCGGGGCGGCTCGCGTCGTCGCCGTGACCGACACAGCCGCGGACGCCGAGCTGGTGCGGGCGGCCGTCGAGCGGGCAGTCGACACCGATGGCGAGCCGTCGCGGGTGGCCGACGCTGACCTCCTGCGCGACGGCATCGATGAGCTGTCGGACGTGTTCTTTCTGTTCGACCGCGACCTCCGCTTCCGGGCGTGGAACGCGCGGCTCGCCGAGGTAACGGGCTACGACGACGCCGAAATCGAGCGGATGGAGCCGACCGACTTCATCGCCCCGGACGATCGGGAGACGGTGACGCGCGCCATCGGTGACGCTATCGCGGAGGGACGCGTCACCGTCGAGGCGGCGTTCCTGACGGCCGACGACGAGGAGATCGCCTACGAATTCACTGGCGCGGCGCTGCGGGCCAACGACGGAACTCTGCAGGGCGTCGTCGGCATCGGTCGGGACATTACCGACCGCAAGGCTCGCGAGCGGGAGCTCCGCACACAGGCCGAGCGACTAGCCCGGCTCGACCGTATCAACCGCGTCATCCGGTCGACGCTGCGTGACCTGACAGCCGCGGAGACGCGCGAGCAGATCGAGCAGGCGGTCGTCGACCGGCTCTCGGCGGCAGACCCCTACCGGTTCGCGTGGATCGGTGGCTTCGAGCACGGCGACCGCATCGAGCCGCGGGTCTGGGCCGGCGACGGCGCGGGGTATCTGGACGCTCGCGGCGGCGACGCCGAGGGCGTCACCGCAGAAAGCGCCCTCTGGAGCGGCGAGGTGACAGTCGTCCAGCGGATCGCGGACCACCCCGGGACCGAAGGGTGGCGCGAGGCTGCCCTCAAACACGGCTTCGCCTCCGCTGCGGCCGTGCCGTTGTCGAACCGGGAGACGACGCTTGGCATCCTCTGTGTGTACGCCGACCAGCCGGACGCGTTCAACGACGAGGAGCAGGCAGTGCTTCGGGAGCTCGGGGCGACCATCGCAAACGCGGTGACGGCTGCCGAACGTCGGCGCGCGTTAATGACTGACCTCACCGTCGAACTCGAACTGGCCGTCCAGAGCGACGACCTGTTCCCGGTCGCGCTGTCGCGGGCGGCCGGCTGCCGTGTCGAACTCGTCGGCGGCGTCCCTGAGTCGGACGGCACCGTCCGGCAGTTCTACCAGGTCGAGGGGGTTGACCGCGAGCCGGCACTGTCGGCCGCCGAGTCGGTCGGTGACGAGGCGACGTTCGTCCGCGAGGCCGACGGGGGATTCGTCCTCCGAGTGCGGGACGATGCCGCGCTGGGTGCCGCGCTCGCCGAGTGGGGCGGCCGAATCGTCACGGGATACGCCGAGGGCGGCGAGGGCCGGCTCGTCGTCCAGCTCCCCCCGAGCGCCGATGTCCGTGCCGTTGTCGAGACGCTTGACGTCCGGTACGGCGCGCAGCTGCTGGCGCGCCGCGAACACGCGCGGGAGACGGAGCCGCGCGGCTGGCTCGACGCGCTCACTGACCGCCAGCAGACCGTCCTCGAGACGGCCTTTCACGCCGGCTACTTCGACTCCCCACGCGCGAACACGGGCGGGGAGGTGGCCGAGTCGCTCGACATTTCGACGCCGACGCTCCACGAACACCTGCGCGCGGCCGAGCGGAAGCTCATGGCGGCGAGTCTCGGCGAGGACGACTGACGACGACGGAAAAGCGTTTACCGCGTCGGCGGCGTAGAGCCGGCAAATGGTACTCGACGACCTCGGCAGCTCCCTGCGTGGGAGCCTCGACAAACTGCGCGGGAAGTCCCGACTCGACGAGGAGGATGTCGAGGAGATCGTCAAGGAGATTCAGCGATCGCTGCTCCAGGCCGACGTCTCCGTCGACCTCGTGATGGGGCTCTCGGATGACATTCGCGAGCGGGCGCTCAACGAGGAGCCGCCTGGTGGCACCTCCGCCCGCGACCACGTCCTCCGAATCGTCTACGAGGAGCTAGTCGAGCTTATCGGCGAGTCGACGGAGCTCCCGCTTGAGGACCAGACGATCATGCTCGCCGGGCTCCAGGGATCGGGCAAGACCACCACCGCAGCGAAAATGGCGTGGTGGTTCGCGAAGAAAGGGCTCCGACCCGGTGTTATCCAGACCGACACGTTCCGCCCGGGCGCCTACGACCAAGCCAAGCAGATGTGCGAGCGCGCTGAGGTCGAGTTCTACGGTGACCCCGACAACGACGACCCCGTCGATATCGCCCGGGCGGGAATGGCGGAGCTGTCAGACGTGGACGTACTCATCGTCGACACGGCCGGTCGCCACGCTCTGGAAGAGTCGCTCATCGACGAGCTCGAGCAGATCGAGGCGGTCGTGGGCCCTGACCGAAACCTGCTCGTGCTGGACGCGGCCATCGGCCAGGGCGCGAAAGAGCAGGCCGACCGCTTCGAGGAGGCCGTCGGCATCGACGGCGTTGCCATCACGAAGCTCGACGGGACAGCAAAGGGGGGCGGCGCGCTCGCGGCCGTAGACCGCACGGATTCCTCTATCGCCTTCCTTGGCACCGGCGAGGAGGTCCAAGACATCGAGCGGTTCGAGCCCTCAGGCTTCATCTCGCGGCTGCTCGGGATGGGCGACCTCAAGCAGTTGAAAGAGCGCGTCGAGCGCGCGATGGAGGAAACCGGCCAGACCGAGGAGGACTGGGATCCTGAGGAGATGATGAAGGGGGAGTTCACCCTCCATGACATGCGCAAGCAGATGGAGGCGATGAACAATATGGGGCCGCTCTCGCAGGTGATGGACATGATCCCTGGGCTCGGCGGGGGGATCAAGGACCAGCTCCCCGATGACGCAATGGACATGACCCAAGAGCGGCTGCGCGACTTCGAGGTTATCATGGACTCGATGACCGACGACGAGCTGGCCAACCCCCGGTCGGTCTCGAAGTCGCGAATCGAGCGCATCGCCCGCGGCTCCGGCAAGTCCGAAGAGCAGATCCGCGAGCTGCTCGAACAGCACAAGATGATGGCCCGAATGATGAAGCAGTTCTCCGGAATGGGCGACGGCGACATGCAGCGGATGATGAAGCAGATGCAGGGCGGCGGTGGCGGCATGGGCGGGATGGGCCCGTTCGGCGACTGACCACGACTCGTTTCTCCACAGCGACGCCGAGTCAACGATTCACCGTACGTCCGGCAGCTGGAGGTACTCGTGGTCGAACAGCACCGCAGCGACGGCGAGCTCGGCGGTGTAGACGCTGCTCCCGACGACCGATCCCGTGTGGGCACAGAACGTGTCGACGCAGGTCGCACCGAAGACCGGCACGGGCAGGTGAGCGAGAACGATGACGAGGGTGAAGGCTGCGACGAGCACCAGCGCGAACACCCCCCGGGACAGCGAGCAGGACCGGCCTGAGATCGCGCAGCTACGTGGGAACCAGACAGGTCGGTGTCGGTGGATCGTTGAGTGTCTTCGCGCCGTTGACTGGACCGCGCGACCCATCGTCCTTTTGCCCCGGCCGCGCAAGTCCCGGACGATGAGCGTCCGCGAGACGGCGGTCGAGGCCTACCGCGAGGCACTCCCGGTGGTCGCCGTCAGCGCGGTCGGCGGACTCTTCGCCGGCATCGTCCTCGGGGGGATGGAGCGGGAGCTTGCGCAGGTGCCCGGCCTGCTGTTGCTCGTGCCCGCACTCCTCGCGACCCGCGGGAACGTGTACGGCTCGCTGGGCGCGCGGCTGGCGAGCGCGCTCCACCAAGGGCTCGTCGAGCCGCGAGTCAACCTTGCGGACGAGCGGACGCGGGCCGCGGTAACGGCAGCGATGGCGAACGGCCTGCTTGTGAGTGCCTTCGCCGCGAGTGCCGGCTTCGCGCTGCTCTCGGTGCTCGGGCGCGACCACGCGCCGCTGGCGACGCTCGTCGGGATCGCGCTGTTGGCGGGGCTCGTCTCGGGGACCGTGCTCACGGTCGCGGTCGTCGGTGTCGTCTTCATCGGCTACCGGCGGGGGCTGAACCCCGACACGCTCGCAGGACCGGTAGTGACGACGACGGGCGACGTGGTCGGCGTGGCGACCGTGCTCGCGGCGACGCGGGTCGTCCTCGCGCTTGGGGGCGGTGGGTAGATGGCGCGGTGGACGGTCCGCGGCATTGTCGCCGACATGCTCCCGGTCCTGCTGACGCTGACGCTCGTCGAACTCGGGTCGGGACTCGTGCTCGACACCTTCGAGTCGACGCTGCTGCGGTTCCCATCGCTGCTCGTGTTGGTCCCGGCGACCATCGGTCTCGCCGGCAATCTCGGCTCGATCATGGCCTCGCGGCTCTCGACGGCGACACACCTCGGCCTGTTGGCGTTCGAGCCGACTGACGAGACGCTGGCGGGCAACGCTCTCGCGACGGTGGCGCTCGCGGCGACGCTGTTCCCGCTTGTCGGCACAGCGGCGTGGCTCGTCCAGGGGCTGCTCGGCGGAACCGGACTCCCGCTCGCGACCGTCGTCCTCATCGCCGGTGCGTGTGGCGCGGCGCTGTCGCTTTTAACGGTCGTCGTGAGCGTCGCGGCGACGTACGCCGCCTACAAGCTCGGTGCCGACCCCGACGACGTGGTTCTCCCCGTGGTCACGAACACCTGTGACGTGCTCGGGGTGCTGGTGCTGTTTGGGGTCGTGCGACTGGTGGTGTGAGGAGCGGGTTACTCGACGTCGAGCTCCTCGTCCGTCGGGTAGAATCGGTCGAGGATGTCGTCGAGGAACTCGATGGAGCCGAAGACGAGGACGAACAGCCCGATGCCGAAGGCGATGGTGAGTGCGTCCATAGGGTGTCATCAAGTCGCACAACTTAAAGGTCTGATGGGTAAGTCGCGACGGGACCCCTTTGGTCCCGCGTCGCCTCGGTCCGTGTATGGACGTGCTCGTGTTCGGGGCGGGGAGTCTCGGCTCGCTGGTCGGTGGACTGCTCGCGCGTGACCACTCCGTGACGCTCGTCGGGCGCGACCCGCACATCACGGCGGTCCGCGAGGCCGGGCTCACGCTCACGGGCGAGATCGAGACGATCGTCAACCCCACGGCGGCGACAGAGCCGCCGTCGACGGCGGATCTCGCCGTAGTGACGGTGAAGGCGTTCGACGTTCCCGAGGCGGCCGACGCGCTCGCGGACGCGACGCTGGAGGCGTGTCTCCCGCTCACCAACGGCCTCGGCGCGGCGACGGCACTCGCCGACCGCCTCGACTGCCCGGTGCTCGCGGGGACCTGCACCTACGGCGCGCGACTTACGGCCCCGGGCACGGTGGCCTGTACCGGCGTCGGCCGGGTGACGCTCGGGCCGCGGACGGGCGGGGCGAGCGCGCTCGCCGATCGCATGGGTACGGCGTTCACCGCCGCGGGACTCGAGACCGAAGTGGCGGCGGACATGCCGTGGCGTGTGTGGGAGAAGCTCGCGGTCAACGCGGGCATCAACGCGACGACGGCGCTAGCCCGTGTCGAGAACGGCGCGCTCGTCGACGGCCCCGCCGGTGCCGTGGCCCGTGAGGCCGCCCGCGAGACGGCACGGGTCGCCCGCGCGGAGGGGGTCGACCTCGCCGACGAGGCGGCGGTCGCGGCCGTCGAACGGGTCGCGAGTGCGACCGCGGCGAACCGCTCGTCGATGCTTCAGGACGTGGAGGCGGGTCGGCGGACGGAGGTCGACGCCATCGCCGGGTTCGTCGCCGGCCACGCCGAGCCGACGCCCGTCAACGAGACGACGGCACGACTGCTCCGCGCCTGGGAGCGCGGACAGGGGCTCCGGTAGCGACGACGAGGCTGGGTCGGGAGCTTCATATCCGCTGCCGGGCATCTCGGGGTAGTGAGCGCGAACGACCCCACGGTCCCCGACGAGCCGCGCGTGTTCCGGTACGACGGCGAGGTCCGCCCCAGCGAGAAGCGCCACGTCCGCTTCGAGGTCTCCGAGACGTACCTCGGCGACCCTGTCGAGGTCTCCGTCACCATCGTCAACGGCTCCGAGCCGGGGCCACGCGTCTTCTGCACCGCGGCGGTCCACGGCGACGAGCTCAACGGCGTGAAGGTATGTCAGGAACTCGCCCGTCGGTACGACCCTGCAGACCTCGCGGGGACGCTCGTCGTCGTCCACGTCGTCAACGTCCCCGCGTTCCACGCCCAGCAGCGGTACATCCCCATCTATGACCTGGATCTGAACCGGTCGTTCCCCGGGCAGGATGGCGCCGGCAACACCGCCGAACGGATGGCCGCGGAGCTGTGGGAGGCGTTCCTCTCGAAGTGCGACGTGGGGCTTGACTTCCACACCTCGACGCGCAACCGGACGACGATGTTCCACACCCGCGCGGACGTGGCCGCGCCCGGCGTCGAGCGGCTGGCGAAGGCGTTCGGCACGAACGTCGTCCTCGCGGGCGGGGGGGACGAGGGGAGCCTGCGCGCGGCGGCCACCCGCGCCGGCATCCCGACCGTCACCGTCGAGATGGGGAAGGCCCACCGCTTCCAGCCCGTCCTCACGGAGAAGGCGCTCGACGGGGTGGCGAGCGTGCTCGCGGAGTACGACCTCATCGACGGCGCCGTCTCGTGGCCCAGCTGGTTCCGCGTCGTCTCGCCGGAGGACCAGAAGGCGTGGCTCCGCGCCGACGAGGGCGGACTCGTCGACATGCGGTGGGGGCCGTACCCCCCTCGTTCGCGCGGGCGAGACCATCTGTACGGTGACGGACCACTTCTCCCGGGAGGAGCACGTCGTCGAGGCACCGTTCACGGGCCTGCTCGTCGGCGTCCTCGAGAACCCGGTCGCGCTCCCGGGTCACCCGCTCTGTCACCTGGTCAGCGTCGACGAGGCGACGGCGGCGGAGATCGACGCCGAGATCCGCTCGGGCGAGTTCGACGGTTATCGAGCGAACGGCGGAACCTGGCGGGTGGGCGCCGAACAGGAGTAGTCAAGCCGCCTTGACGTCGGTGAACTCAAAGCGCGCACCGCCCGACTCGCTCTCCGTCAGCGACACTCGCCACCCGTGGGCCTCGGCGATGCCGCGGACGATCGCGAGCCCGAAGCCGGTGCCGTCGCTCCCCGAGTGACCGAACTCGAACACCCGCTCGCGCTCGGCCTCGGGGACGCCCGGGCCGTCGTCCGCGACGTAGAACCCAGACCCGTCGTCCAGCGGTCTCACCGTCACCGTCACCGCGCTCCCGTCCGTGGAGCCGTGCTCCACCGAGTTCCGGTAGAGATTCTCGAACAGCTGCGTGAGCCGCGTTCCGTCGGCCTGGACGGTCGGGAGCGGGCCGACTTCGAGGGTCGCGTCGTCGGTCTCGACGCCCGCCCACGCCGCGCGCGCTTGCTCGGCGAGCGCGACGGGCTCGGTATCGCCGACGAACTGTCCCTGTCGCGCGAGCGCGAGCAGGCCGTCGATGAGTTCCTCCATCCGACCGAGCGCGCGGTCGACGGCGTCGAGATGCTCCTCGTCGCCCGTCTCGCGGGCGAGATCGAGCCGGCCGGTGGCGACGTTCAGTGGGTTGCGGAGGTCGTGGGAAACGACCGACGCGAAGCGGTCGAGGCGCTCGTTTTGTCGTTCGAGTTCCCGCTCGCGGCGCTTGCGGTTCGTGATGTCGGTGTAGATAGCGAACCCCCTGGCGCTCTCCGCGCCGATCTCGTAGGGCGCGACGTGGAGCAGGAAGTCGCGTGGGCCGTCGGCCGCGAGCCGCCGCACCTCTCCATGGAAGCTCTCGCCGGACTGGATAAACTCGTTGTACGCCGACGCCTGATCTCCCGCGTCCTCGGGGATAACGAACTCGTCGACCGACCGGCCGACCAGGGTTTCGCGTGACTGGCCGAACGTCTCCTCGAATGCAGGGTTGGCGTCGCGGACGACCGGCTCGCCGGCCTCGAACTCGACGTAGATTGCCGGGTCGGGGATGTTCTCGAACAGCGCAGCAAGACGGTCGCGCTCGGCGGCGAGTTCTGCCCGCTGGTCGAGCCGGTCGAGCGCCGCCTCGGTGTTGGCGGCGAGCACGCGCGCGAGCATCCGGTCGGTCGCGTTGAACGGTTCATCTTCGGTCCGCCCGATGTTCAACACACCGTGGTCCCCGAGCGGGACGTGATAGCTGCGAGCGAGCGCCTCGTGGGCGCCCTCGCCCATCGCAGCCACCGGTTCGCCCGTGCGGACGGCTCGCGCCGCGGGCTGGTCGCTCCCGAGATCGTACACCGGCCGGTCGCCCATCGTCGTCGTGGTCGTCTCGGTCATCACGACGGGGACGAGCCGGTCACCCTCGCGGAACCGGACGCCGTTGATCGGGTACTCGAGGATGGAAGTCGCGGCCTCGGCGGCGATCTCAGCGACCTGTTCGCGGTCCGCGGCGGCAAAGAGGTCGCGGGTGGCGTCGTGGAGCTCTCGGAGCCGCTCGTCGCGCCGATGGCGCTCAGTCACGTCGCGGAGCACGCCGACGGTGCCGCGGAACTTGCCGTCGGGCATCGGTAGCAGCGCAACGTGGTTCTCGACACGGCGCGGCGCCCCCTCCTTCGGGTTGATCGTCATTTCGAAGGTCTCGGTCTCCGACTCGTCGCGGAGCAACCGCCGGATGGCTGCCTCCCCGCGCTCGATGTCCGCCTCGTCCATCACCAGCGAGACGTGCTCGCCGAGCGCCTCCTCGCGGCTGTACCCCATCAGCGACACCGCGGCGTCGTTGAGCATCGTGTAGCGCCCATCGGCGTCAACACAGTAGACGAAGTCGCCCGCCCCTTCAACGAGCTGTCGGTACCGCGAGGTCACGTCGTCGCCAGCGAGCATTGCTCGCACGCGGTCAGCCAGCTCGTCGGGGGCGACCTCTTCACGGAGGACATAGTCGTCCGCATCTACCGCGAACAGCGCGCTCGCGAGGGAGGCGTCCGGGCCGGCCGCGTACACGACCACCGGCACATCCGTTGCGATAGTGCAGACGTCAACCGCGTCGCCGTCCGAGAGCGAGGCCGCCGTCACGACGACGTCCGCACTCCCGAGCCGTTCCCCGAGCGCCGCGACCGACTCGACGACCGTGACCGGACCGAGCGCGTCGAGTGCCGTCATGACCGCCTCGTGCCGGTGGGCCGGACCACGTACGTACACGACCCGGGGTGTCATCATCTCGTCTTGAACCGACGGGAGCCTAAAACCACCTCTTCACTCAGCAGGTACGATTGTCAGGGGGCGAGGGGATTTACGTTACCCGCCCATACCGAATGCGTGGCCTCCCCGTTCGACGTGCTCGGACTCGACCCCGGTGCCGACGCCGACGAGATCGAACGAGCGTACCGCCGAAAGGTGAAAGATGCCCACCCCGACCACGGCGGCTCAACCGAACGGTTCCAGCGCGTCCGCCGAGCTTACGAGGCGCTGTCGGACGGCTACGAGCCCGGCGACGAGTTCGTCGCCGACCCGGGCGATGGGGCTGACGAGGCAGACGAACCGACCGAGCGCACCCGACCGCGCAACCGAGAGACCGGCGAGGCGGCGGACGGGCCGACCCGCGACGTCGACGGAAGCCGCGTCGAGTACCTCAACTACGATGTGCTCGACGACCACGGCTGGTCGCTCACCGACGACGATCTCTTCGAGAAGGCTGCCGCCGCCGACCTTGATCACGAAGACCATGGGCGACTGTTCGTCGAACCCGGCGAGGACCTTCTTGAGGCTGCAGAGAACCGCGGCTTCGTCTGGCCGTATGCCTGTCGTGGCGGTGCCTGCTCGAACTGCGCTGTTGCGCTGGTTGAGGGCGAGATGCCTACCCCCGCCGGCAATATCCTCACCGACGAGTGGCTCGACCGGGGGATCCGATTGTCCTGTATCTCGTCGCCGGTTAGCGACGACGCGAAGGTGGTGTACAACGTCAAGCACCTGCCAGGGCTGGACGAGTTACGGCTGCGGCCGAGTCGGTTCGACCGGGCGCGGATGCGACAGGACTGATACTGTCAGACGGGTCACCAGAAGAGTCC
>CAYZJQ010000045.1:0-18670 GCA_964478805.1 uncultured Halobacteriales archaeon | reverse complement strand
AATCCGGTTTGGCCCACTACCGGCGCTGACGGCCTTTGGCCGACGGCGCTCGGGGGCGTCAGACCTCCCCAGCCAATTCATCTCGTCCGTCACGCTCCGAGAGCGACAGGTCTGATGACTGTGGGTTGTAGCCTCGACACACGGGCACCGGGAGCGCCAGCCCGTTCGTAGCCCGGTGACGCCTGAGGCTGCGGCGCAGTCGTCCCGCTGTGGGGGCGGGCTCTCTCACCGACACGTCGTTCGTCTCTTCGGAGCTCCGGGTGACCGCCGCGACCGATCTCTACGGAGTCACTGGCTGAGTCGGCAGCCCCCGATCACCGGATCGATCTTTCGCCGGAGTGAAAGCTATGTACCCTCCCCCGTCACGCCACGATACACCATGACAGACCTACTGGGGTACGGCGCGTACGTGCCCCGCTACCGGATCGGGCGGGCGGAGATCGCTGGCCAGTACGGCCACCAGGCGGGCAGCGGGGAGACGGCCGTTCCCGCCCACGACGAGGACGTGACGACGATGGCGGTTGAGGCCGCAACCGACGCGCTCGCGGCCGCCGACGCGGCCGCGACCGACCTCGACGCCGTCTACGCCGCGACAACGAGCGATCCGTTCGACGAGCGCGGCGTCGCTCCGCACGTCGCCCATGCCGTCGGCGCGCCCGATCAGGCCCGTGTCGGCGACTTCCAAGGGAGCGCCCGCGCAGCGACGAACGCACTGCTCGCGGCGATCGACGCGGTCGCAGCGGGGCGCGCCGGGACTGCGCTCGTCACCGCTAGCGACGTGCTGGTTGCCGAACCGGGGTCAACCACCGAGCGGACCGCCGGCGCGGGCGCGGGAGCGGTCGTAATCGGCGCCGACGACGGCGTCGCACAACTCGTCGATGACGCGGTCGTGACGACCGGCTTCGTCGGGCGGTTCACGCCCGCTGAGGGGACGACCAGGGAGGGAGACGGCCGGTTCAACCGTACGGCGTATCTGCGTGCGATCACGGACGCGATCGCGGCACTCGACGGTGCCGGCTTCGACCGGGCGGCGTTCCCGGCCGCCGACGGCCGCTGGGGGGTGAAGGCCGCGAGCGCGGCCGATCTAGACGTCGAACACGCGTCGACGTTCGACGCCGTTGGGTATGCGGCCGCCGGCGGGGTCCTGCTTGACCTGGCCGCGCTTCTCGATGAGGCGGCCGTCGGCGAGCGGCTCCTGCTCGCCGGGTACGGGCCTGGTGGCTGTGATGCGGTCGTGCTCGAGCGGACGAGCGACAGGACCCCGCCGACGACGGTCGCGGCCCTGCTCGCCCGCGGGGAGACGGTTCCGTATGGCACCCACCGACACTACCGCGAGACCGGGGGTGTTGCCTGATGTACGAACCGTCGTTCACCCGCGACCGCACGGCCAACGAGCGACTCGCGGCCCGCGCGTGCGACGCCTGTGGGTGGGTAAGCTTTCCCGAACACCGCGCCATCTGCAAGCGCTGTGGCAGCCACGGCGAGTGGAGCGACACCCGCCTCGCGACGCGGGGGACGGTCCAGTCGTACGTCGTCCAACGGCGGCTCCCGGAGTCGTTCGAGACGCCGCTCCCGCTGGCGATCGTTGATGTCCCGCAACGGACGGAGGGCGAGCCGGCCCGTGTCTACGGGTTGTTCACGGAGACGGACCCCGACGACCTCGAGATCGGCGCGGAGGCGGAGGCGGTGTTTCGGCGTGTCTTCGCGGTGGACGGCCTGCCGGTCCACTCGTTCAAGTTCCGGCTGACCGGAGGTGACGACGAATGAGCGACGTCGCCGTCATCGGCGCGGGGATGATCGACTTCGGTGAGTTGTTCGACCAGTCGCTTGACGACACCCTCGAGCGGGCGTATCTGAACTGTCTCGACGACGTCGACCACGGTATCGACCCAGCGGCGATCGACGCGGCGTGGTTCGGCACCATCGATGTCGCCGATAACGCCTCGTCGGGGCTAGGCTTGAGCCACCCGACCGGGCTGTTCGAGATGCCGGTGACACGCGTCGAGAACGCCTGTGCAACCGGCAGCACGGCGTTCCGGTCGGCGGTCGAGGCGGTCCGGGCGGGCTCGGCGGACGTGGCGCTGGTCGCCGGCGCCGAGAAGATGCGCGACTCGGCGGCGGGGCTCATCGAGGGGGCAGCGCTCGAGCAGGTGTGGCGCGGCCGCGGCGTGACGATGCCCGCGTTCTTCGGGCTGCGCGCCACCCGCCACATGGAAGAGTTCGGGACGACTCGCGAGCAGATCGCCGCTGTTTCGGCGAAGAATCACGATAACGGCGCGAAGTACCCCCACGCGCACTACCGGTTCACCTGCGACGTCGCGGACGTTCTTGAGAGCCCAGAGGTGACCTACCCGCTGAACCTCTACGACTGCTGTCCCGTCACCGACGGCGCGGCGGCCACGCTCGTCGCGAGCGCGGATGTCGTCGACGAGTACACCGACGACCCGGTCTGGGTCACGGGGGGCGGGCTCTCGGTCGACTCCTTCGAGCGCGGCAAGGACGCCTCACTCGTGGGGTTTCCCGCCACTGAACAGGCCGCGGCGCAGGCGTACGCCGAAGCCGGCATCACCGCCGAAGACGTCGACGTCGCGGAGGTCCACGACTGCTTTTCGATCACCGAGCTCGTCACCTACGAAGACCTCGGCTTCTGCGAGAAGGGCGAGGGCGGCGCGTTCATCGAGTCCGGGGCGCCCGAACTGGACGGGGACACCCCGGTGAATCCTTCCGGCGGCCTGTTAGCGAAGGGCCATCCCATCGGCGCGACCGGCGTCGCGCAGGTGAATGAGATCTACGAGCAGCTGCGCGGCGAGGCCGGCGACGTCCAGGTCGAGACCGAGCCGACGTACGGCCTTCAGCACAACATCGGCATCGGGCGCAACGCCACCGGGAGCGTCGCCTGCGTCAACGTGCTCTCGACCAAGCGGTAACTTACAGCCCGTTCTCCTTCGCGATCGTGTTCAGCTGGATCTCGTCGGTCCCCTCGACGACCCGCAGCACGCGCGCCCGCTCGAGGGCGTTCGCGAACTCGCTCCCCTCGGCGAGCCCCGTCGCGCCGTGGACCTGGAGCACGCTGTCGGCGGTCTCCCACAGCGCGTTCGTCGCGAACCACTTGAAGATCGAGGTGTCCTCGATCGCCCGCTCCCCCGCGTCGAGCTGCCAGGCACAGCGCAGGCCGGCGGCGTCGGCCGCGTACGCCCGGGCCCGGCCCCGTGCCAGCGCCGCCGAGACCTGCTGGAACTTCCCGATCGGACGGCCGAACGCCTCCCGGTCGCGGGCGTAGGCGAAGCCGCGGTCGAGCAGTCGCTCCATCGTCCCGACCGCCTCGGCACCGAGCTCGAGCCGGCCGAGCGAGAGGAACTGCATCGCCGAGCGGAACGCGCCGCCGACCTCGCCGAGCACCCGCGTCTCGGGGACCCGCACGCCGTCGAAGGCGAGCTCGCCCTGCCAGCCGCCCAGCCCGATGGCGTTGTTCACCCCGGTCAGCTCGAACTCGTCGCGCTCAACGATGAAGCAGGTGATGCCGTCGTACCGGCCCGCCTCCGCGACCGGCGTCGTCCGGGCGAACACCTGGACGAAGTCGGCGAACGGGGCGTTGGTGATCCACTGCTTGTGGCCGTCGATGACCCACTCGTCGCCGTCCTTGTTCGCCGTGGTCGCCATCGCCGGCGAGTCTGACCCCGCGCCCGGCTCCGTCTGTGCGAACGCGGTCGACTGCCGTCCCTCCATCACGGGCCGGACGTACCGCTCGTGTTGGCGCTCGTCGGCGTCGAGCAGCAGCGGCTTCGGCCCCTCCGGACCGGCCAGCGCACGACCGGCCAGCGGACAGTCGTGGGCGGCGGCCGCCTTCTTCGCCGCGTACCAGGTCGTCGTCGAGACGCCGCCGCCGCCCGCCGACTCGGGGAGGTTCATCGCGTAGTAGCCAGCCTCCGCCGCCCGTCGGCGCACCGTCTCGACCGCCTCGGCCACCTCGGCATCGGGTCGACCGTCGGCCTCCCGGCCGAGTCTGGGGTCCTCGAGCGCGTCGCCCAGCTCGTCAGCGACCGGGACGACCTCCCGCTCGATGAACGTCTCGAACCCGTCGAGCACCATCCGCGTCTCCTCGTCGTGGGCGAACTCGACCATCAGTTCTCACCCGGCGCGCGCGCCAGCGTCAGATCGTCGAGCCCCTCGCGGAGCCGCTTCTTGTCGAACTTCCCCGTGCTCGTGCGTGGGATGGCGTCGCGGAGCACGTACTCGTCCGGGAGCCACCACGACGGCATCGCATCAGCGAGGTGCGCTTCGAGGTCGTCGGGGTCGAGCGTCCGTCTCTGCTTCGGGACGACGACGGCGACGGGGCGCTCCTGCCACTTCTCGTGGGCGACGCCGACAACCGTCGCCTCGGCGACGCCCGGATGGGCCATCAGCTCGTTCTCCACGTCGACCGACGAGATCCACTCGCCGCCGGACTTGATGACGTCCTTGATCCGGTCGACGATGTCGACGTAGCCGTCGGCGTCCCACGTCGCGATGTCGCCGGTCTTCAGCCAGCCGTCCTCGGTGAACGACTGCTCGGTCGCGTCCGGCCGCTCGTGGTAGCGGTCCGCGACCCACGGCCCGCGGGCCTCGAGCTCGCCCATCGACTCACCGTCGCGCGGCACCGGGTCGCCGGACTCGTCGCGGACGCGCAGGGAGACCCCGGGAACCGGGAGGCCGGCCGTCGCGCGCTTCGCGTACCGCTCGTCGGCGGGCGCGTCGGCGTACTCCTTCCGGAGCGTCGACAGCGTGCCCAGCGGGCTCATCTCGGTCATCCCCCACCCCTGGATGATCGGCGCGTCGAACTCCTCGTCGTAGCGGCGGATGAGCGACGCCGGCGGCGCGGAGCCGCCGACCGTGAGCCGGTCGACGTTCGACACGTCCACTTCGGGGTTCGCCTCGAGGTACTCGGCCATCTCCAGCCATACCGTCGGCACCGCCGCGGACATCGTCACGTCCTCCTCGTCGACGAGGGTCGCCACCGACTCGGGGTCAGTGTTCGGTCCTGGGAGGACCTGCTTCGCGCCCGCGAGCGTCGCCGCGTACGGGAGCCCCCAGCCGTTCGCGTGGAACATCGGCACGACGGGAAGGACGGTGTCACGCTCGCCGATCCCGTTCGCGTCGACGTGGCCGCTCGCGAGGCTGTGGAGGTAGACGCCGCGGTGGCTGTACTCGACTCCCTTCGGCTTCCCCGTCGTCCCCGAGGTGTAACACATCCCGCACTCTGCGTCCTCGTCGACGTCCGGCCACTCGTAGTCGGTCGGCTGCCCGACGATGAGCGACTCGTAGTCGGTCACCGGCTCGAGCGTCGTCTCCGGCACCGACTCGTCGAGGATGACGTACTGCTCGACGGTGTCGAGGTCGTCCGCGACCCCCTCGACGAACTCGACGAACGCCGGGTCGACGAACAGCACCCGGTCTCCGGCGTCGTTCACGATGTACGTGAAGTGGTCCTCGGGGAGGCGCATGTTGCACATGTGGATGCTGCGCCCCGAACAGGGCGGTGCGAAGTAGAGCTCGAGGTGCCGGTAGTGATTCAGGGCGACGGTTGCGATGCGGTCGCCCCGTGCCAGACCGAGGTCGTCGAGCGCGCCCGCGAGCTGTGCGATCCGGTCGGCCGCGTCCGCGTAGGTGTAGCGGTGTCGGCTGCCGTCCGGCCGCTCCGTCACGACCTCCCGGTCGGGGTACAGCGTCGTCGCCCGGTCAAGGATTCGCCCGAGAGTGAGCTGAACGTCCATCATGGTCGTTGGTACCAATCACCACCACAACGTAAAACCCTCCCTCACCGGCGGCCAGTCAGAACGAGAACAGGTCAACGCCGCCGGTGACGCCGACGGCCTGGCCGGTCACGTACCGGGCCTGCTCGCTGGCGAGGTAGGCGACGAGGAAGGCGACATCTGCCTCCCGGCCCAGTTCCTTCATCGGCGTCGCCTGTCGGATGCGCTCGTACATCGGGTTTACAGCCTCCAGTTCCTCGGGCGAGAGGTCGGCCAGATCGTCGACGACGATGTTCGGGACCACGACGTTCGAGGTGACGCCGTGGCGGGCGCCCTCCAGTGCGAGCGTCTTGCCGAACCCCACCAGAGCAGCCTTTGTCGCCGAGTAGGACGCCTGCCCGAAGCCGCCGCCGACGCCGGCCATACTCGACATGTTGATGACCCGGCCCCAGCCGCGGTCACACATCGCAGGGAAGATTTCCTTCGTGATGTTGTACGCGCCGGTGAGATTGACGGCCACGTCGCGGTCCCAGACGTCGTCGTCGTAGTCGGCTACCTTCGCCGTTGCGTCGACGAACGCCGCGTTGTTTACAAGCACGTCCACACCGCCGGTCGCCTCGCGCAGCTCCGCGACCGTCTCGCGCACGTCTTCGCGGTCCGTGAGATCACACTCGGCCGCGATGGCCGCGCCGCCGTCTCCTTCGATCTCGTCGGCCACCCCGGCCGCCCCGTCACCGTCGACGTCGAGCACTACCACCTCGGCGCCCTCCTCGGCCAGCACGCGGCAGTCCTCACTCCCGATCCGACCCGCTCCACCCGTCACCAGTGCCGTCCGACCCTCGAGTCCGAAGTCCATACTACCCGTCCGGACTCCTCGGCACGTGTTAACTGTTCGTCCCCCATCAGAATCCTTCCTGCAAGTAAGGGGTGCGCTTTGGAAACAGCGCGTCAAGCGTGCGGACGGTCGCGTCGTCGGCCCCGAGGTCGCCGGTGGTCGCCAGCTCGTCGGCCGCCCGGTAGCCGACGACCAGTTGCGAGAGTGTGCCGACGCCGAGGGTGGCGTCCGCGTCGGCCGGCTCGTCGCCGACCGCCACAACGTGTGCGGAACCGCCATAGACGGTGAGTTCGTAGGTCCCGGCCAGTTCTCCGAGTAACGGGTCCGTAACGCCGAGCGTGAGCCGCGCGTCCGCCGGGTACGATAGCGCTTCGAGCACCGCGGGGACGTCGAGAATGCGGACCATCGGGCCGGTCTGTAGCTCGCAATCGAGGTCGCCTGGATCGGCGACCATCTCCTGAAGCGGGCAGTCTACGGCCGTCCTAAACCGTACCTCGCTGACCTGCGAATCGTGGTTCGCCAGAAAGCCAAGGAGGTGCCGGAACGCTTCGTCGTCCGCGGCGCCGTGGTTGCTGCCGACCCGGAAGGTCCGGTCGCCCCAGTCGCCCTCGATGCGGTAGGCCACGTACGCCCGCGCCGTGGTGTCAGCATCACGCCACAGATACACGTACGGGTCGTCACGCCACCCGGTCAGCTGGCGGTGGCGCCACCACGCCTCTGAGCGATCGAGCGCAAGTGTCCGGTTGGCCGACGCCTGCTCGTGCACCGCATCAAGCGTGGCCCACGCGTCGCCGTCGACCTGTTCCCACGTGCCGGTATGGGCGGCTGCTGCCCGCAGCGCGGACGGCTCGCAGGACCACTCGAGGTAGCGACTCCCGGTCGCCCAGCCGAACTGGGCATAGAAGGGGTGTTTGAACGGCCACAGCACGGCAAGGGGGGCCCCCTCCTCGCGGTGTTCACGACACAACTCGTAAAGTAGTCGCTCGACATGCCCTTGGCGACGGTGCTCGGGCGGGGTCGCAACCGCCGAGACGCCGCCGGCCGAGAGCCAGGCGTCGCGAACTCGGAGTGTGAAATCGTACGACGCACAGATCGTGACCGGCTCGTCGCCACCGGCGGGGTAGAGGCCGCGCCGGATCCGCGGTGGGTCCTCATCGTCCTCGTCGCGATCGACGCCTGGGCCCCGGTCAGGCGCGAAGGCGTACTGTACGTACCGGGCGAACAGCTCGTCACCTGCGTCGTTGTCAGGGAGGGACCGGTACTCGAGATCGGGGTCCATACCTGTGGCTCACAGCGCCGCAATAAATCCCCATTGCCTGCGTGTGCTGTAGTACCAAGCAGTGAGTCGGCGGGACCAGCTTGCCACTCCCACCGACCCCGGCCACGACTCCGGAACGGAGGATTGAGGCAGGTGCATGCCGTAGCGGAGCTATGGGTGTTACCGAGAACGCTCCGCCGTGGTCGGGTGCGGTGCTGGCCATTGCGGGGGCCATCGTCTTGGCGGGCGTGGCCGACTTCCTGCTGTCACAGGCTGGTTACACTGGCCTTGGCGCGCTGGTGTGGGCGCTCGGGTACGGCGGTGCCATCGTTGCTGCATGGGCCGCCTTCTTTCGAGGCCAGGAGTTCGACCCGGAGTAGCAGTCCGGGGGGAACGGAAGCGTTAAGAAACCGACGACGCGAGGTCTGATTAAGGATGTCAGCCGTTCCGCTCCAGCTCGTCGACAACTTCCTGCTCCAGTACGACGCGGGGCAGGTTCTCCTGGCGCTGTTCATCCTCTCGACGCTGGGAGCCCTTCCGCTGAAATCTCTGAAGATCATCGGGCTCAACACCGTCGTCTTTGGCTTCATTTTCATGCTCACGCCGGGCTCGCTGGCTCCGGTGCAGTACCGCTTCCTCGGGCTTGCGCTGGTGTTCGTCGGCCCGCTGCTCGTTATCTCTGCACGCCGGTGAGCACCGCCGCTTTGACATCCACCCACGACTGAAGCCGGGGGCTTTCTCCTCAATTATCTGGAACGTTACTTACCGGTACAGCGATACGTAGATCATCCCGAAGCCGACGGAGAAGGGGACCGTCTCGGCCATCTGCAGCAGAACGAACGTATCGCCGGAAGCACCACCGCTGACGAGCAACTGCGTATTGAGATTCGTCACCGCCACACCCATGCTGATGAAAGCGAAGCCGATAAACGCATACTGGAGGCGCTCGCCGCCGTTTTTGCGATACGCCTGAAAGCTGATTACGGTGAGTCCGAGGGAGAGCCCGAACAGGACGAGTCGGAACAGTCCGAGGAGGACCCCGAGGATGGAGACATCAACCATTGGGTGTGGCCTCGGGGGGCGGGGATTTGATGGTTGTTCTCTTATTCGCCGGCGAGTTCGTCCCACAGCTGGGTGAACCGGTCGGGGACGTTCTCGCTGCGGTATACTTTGATATCGTACTCACCGTCATCGAGTTTGATCACCGTGGAGTCGAAGTTGCAGGTGTAGACGTTGTAGTGGTTGCCGTCGTCCGCAACCGCCGTTTGCTCGCTGACCAACTCATGTTCTTGGAGTAACTCCAGCCGACGGTAGATGGTTGGAAGCGACATGTTACACGACTCCGCCAGCTCCTTCGCCGAGCGCGGCTCGGTGGCGACCGCTGCAAGCACGTCTCGGGCGCGCTCGTCACCGATGGTGTTCAGGATGTCTTCGATGGGGCGAGACTCGTCCACAAATTACGTATCATCACCTGTGGTAAAAGGGTTTTCTGGCGAATTAGTTAGGGTGTCGGGGCGACAAAGTACGTTTCCGTCTCGCCGTTCACCGTCAGCGAGAGAACAAAGAAGTCGTCGCTGTTCGCCTGAGTGAACGCGCCAGTTCCGTTCGCGTTTTTATACAGTGCTACCGTAACCGTCGTCGTTGTTCCGTCGGCGACGGTCACCGGGGTTGACAGCGGCTCGGAGCCGCCCCGCACAGTCAGCGTGGCCTGCGATGCCCCCGAGACGAGTTGTGCCGCCGCAGGAGTAGCACTGTTGCCCGGCTTCGACGCGAAATAGAAGCTCAGTCGGGCCTCCGTCACCTCGAGCGGAGCTGATCCGGTGTTCTCAAACGCGAGTGTGAAGTCGTTGCCCGTGGGACCGGCCACCGCGATTAACACGAGATCGCCAGGGTCGGCGGGATTGATACGGAACACGGAGTCATCAGGGGCTGGTTCGACGAACGTCACGGTGTAGCTCGTCGTCAACGCCGGCGGCTCGTCGCCGAGGCCGTCGCCGTTCGTATCCACGCCGGCTGTGACTGTCGCGGCAGTAACGCCAGCGTCTGGGAAGATCGTTGCCCTGGCGACGCCATTTTCATCAGTGGTCGCGGTGACACTCGCGCCCTGTCCTGTGGAACTGATCAACGTCGCCCCGAGCTGGTGAACAGCACATCGACGCCTGCAAGCGAGTTATTGAACCGATCGCGAACCTGAATACTCGTCTCACCGCCGGCAGCCGGGAACCCTTGTATCGATTTGGCCGTGGTCACATATGCCGGACTCATCCCGCCGGCGGTGCCGTTGAGCGACACTTGTGCGAGGCGGAGTCCGTAGGTGTAGCCCTGCTCGAAGGTGATCGTCAATGGGCCGTTACAGGGGTCCGTATCGGCGACGCCGGAACATTCGATCTCAGTGACGTACCGACCGTCGTCGGTCCCGCCGTCGGCTCCGTCGGTATCGAGTTCGCTAGCAAGTACGTCGCGCCAGATCGCTTCGGAGAGATTGGTGTCGAGGGTCAGCGTGAGCGGGTTGCCGTCGTCAGTGACGGAGACAACGGTCCCGGGGCTGCTCGTCGGAACGGCGGTGAAAGAGACAGCCTCACCGCTACTGATCGCCAGTTCGCCTGAAAGTGCCGTAAGGCTGATTCGACTGCCGGCGATCAGACTTCCCTCGTCGAGAACGGAGATGCCGCCGTCTGCGCCGACGTTGTAGACGATGCCGTACTCATAGTGGGTCTCCGGAGCGATCGTGTATACGTCATATGCGGGCTGGTAGACCAGGCCGGTTGAGCTGTACGTCGTGCTCCCATCGAGGAAGTCCCCGGTATCAGGGTCAAGCGCGCGGAGGTTATCGAACCTCACGGTGTCGTCGCCGGTGGTCGTCAACGTCCCGGCAGTCGGGCCGGGATTGAGCAGGAACAAGCGGGGCGGGTAGCGAACGCCGGTTTCGACGTCGACCGGCTGGTCGATGCCACTTGCCGCTGCCGTGTCGACCGCCGATGCAAAGCCCCGCATATCGGCCTGGACGTCGGCGTTGTGTTCGAACTCAACCCGCTCGTTCAGCGCTGGGACGCCAGACACCTGGATTGTGGCGAGCAGGGTCACGAGTAATGCGAACACGAGGATAGAACCAAGTACCTCTGAGAGGCCCCGGTTATCAGCCAAGATGTGTGGGATCATCAGAGCACCCCGAAGGCGATGACGCTGACCGCGACCATCGCGAGCGCGTACTTTAGTCCCGAAATGGCGTCGTCGTCGGCGAGCTTCCCGGCAATGAGTCCCGATCCAACGCCGACGATCAGCGCCGAGTGGAAGAACACTGCCCGGTAGGTGTCGACAGGGACGTTCGCCAGCGACACCGGCGAGTCGCTCTCGCCGCTACCGACCTCGCTGATCGGCGTCAGATAACTCGCCTCCAAGAGGACGACCACCAGCAGGTACACGAGGAAGCCGATGATCACCACGGCGACGTATGAGGACAGCTCCCGGCGGCGCGCACGGTCCATGCGCGCGCGATTACGGGTGTCCTCCGCCGCGACAGCAAGCACACGTGAGAGGTCGCCAGACGAGCGGAGTCCATCGGCAAGCAGTTTCATCGTCCGCGAGAGCTGCGGGACACGCAGCCGGGCGGCGAACCCCAAGAGTGCGTTCGTCGTGTCGTGGTTCCATGCGATGTCGTTGCGGACGAGACGGACCTCTTCAGCCACCGGGCCCTCAGACCACCGCGACACCAGCGCGAGCGCATCAGTTAGCGGGATCCCCATCTTGTTCGCGCTCGAGAGGACGTTCAGCGTGTCAGGGAAGCGCCGCGCGATCTCTGCTTCGCGGCGCCGCTGCAGTTCATGAAACACCGAGAGCGGTGCCCCAACAATCAGCATTGGAAGCACGACCAACCCAACGGTGACCCGAACAGGTGCGGCAAGCAGTGCGTCGACCGAGACGCCGACTGCGCCCGCCCCCACAATGACGCCGACGGCCGCGAGCGCGAGCGGGACCGTCAGTGCCAACGAGTACAGCGGCTCACGTTCGACCGCCGAGAACGGGTCCTCGAGGAGGGCACGGATCCGGAGGCTACGCTGCCGACGGGTGTATTCGCCCGCGCGTTCATCGAGTTCATCGTGTGCGGGCCGGTCGAAGGCGGTCGCCTCCGGTGTCCCCTGCCGCTGGGCGAACGGCGCGCTCAACACATGAAGCAGGGTAATGAACGCTGCCATCGCAACGGGGATGACGAGATAGACTAGCAGCGCGACCTGCGGTACTGTGCTGCCACCGATGAGGCTGATGACGACCAGCGTAACGATGAGAAACAGCGGTGCAGCGACGAACGCCACGACGAACACCTCTGCGAGCAGCGAGAGCGTCTCCAGGAAGTCCTCCTGCTCTTCTTCGGCCTGTCGGAGGTATGAGTCGGCCTCGCTCTCAAGGAAGGCGGTGACGCTCGCCCCGGAGTCGAGCACCCCGACGAGATCGTCAAGGAACTGCGCCAACCCGTCTGAGGGGGTGAGATTGCGCGCGTTCTGCAGGGCCGTGTAGATATCGCTGCCGAACAGTTCGACGTCCATTACCACGGTCTCGAACTCGCGGGCTACCTCGCCGTAAACGTCGTCGGCGTCGGCAAGCGCGCGCATCGACTCAACGAGAGACATACCTCCATGGGACAGCGCAAACAGGTATGTGATCGCGTGTGGGAGCGTCACTTCGATGTTCTGTCGCCGGCTTCAAACCAGGTTCGCGGGGTAGTAGTAGCGCACCGCCCACGTGCCTGCGCCCGCCATGGCTGCAAACAGAATGGCCACCAAGCCGCCGCCGACAAGTGTGCGGTTCGCAGCGACTGCGGCTGCGAGCGAGCCGCCGACGGCAACGGGACTCGACAGCGCGGCGAATGCCCCGGCGTTCGCGAGGACGACCGCGAGGGCCGCGCCGATGCCGGCGCCGACCAGCGTCGCGACCGCCGCGTAACGGACGCTGTCGGCGAGGTACTCGTCGTACGTCGCGCCGATGCGCGCCTGACTCAGCGCACGCTGGAGTCGGTAGTGTTGCTCGGGGCGGAACTTAAACGATGTGCGCACGCGGCCGTACTCCTCGCGGAGACGCCGGCGTTCTTCTTCATCTACTGGCCGCGACCGGCGCCGCTCGGCCAGCCCGTACTCGCGGGGTGGCACGTCGGTGAGGTCGACCTCAGGTGGCGTCACCGCCCTGCCTCCGTGTCGGTCCCGAACAGCGTCCGCAGCGTCTCAGGGGTGTCCGGTCTCGCGTCGTCGTGGTCAGGAACCTCCCCGACTGCGGCGGCGGTCAGCTCGGACCAGACCCGTCGCTCGTCGGCCTCAGCGACATGCTCGGCGGGCGGGAGTTCGACGCCGTCTGGCATCGGCACGTGGTCTGCCAACGCGCTGGGATCGAGGCTTCCATCCGCCACGCCCGCGAGGACGTATTCGGGGTCTTTCGCGTACATTTGAATCGTACCGGCGGCGGCGCGGTAGCCCGTTTCGCCCCGTTCAAGCAGGTACGCAAGCACACGCTCGCGCTGCTCGAGTTCTGTGTCCAGCCGGTCGGTCGACCAGCCCCGATCGTGGGCGATCTCCGCTAGCACGCCGGAGTCGGCGACCTTGCGGTGCGTGTCGTCGGCGGGGGCCCACTCGAACACCGTCTCGACGTCGATCCCGGTGGGGTCGTTCGGATCCGTACCGAGCTCGTAGACGTCGGCGTTCCGGCGCACCCGGCGGTCGCCGATGAACGTCTGCCGCTGGATCGAAACCACATCGAGGTCCTGTAACATCCCAGTCGGCACCGAGAGCGGTGGGTTCTGAAGTCGGTTGAGCGCCGTCTCGATCGAGTCTGCATGGACCGTCGTGTACGCCGTGTGGCCGGTGCCCATCGCTTGGAAGAAGGTGAGTGCAACCTTCTGTTCCGTCCGGATTTCGCCGACCAGCAGGTACTCGGGGCGCTGGCGTAGCGCCGCCTGGAGGAGGTTGTACATCGACACTTCGCCGTGGCCCTCGCCGGCTGCCGACGACCGCGTGACCGACTGGATCCAGTTCTGGTGGGGCAGGTCGATCTCGCGAGTGTCCTCGATCGTGACGACCTTTGAGGACGGCGGAATGAAGAACGACACCGCGTTCATCGAGGTGGTCTTTCCGGACCCGGTCCCACCGGCGAAGACCAGCGAGCGGTTGTTCTCGATGACGAGCCAGAAATAGGCCATCTGCTCGAGCGAAAACGTTCCCCAGGAGGCGAGGTCGACGGGCGTGTACGGGATATCGGCGAACCGACGGATCGTGAAGTTCGCACCGCGGGTGGAGACGTCGCCCCCCATCGTCAGTTGAAGCCGCGAGCCGTCCGGGAGGGAGACGTCGACAAGCGGGTTCGACACGGACAACTGCTTGCCGGCCTGCTGGGCCAACCGGACAGTAAACGACGTGAGCGCGCCCTTGCCAAACGACACGTTCGTCCGCAGGTCGCGGTACTCACGGTGGTAGATGAACACGGGGACGTCAACACCGTCACACGAGATATCCTCGACATCGGGGTCTCGCATGATCGGGTCGATCGGGCCGTAGTGGACGAAATCCCGCCGGAGATAGTAGAGCACCTTGTGGAGCGTCCCGGGATCGACCGTGGCCGCGTGTTTGCGGACGAGTTCCGCGGCCTTCGTCATGAACACGTCTTCCCGGCCGCCACGGTCGTCGGACTCGATGTCGATGTACATCAGTGCGTGGCGCAACAGCGTCACGAGGTCCTCACGTACGTACCGCTCGAACTCATCGAGCGTCGGCTCCGTAACATGATAGCGGTACTCGCGAGCGGACTCATCGAAGAGGATCGTCACGTACGCGAACGGCTCGTGGACCCAGTAACGGGCCACCTCACGGCCCGTTGTGAGGTACTCGAAGTCGAAGAACGACTCGGCCAGAAACGCCTCGGTTGGGGCCTCGAAGGGGGCATCGACGCCGCCTGACCGGAAGCAGTCGCGCACCTCGCGCAACACGACGGCCTCGGTGTCGTCGCCGGCGAGGGGGCCGGTGGCCGCCTCGTTGGCCGTTGCGTCGGTGGTACCGTCGTCGGCGTTACCGCCGTCAACGCGCCGGACCGCAGGCGTGGGCTCGTCATCGCTGATTCGGCGCACCGCTGGCCGGACGTTCTCCGTCTCTCCGTGTTGATTCCACTGGTTAGTCATATGTGCGGCTCCTCCCTCCCCTTGCCCCCGCAGGTTCGCGAGAAGTCACCGAAGAGGTTAGTCTGGTATCAGGGACGCCACCAGATGAGATAAACGAAAACTCGATTATAGCGGCCGATTCCAGCGGTCGTTAGTCGGGAGGAAAGTCTGCTGCGGTCGCCAGCGGGCGGCTCAAGCCGCCTGCCACCGGCCGCGTTGGTTTGAGTTCGTGTACGACCCTATCCTCAGGTGAATCTACTCACCGGTGACGACCGTGTTGCACAGCGTGCCGATCCCCTCGTATTCGATGGCGATCTCGTCGCCCGGTTCGAGCACCCCCGGGTTCGCGGGACTGCCGAACGAGACCACGTCGCCCGGGCGAAAGGTGAACCGTTCGGAAAGGAAACTGATCACTTCACGCGGGCCGATGAACATGTTCTCGGTGTTGTCCTCTTGGCGGAGGTCGCCGCCAACGTGGGTACGGATGTCGAGGCCAACGGGGTCGATGTCGGCGACGACGGGGCCCAGCGGCGCGGAGCCATCGAATGCTTTGCGAGCCGTCCGGCGCTCTTGATCGAGACAGTCGAGATCGTTCAACACCGTATACCCCCAGACAGCGTCGTCGACCTCGGCCTCCGAGAGGTCGTGACAGCGCGTGCCAAACACGGCGGCGAGTTCGCCGGCGTACGTGAGTTCCTCGGTGAACGACGGGTAAACGATGTCCTCGCCCGGCCCGAGCAGCGAGGTTGGCCCTTTGATAAAGAAGTCCGGCACCTCGGGCACGTCGTACCCCATCTGATCGACCTTCTCCCCGTAGTTGCGTCCGACACAGTAGAAGGCCGACGGTTCACACGGCGCGAGCAGGTCAGCATCAACGCCGATCTCGAACGATCCCTCCTCGGCAGTGACGACACCCTCGTCGTACTCGCCGACTATGATACCCTCATTAGTGTCGACCCGCGCGTACTTGGTGCCACTCGGCATACGGTGGTCGCGGAGCGGTCTCACATACGGGCTTCGGTCCCGTCGCGGTACCGGTCGGCGCTTCAGCCGTCCATTGGCTCAACGACGCCCGGGTCGTCGTGTGCGGGGCTGTTCACCCGCGTCGAGACCGGATACGCATCCAGGTCCCCGTCATAGGGGTCGAGGAGGTCGTCATCGGGCGATTCGAGCCACGCGCGCTCTTCCTCTGGCGCCAGGACGACCGGCATCCGGTGGTGGTACTGCGATTGGAACTCGTTGGCCTCGACCGTGAGGATGGTGAACGTCTCGACGGGGTCGTCGCCAGCCTCTGTCGTTCCGTCGCGGCCGAAGTCATCCAGTCCAGCCTGGCGGGTGGTCGGGGTCCACCGCTCCCACAGCCCCGCCATTGCGAACGGCTCACCGTCGGCACGGGTGATACGGTACGGCTGTTTGTCCTCGCCGTCCGCGCGGTCCGTCCATTCATAATAGCCGTCCGCGGGGACGAGACAGCGCCGCTGCTGGTAGGCGTCCCGGAACGCGGGCTTTTCTGCAGCCGTTTCCGCGCGAGCGTTGATCAGCCCCGAGAAGTCATCGTCGGCCCACGTCGGAATGAGGCCCCACTGCTGGTGGACCAAACGGTCCGGGTCGTGGTTGGTAACAACGGGCAGCGACTGGGAAGGCGCCGCGTTGTAGTGTTCGTGATACGCCTCGGGGACGGTGACGTCGAACCGTTCTGCAAGTTCGTCGGCGGGCAGGAAGACGCTGTAGCGGCCGCACATACGCCGAGGTCGTGGCCGAGGGGCTAAACCCTGGTGACTGGGGAGACGCGGCCCCAATTTTGGTGGGAATCTGAACAACGGTTTTTGCCTCTTGACCCCCTCCTTCACGCATGAACAGACGACGCTTCCTCGCGAGCGCGGCGGCGACCGGCGCGGTCGCGCTCGCGGGCTGTACGGGTAACGGAAACAGCTCCAGCGGTGCGGACGGTGGCGACGCGACGCCGACGCCCGATGGAACGCCTATGGACGAGCACCCCGCGACCGCGGATCTGGAGGCCCAGCCACGGCTTGGCGACGGCGAGGCGCTCATCGTGGCCTTCGAAGATCCGTCCTGTACGTTGTGTCGCCGCTTCGAACAGAACACCTACCCGCAGATCGTCTCGGACCTCGTCGATCCCGGCGAGGCCTCGTTCGTCTACCGCGGCTATCCCATTATCTACCCGTGGGGCGAGCCCGCCTCGAAAGTGCTGGAAGCGACGTTCGACGCTGACGCGTCGGCCTTCTGGGCGCTGAAAGACCACTACTACGCGGCCCAGTCGGCGTTCTCCTCCGAGAACGTCTACGCCGAATCCGAGGCGTTCCTCGCGGCGGAAACCGACGTGGCCGCGGCGGCGGTCGTCTCGGCCGCCGAGGCCGGCGAGTACGACGACGCCGTCGGGCTGGACGTGGCAGCCGGCGACGAGTTGGGCATCGGGCAGACGCCCCAGTTTTACCTGTTCAGCGACGGCGTGTTCCGTACTGAAGTCCGAGGGGCACAGGGGTACGACGTGTTTGCCGCCGCCCTGGGGGTCTGATGGTCCGCTTGCCCACCCGCGGGCGCGACTGGCGGCTGATGGGCCGGACCGCGCGGCTCGTGTTGACCGTCCCGGGATACGCGCTGGTGGCTCTGTTTACTGGCGTCGCCGCGCTCGCGCTGTTCGTCTTCTCGCTGAACCTTCCGCTCGTGGAGTTCGCACTGACGGGATCGCTCGATCTGGGCGCCCGCATCGACCTGCTGGTCTCACAGTTCCCGTTTCTTGGCCCGGCGTTCACCCCCCTCCAGGGGTTGCTGTTGATCGGGGTTGCCGTGCTCACGGGCGTCGACGTGGCGATGGCGGTCTACCACTTTCGCGAACACGGCGTCTCGGTCAGACAGGGCGGCACCGGGGCAGCCGGGGTCGTCCTCGGCACGCTCGGGGCCGGCTGTGCAGCCTGCGGCTCCGCGGTGCTCGTGGGGCTGTTGTCGCTGTTCGGCGTCTCCACGTCGCTGCTTTTTCTCCCGCTCGACGGGCTGGAGTTCGCGCTTGGGGCACTGGTCGTCCTCACCTTGTCGGTGTACTGGCTCGCCGACGGAATGCGCGGCGGCGAGATCAACGGCTGCCCCGTAGAGCTGTGAGCCCCGCGGATTTAACCCGTCTCACACCGTAACACCGTTGAGCCGTGGAGGACGAGGACGTTAGCTTCACGACGGCGAGTGAACTCCGGGACCGGGAGGCCGCCGACCGCGCGGCCGCTCCAACCGGTCCGTCTTTCGAGGTCGACCACCCCGAACGCGAGCACCGGCGTTCCGGGGGGATGCGGTACGAGGGTGGGACGGTGTTCGTGTTGACGCCCGTGGATGCGGACGAGCTCCCCGTCGTTGTGGCCGACCTCCTCGATGCCGGCCCGTACCGCTACGGCGACTGGTTCGACCTTCCGATGCCGCTGTTTCTCGTCCACGACGACGACACGGGCGATACGTTTCGGGTGGCCGTCCGTGACGGCTGCGTCGAGTTGCACGTCCGCTCGGCGACCGAGCCGGCGGGGTTGCGGGCGTTCTACGACCGGCTGGTGGCGCGCGTGAACGGTCGCGTGCGCGTCGAGCGCAAGCGGCAGTGACCGGCTGCGTCCCCCAACCCGCCCAGTGGGGCTCCGGTGCCCCGGGGTCGCTGTCGGCGGCCTGACTTCTGAGCCGGTCGAGCGTTCCTGTGAGATCCGTTCCGGAGAGTTGTCTCT
>CAYZJQ010000044.1:0-18809 GCA_964478805.1 uncultured Halobacteriales archaeon | reverse complement strand
CTTCCGTGGATGGACGTTCACGTCGACGGTCGCTGGGTCGACAGCGAGATCCACGACCGCGAACGGATACCGGTCACTCGCGAGTTGGCGGCCGTACGCCTCAACCACAGCGTCACGGACCGCACTTGCTGTCACCCACCGGCCGTTGACGAACACCGAGACGTACTCGCGGCTCGCGCGGTTCGTCTCTGGGTGGCTCGCGAGCCCCGTTACGTCGTCGAGTGGACCCGATTCCTCGGTAGAGCGTACCGCTACCATGTTGGCCGCCACCTCCCGGCCATACACCGACATGACGGCCGCCCGACGGTCGCCCTGGCCCTCGGTGGCGAACGTCTCACGTTCGCCGTGAGACAGCGAGACGGCCACACCAGGGTTCGCGAGCGCATACCCTGCGACCACACGATTGATATGAGCGAACTCTGTTGCGTCTGCCTTTAGATATTTCCGGCGCGCAGGAACATTGTAAAAGAGGTCCTCAACCACGACGGTCGTTCCCGTCGAACAGCCTACCGTTCTCCGAGCGACGACTTCGCCGCCTTCGACACGGAGTTCGGCCCCCCGCTCGGCCCCTTGTTCACGCGATCGCAGCGTGAGTTTTGCGACCGCGCCCACAGCATGGAGCGCCTCACCGCGGAAGCCGAGCGTAGCGACCCCGGATTCGAGGTCCTCGATGTCACCAATTTTTGAGGTGGCGTGCTCCGCGACTGCAAGCTCGAGTTCGTCAGGGGCCATCCCAGCCCCGTCGTCGCGCACCACGATTCGCTCGGTGCCGCCAGCGTCGATCTCGACATCGACGCGGGATGCCCCAGCGTCGACGCTGTTCTCGACGAGTTCTTTCACCACGGAGGCGGGGCGTTCGACGACCTCACCGGCAGCGATACGATTGACGGTCTCGTCGTCGAGTTTGCGGATGGTCATCGTCTCAGGGCGCGGTCAAGCGCCCTCACGCGACGGTCGTTCAGCAGTGGACGGGCGTCGGCAGGCACACACCACCGCCACTCGTCATGTTCCTCAGAGAGCGTCACCGTCGGTGAATCCTCCTGTACCTGACACCGATAGTAGACGTAGTAGGTCGCGGTCTTTTTGTTCGGCTTCTTTACCGCCGTGTGGACCGGCGCGTCGACGCGAACCTCGAGGCCGGTCTCCTCGCGACACTCCCGCAGAAGTGCCTCGCCCGGCCGTTCACCGCGGTCGACGCGTCCGCCGGGGAACTCCCAGCCACTGTCGGCGAGCAGCAACACGTCGTCACTGGCGAACAGCACGGCCTTTTGACTCACCCGTGCTCGCATCGGCTTAGCCACCAACGGTCACCCGGCTCGTCCGGTCCATCATCTGGCAGAATCTGCGGCGCGACCCGTATCAATCCCGCGCTCCGTCCTTTGCGAGCGTCTCCGCGAGCGTCTCGCGCGCGGTGTGGGCTGGCGCATCGTTCTCGATTTCGAACCCGACGACCCGTTCGAGCGCCGGCTCGGCGTCGACGTACTCGTCGGCGAGCGTCGCCGCGAGCGCTTGGTAGTCGGCTGCGAGCGTCCGGAGGTCGACCACGCGGGCCTGCAGCGAGACAGCGCGGTCTTGAGCCGCCTCGATGTCTGCCAGCGCGGGCCCGTCGCCGGTGGTCGGCGGTGTCGACGCACCCTCAGTCGTCGGTGGACGAGCGTCCAGTCGGTCGCGGACCGCCTCGATGTCCGCGCCCACCTTGTCAAGCAACTCGGCCAGCGAGGTCTCGAGCTGCTCCGCCTGACCGGCGAGCAGGCCCGCCTGCGTCCGGCAGTAGTCGGCGAGCGCCTCGACCGTCAGCGGCGGGGTGTCCATAATAGCGTGTAGACCCGCGGGGCGAAAGCCCTTGGCCCGACAGCGGCGCTGATGGGGATCACCCGCAGGAATTTGTCGATAGGCCGACAATTAATTACCCACAGACTGTGAGTTATATAAAATCGAGGAGAATACCTGCGGCTTTAGCCGCAGGATGAATCCGACAACCCGGACGCAATCCATGTCCGACTGCTAGCCGAGATTTCACCCAATAGTTTCACGCGGCAGGCAGCCAGTTCTATAGATAGGAATCAGGCTGGGAACAGAGCGATTCCGCCTCGTCCTCCGATGGCGGCCTGCCCGCCTCAAGCAGTCAACCAATAATCGGAACCAGTCGCTACGCCCGCGACGAGATCAACACTGTTGCGGAGCGACTCGAACACGGCGAGGTCAAGGGGCGGGGCGTCATCACTCCCTGAGGGGCGCGCACCACGTTGCAGCTGCGGGCCGCCTGGGGCGACGACTGACGGGCTGTGGCGACCAACAGGTCACAGCAGGTCTGTCCGGGCGCGCTCGACCTGAGCAAGCCGTGACCGCGGTGCGTTGGCCGCGTTGACCGTCTTGTCGACGGCGTACACGTCGACGGTGAGCCGGTCGCGCTCAAACGTCGCGACGGAGTAGCCCCACGTGTGGCTGTCGAACCGGTCGATGTGGGGGTTGGCGGCTTCGACGGCTCTGGCGAGCAGCGGACGGGTGAGCCGGCCGCGCAGCCCCTCGTCGAGGTTGACCGCCTCCGCGACGTTCACGCTCGTGACAGCGGGCGTCATCACCTCAATGCCAACGCACGTACCGTCGAGCCACTGGTTCCCGACGACCGTCGAGTGGAGGTCGCCAGTGAGCGTCGCTGCGGCACCGTCGGCGTCGCGCAGTGCTGCGAACACGCGCTCGCGTTCCGCCGGGTAGCCGTCCCAGGAGTCGACGAGCGGCTGGACGGCCAGCGGGCCGACGCCGAGCCGCAGGGGCAGTGACAACACCTCGTTGGCCCATCCGACCCACCGCGTCGAGGCCCCCATGAGTCCGTCGCACAGCCACGTGCGTTGCTCGTCACCCAGCATCGACCGGTCAGGGGCAGTCCGCCCGGGACACAGCGGGCCCCACCCCGGCAGCAGGGTATCGCGACAAGGTGGGGGATCGCGGAACAGCCGCTCGTCGGTGACGAACAGCTCAAGCAGGTCGCCGAACTGGAGTGAACGGTAGAGCCGGAACGCGTCGTGGAGTCGCTCGGCGTCAGGGTCGTATTCGATCCGGGTAGGCGTGTACTCATAAAAGGCCTGGATAGCCTCGGCCGTGAGCTGCCGGGCGAATTCGGGGTCATCGCCGCGCGGGTGGCCGGGAAGGACGGGGGCGTCGACTGCGTAGTCCCAGTAGCGGTTGTCCGAGACAGCGTGGTCGTCCCAGGTCCGGACGGCAGTGTGTGCGGCAGCCGCCTCGCGGGCGAGCGCATCGCCACGGTACGCCCGATAGAGCCCACGGAAATCCGCAAGCGTGGAAGCGACTGGCTCGCCGCTCGGGAGCGTGAGTTGACGGTCCGGGTACGTATTCTTCCCTAAGCCGCGGTAGCGGTCGTCGACGGCCTCGTAGATGAAGTCACCGAGGTGGAGCAGGTAGTCGACATCCTCGCGAGCTACGCGTCCGAGCGCGCCGTAATAGCCGTTGCCGTAGTCCTGACACGCCAGGACGGCAAACGAAACCGACGCCGGACTCGTATCGGGCGCTGGAAGGGTGCGACACCGGCCGACAGGGGAGGCGACGCCATCGTGGACGAACCGATAGCGGTAGGCACTGTCGGGCGCGAGCCGGCCGTCCAGCCGGACGCGGACGGTGTAGTCCGTCGACACGTCAGGCGCGTCGACGCGGCCGCGGTAGCTCGGCGCGGCTAGCCCGGCACCCGGGGACCACCCGCCGTCATCGGGAGCGACCTCGACAACGAGATCGTCTGCATCGGACGCCTTCCAAGGGGCGAGCCGCGTCCACAGGATGATTCCGTCCGGTGTGGGGCCGCCGCTGGCAACGCCCTGTGGGTAGCGCTGGGGGTCGGTTCGTTCTGAGGCGGTCGGCGCAACACGGCTCGGTGACAGTGCCGGCGGGAGGTCACACTCGAACCGCACGATTCCTCCGCCCTCGCAGGGGACAGGGATGCAAATGAGAGAGCATGGACGGTGGATTGGGTGGTCAACCCTTAGCTCTGTGTCTCGCCCCCGCGGACCGCAGTGAGGTGGGTGCGTGCCTCGTCGCGCGTCATCCCTCGGACGCCACACGCACAGCCGAACAACTCCGGCTCATCGGTCTCGACCGGCTCGCGACCGGTCTCAACGAGCGACCCGTCCGCAAGCGCGAACGAAACGCGCTCGCTGTGTTGAACCACGGCCTCAATCGCGTGGCGCTCGCCCGGGTTGGGATTCGCGATCTCGGCGGCGTGGTCGGCTGCCATCGACTCTTTCCACTCCCGGAGGGTGGCTTCTGGGTCGCGCTCGTCAGTCATGTCCGTTAGGTTGGCCTGCGTGGACATAGCCGCTGTGGCGCTAAGTGATACCAGCGCCGACACCCCGAGGGTTATTGATTCGGCCCCCGTCTCATGCGTGTGCGACAGGGGATTTCGGTGGCAGTTGTGGCCGTCTGCGGGCTTCTACTGGCAGGGGCCGTCGGGTTCGGCAGCGGTGGCCTTGTAGCCACCGTCCTCAACCCGGCCGGCGCGGGTGAGACGACATCGCCGACACCCACGCTTACGCCCGCACCAACGCCGTCAGCGGCCGCGATGCAGACGCCAACTCGGAGCCTGCCCCCAGGCGTGTCGGCAGATGGTGAGATCGACGCGGGGCCGCTAGTGGCAGCCCACTACGAGGCAATCGTCGACCGCTCCTACCGACTCACCCTGACGTATCGTGAGGCCGTCACCGGCGAGCCGACCGGGCTCCGACAGGAGACGGTGTGGGTAGAGGACGACCGTTACCTGACGACGGCCGTCGAGACTGGCCAGTTCCGTACGACCCCGACATCGCTTATCACCGGTGACAGTTACGCCAACGCGACGACTGTCGCTGTTCGCACTGAAGACGGGGTCGCGTTCCGGGAGCGTCGCAATCCACAGGCGTTACTCGACGGCCAAACCCGCCTGCTCGGGTATTACCTCTCCGTGGAGTCGGCGTCGATTGTCGGGGTCATGAACGTCGCCGGCGACTCGGCCTATTGGCTGACGACCGACGGTGATCCGTGGCCGGGTGTCGCCAACACCACCGGTAGTGTGCTCGTTGGCCAGGACGGGCTCGTTTACGAGGTGCAGCGCCGGTACGACGACCCAGACGACCCTGAGGTTGCGATCCACGTGACGCTGCGCATCGAGCGCGTCGGGGCAACGACCGTCGACCCGCCGACGTGGTATCGCAACGCGACGGCCCAGCAGACGTCGTAGCATGGACTATAGATCGGTCACGACCGGTCCGGTCGAGTATTGAGTGAAAAGGTCGGGATTTCAGCTGGAGATCGCTCACCGTCCCGCTTTTTCCGTAGTCAACTCAGACGGAACAAGATTGATACCGCGCCCTCCCGAGGCGTCGGTGTGCCAGCCATCGATCCGGAACAGACGTACCAGGCCGAGGTGGTCACGGTGACGGATGGCGACACCGTTGACGTCGAGTTCGCGGACGGCGACCGCGAGGAATGCCGGTTCATCGGCATCGACACGCCCGAGACCCCCGAAAACAGCCGCTTCGAGCGCACGGAAGAATGGGTCGGCATCGAGAGCATCGACCGGCTCGGCGAGGCGGGAACGGCCGCCACCGCGTTCGCGACCGAGCGGCTTGCCGACGTGACGGTCACCATCTCGTTCGATCCGAGCGAACCAGCCCGTGACGAGTTCGGCCGCCTGCTCGTCTACATCGAGTACGACGACACCCTGTTCAACCGCGAACTCCTGACCGCTGGACAGGCCCGTGTTTACCATTCCGGCGTGACCAAGCACGACGAGTTCCGCGCCGTCGCCCGCGAGGCCCGCGACGATGATCGGGGTCTGTGGGCCGCCAGCGACCCGGACGCTACCCCGCCCACGCGCGATGGTCCCGTCGAGGAGCTGTTCTTGCCGAAAGCGACGGCCGTTCGCAGCGCGGACGGCCCGCTCCCCGACGAGCGGGCCCCGGTGCGCGCTGCGGCGACGGCGATGGGGGATCGTCCCCCGCTCGTCGGACTCGACCACGATGCCCGGGTCGGGCTCGTCGGCGGCCTTCTCGTCGACGAGATGTACGAGGCGGCGGAGGGGTTCCCGGTCGATACGTCCGGGTACGGCAACTTCCCGTTCCTGACGAACGTCGTGGACGCGCTGACCGACCGCGATGGCGCCGTCCTCGTTGACGGCGGCCACGGCCAGTTCGGTGTCGACTACGCCTGCTCGTTGGAGGACGTCGCCTACTACCGGCGTTATCTTGAGGGGCAGGGCGTCGCGACGGACCAGCGCAACCGGCTCTCGACCGCATATCTCGAGACCGGCCGAGCCCTGCTCGTGACGCCACCGGTCGGCGCATTCGGCGACGGCGAACTCGCGCGCGTCCGCCGATTCCGCGATGCCGGTGGCGCGGTCGTCCTGCTCGACTCGGCAGCCGCCCCGGCACATGCTCGCCGAGCCCTCGACGCGCTCGCAACGGATCTTGAGGCCGACCTTCGAACGGGTGGCCGGGTGACTGACCCTGAGCGAAATCTCAACGATGACCCAACCGTGGTGACGACGACCGCCGTCGAGGACGGGCCGCTGTCGACCCCCTACGGCGACGACTGATCCGGGCCGCCGCTGTACGCCGATAGCGTGCGGTGTTCGGCCTCAACGGTATCTACTGGGACGGCGATAGTCACGCAGTCGCTGCCCGCAAACAGCAGGTGCACCGCGTGGAAGCTGTCCTCCCGTCCGATACTGATGAGACTCCCGCTGTCGCCGGCGGCGCTCATCGGACCGAACAGGTCACCCTCCTGGAAGACGGTCGGCTCCTGGTGATAGCCGTCGACACGAATGTACACACCACGTCCCCGAAGTTCCCCCGCGGTGACGCCGGCCGTCTGCGCTCTTCATGTACGTCGCGTCGCGGTCGACTACGCCGAACCCAGCAAACGGGCCGATGCCGAGCACCCGGGTCTCGAACTCTGTGGAATCGAGTACGATGAGGGCGCTGTCGGTCGCATTCGGCTCCTCACGGGCGATTGGTGAGAATTCGGCAAGTGTACCGATAGCGTCTTCTGCCTCACCGCCGTCCGCCGGCCCCAGTTGATACACGTCGCCACTGGTCTCGGCCGCACTGATAGGAGCAGCGACGTACGTGTTCGTGAGCACGACCACCTTGTCGGCCTCGGTCCTGAGCGGCGGGCTGCCGAGCGTTTCGGCTGTCGAGTCGGAGTGGTCGAGCGAGACGCCTGTCGACGCGGGACAGTAGCGACGCTTCCGGTCTGGCCGCTCCGCCGGCGGAGCGGCCGTCTGGGCGCGCACGTCACTGACCTATTGAATGTCGGTGCGTACCCGCTCCCCATTGATTCCGACCTCCGTTGGCATGCGGTCGCACTCGGCGAGTCGTGTCTTGAGGAACGTCTAGATGCCGAGACACTGCCCGTCGGTCTCGCGACCGCTCTCGTGGCGACAGCCGTAACAGGTGCCGACGACGTTCGCGCGCGATTTGATGTCGTCGCGGACCTCCCCGAAGATGTTGATAAATCCGCCACAGCCTGGATTCGTTAATAGTTGTGCCCGGTGGAATTAGGTGTCGGGCGCTCGCTTGAGGCGTATGAGCGAGTCGGAGGCCGGCCCGGACGTGAAGACGCTCCGGGCGGCACGCGAGGAGGCACAGCGGACCCTCGACGCACAGTTGTCGACGCTCGACGACATCGACTCCAAGGCGGTGACTGTGTTCCAGCTGAACGTCGCGCTCGCAGGCCTGTTGTTCTCGGCGCTGTCCTTCGCTGCCGCCTCAGAGGTGGCCGCCGCGGCCGCCCTATTGAATCCTGCCACCGGGCTAGGTGTCGCGCTGTTCGTCCTCTCAGCGGCGGCTGCCGGCCTCACTTACACCGTTGCTGGCCAGGAGGTCGGCGTCGGCCCGGCCGATCTCCGTCGGATGGAGTCCGACTCCGAGCGGGTGTTTCTGGCTGACCTCGTCGACGGCTATGCCGGCTGGATCGGCTACAACGAGCGCACAAACGTGCGGAAGGCGCTGCTCGTCACGCTCGCGGTAGTGGGGACAGTTGCGGGAGCGCTGGCGCTCGGCGTCGGGGCACTCGCCGCGTTCACCGACCTGCTCATCGTCCCGATCGTCGGCGCGGTACTCGCGCTTGTCGTCTTCGCCAGGGTCGCGGGGCTGCCCGGCCAACTTCGGCGGCTCCTCGGCGACTCTTCAGGAACGACGTCCGGGGCGGTCGCTCCGCAGTCCGTCGACCGGATGATCGGGCAGCGAACGTTCAAGGGCCGCGATCGTGAAGATTAGCGGATCAGCGCCGGGTCGTGGTCGATCATGTACACCGTTCGAGCGGCGATGTTCACCGCATGGTCGCCGACCCGTTCGAGATCGCGCACAGTGAGTAGGAGCCGCGAGACATCGTCAAGAACGCGCTCGACGTCCCAGGGGTCCTCAACACCGTCCTCAATCAGCGACCGCGCGATGGTCTCGGAGGCGGCGAGGCAGGCCGCGTCGAGTTGCTCGTCGGCTTCGACGACCGCGCGACAGGCGGTCTTATCCTCGTCGGCGAACCCCTGGAGGCTCTGTTCGACCAGCGAGCGTGCCTCTTGACCGAGGTCGCCGATGGAGACGCCAGGATCGAATCCACCGTCGGCCGCCAGCGCGTACCGGCCGAGGTTCGCGGCGATGTCGGCGATCCGCTCGAGATCGGTGATGATCTTGAACGCAGCGGTGACGAGCCGGAGGTCACTCGCCACCGGTTGTTGGAGCGCGAGCAGGTCAATACAGTCGCTTTCAATCTTCAAATACCGGTCGTTGACGACGTCGTCACCCTCGACCACCGACCGGGCGAGCGCGTCGTCGCCAGTCGTGAGTGCACGCAGCCCGTCGCTGAGCCGGTCGACGATGAGGTCACCCATCCCAATGACCGCCGCGCGCAGGTCGGCGAGTGCCTCCTGATATGACCGACGCGCCACGGCTGACTCACCCGAACTTGCCGGTAATGTAGTCCTCAACGCGCTGGCTCTGGGGGTTCTCGAACACCTGGTCGGTATCGCCGTACTCGACGAGCTCGCCGCCGGTGAGGAACACGGCCGTTTGGTCGGAGATACGCGCTGCCTGTTGCATGTTGTGGGTGACGATGACGACCGTGTACTCCTGGCTCAGGTCGTCGATGAGATCCTCGATCTTTGCGGTGGCGATGGGGTCGAGCGCGGAGGCCGGCTCGTCCATTAGGATGACCTCGGGGTCGACGGAGAGACACCGGGCGATGCAGAGCCGCTGCTGTTGTCCACCTGATAGTCCGAGGGCGTTGTCCTCGAGCCGGTCGTGAACCTCATCCCACAGCGCTGCGTCGCGGAGACACTGTTCGACGAGTTCCTCGCGCTCTTGTTCGTCGTCGCGACCGAGCAGGCGCGCGAGCAGCCCCGTGTTGAGGTCGCCGTGTTTCTCCGGGCCGTAGGAGATGTTCTCGCGGATGGACTTGGGGAATGGGTTCGGCGACTGGAATACCATGCCGACTCGCTTACGGAGCTCGACGAGGTTGACACCTTCCTGGTAGATTTCCATGCCGTCGAGCTTGACGGAGCCGTCGATGCGGGCGCTGCTAACGCGGTCGTTCATCCGGTTGAGGCACCGCAAGAACGTCGACTTCCCACACCCCGATGGCCCGATGAGCGCGGTGACGCTCTTTTCGGGGATCTCCATCGAGACATCCTTCAGCGCGTGGTCGTCGCCGTAGTGGACGTTGAGGTCCTCGGCGGCGAGTTTCGCCGGCCCCTCGAACTCGTACTGGCGCCACTCCTCACGGACCTCTTCCTGGGTCTCTCCGGTCGTCGTCTCGAGCGGCTGGTCGCTGGTCGGTTCGGTCGTCTTGGTCTGGGTGTGTTCTGTTTCACTCATACTGGAGCTTCCTCCGGAAGTAGTACCGCGCGCCGATACCGACGGCGTAGAACGATAGGACGACGATCAGCAGAATCAGCGCTGTCGCCCATCTGAACTGTTCGATGTCGGCGATGTTGCTTGAACTGCCCACGCCAGCGGTAATCAGCGCGAACAGCTGGTATGGCAGCGCCGAGGTGGCCTGCAGCAACTCGGGGTTAGCGACGAACGGCGGCGCCGAGGTGAACTGGAAGCCGCCGATGATATCTACCGTCTGACCGCCGGGCGTGAAGGTTCCACCAGCCATCGTCAGCAGAATCGGCGCTGTCTCGCCAGCAATCCGCCCGACCCCGAGAATGATGCCCGTGACGACGCCTGGCAGCGCCGCCGGCAGGACGACGCTCCGGATGGTTTGCCACTTCGACACCCCGAGTGCCGCGCTGGCGTCACGGTACTCGTCAGGCACCGCGATCATCGCCTCGCGGCTCGTGATGACGACAAGCGGGAGGAGCATGAACCCGAGCGTCAACATTCCCGCAAGCAGTGACTTCTGGTTCCCGAATCTGGGGATGAGGAAGGCGAATCCGAACAGGCCGAAGACGATGCTCGGCGTTGACCACAGCCCGTTCGTCGCCACTTCGACGACCTGGGTAAACCGCCCCCGCTCGGCGTACTCGGTGAGAAAGATCGCTGCGCCAACGCCCAGCGGAACTGCGAACAGCACCGCACCGATGACGAGCCAGATGGTGCCGACGATCGCCGGCAGGACGCCTTGGAAGTCGTTGAGCAGCGCGACCCCGTTCATGATGAACGGCACGTAGAACGGCCAAGTGAACGTCACCCCGAAGATGGTCGACTCCGGCCCGGTGCCAAGGCCGACCTGGACGCCGTTGAGAAGCCCCGGTATTCCCTGAACGATAGTGAACAACAGAAGCACGAACAGGAACGCCACGATGGAGGTGGCATTGAGGTAGATGAGCGTGTACGCGCCCATTCGCCGGCCGCGGGCGCCGAAGCCACCGTATGCCTTTGCGGCCGCCCAGCCGGCGAACAGCGCACAGAACAGCGTCGCAACCGGCACCACGAACTCGGCGTTGAACGTCACCGGTTGCTCCCATCCGAGCGGCCAGGTCCAGCTCGCTCCAATGACGCCCGTCAGGAACACCAGCCCGGTGACAACGGGTAACAGGCCAATCGGAACCGTCGAGCCGATGTCCTCACGCGGCAGCGACGTGGCAGCGAACGCCATAATGGCGGCGAGGCCGCCCGCGACGAAACCCGCAGTGTTGCCGAGTCCGACCGCATGAGCGACGATGCCCCAGGTCACGACGGCCCAGGGAATCGCGGCTGCCAGCCCCGCGACGAGGCCGGCGCTCATCCGCGGGCTGGTGTCGACATACCCAAGCCGCGAGCCGACGCCGAAGGTGATGACCGCCCCGCCGAGCAGGACGAGCAACAGACCAAGCAGCGTCACAGTCGGCAAGCCAGCGATAGGGGCGGAGATTGAGACGACCTCAACGAGCGCAAGCAGTGCAAGCACGAACAGAATTGCGGAGACGCCGACAGTCGCGGCTGCGACCGCGTCCGTCCCGGAGGTATCCGTCTCGACGAGTTCGTTGCGGGTTGCGCCGGCCATCAGGCGTCACCTCCGAGCTTGCTGCGCATCCGCCACTCGATATACTGTGCGCCGACCGAGATGGCCATCACCGTGATAAAAAGAATAACGCCGGCGACGAACAGCGCGTCAAGCTGGAGGCCGTCGGCCTCGCCGTAGTTGTTGGCGATGAGTGAAGTGAGCGTCTCTTGCCCATAAAACGCGTTCACTAGCGGTTCCGTGAGCTTCGGGACGCCTTTCAGCATCACCGTCGCCGCCATCGTCTCGCCAATGGCCCGGCCCACACCTAGGAGGACGGCCGCGGAGACACCTGAGAAGGCGGCCGGCAGCGTAATCGACGTCATCGTCTGCCAGTCGGTGGTGCCCATTGCCAGCGACCCGCTCTTCATCGACTCGGGTACCGACGAGAGCGCGTCCTCCGCGACCGAGACCACTGTCGGAAGCGCCATCAGCCCGACGACGATACCGACGAACAAGTAGGTCCCCTGCCCGGTGAGATCGAATTGGGTCGACGCCCAGGGACTCAAGACGGTGAAGCCAATGAAGCCGTAGACGATGGAGGGAATGCCAGCGAGAATCTCGACACCCGGCTTCACCACCTCGCGGACGGTCGCGGGCGCGATCTCTGAAAGGAAGAGCGCGGCCGAGACCCCGAGCGGAGCCGCGACGGCTGTCGCAATGATCGTGGTCATCACCGTCCCGTGGATCATCGGGACCATCGAGTAGCGGACCGGCGGCGTCACCGCCTCCCACCGGGCCTGGATGAACATTCGCAGTCCCGGAACGCTCACGCCGAACACGGTCGCCGTCTCGTACTGGATGACCGGAATCGACTCAATGAAAATGAAGATGATGATGAGACTCAGAATGAGCAGCGTCGAGATCGTCGTGGTCAGCGCCAGCGTCAGCGCCGTTAGCTCCTGGTGACGGAGCCAGCCGTACCCCGCCGCGATTACAAACACGGCGAACGGAACGATCGTCAGCGACGACACCATGAGGAACCCGATGAAGGCGGCCAACAGCGACACCCCCATTACTGTGACCGTCAGTAGCGCTTCGGGCTCGTTGTCGTCAACCATATCACGGACTCGGCGGAAGCCGCGCTGAACGCGCCCCTTCGAGCCCCCCGCCCCTTCGGTTGTGTGTGCCATATAGTGTGTACCTGTGTGGTTGCGACGGCGTATGATAAAAAATACGGAGCAGTCGCGGTCAGTGCGTCGCGTCGGTTACGGCATCACGGCCGCGAGTTTCTCCTGTTCAGCCTCGAGGTCGCTGGTCGGCAGCGGAATGTAGTTGTTGCCCTCAACGAAGACCACCTGGCCGAACTCGTAGAGGAACATATTGAGGAACGCGGCCTCCTTACGGCTCGTGCCACCGCCGTTCGGGTTCGACTCCTCGATCAGCGTGTACATGTGAAGGTCGCGGTTCAGCGGGTACTCGCTATCGAAGATGGTGTTCTCCGCGTCCTTGTTCGGCTCGTACACCGTTCCGTCGAAGTCGATCGCGATTGGCTGCACCTGCGGGCCGGTGAAGGCGAGCGCCATGTACGCGATGGCACCCTCGTTCTGCTGGACCGCCTGGGCGACCTGCTGGTTCTGGCCGTAGCGGTTGTCGACCTCCATCGCTGCATCGGCGCTGCCGAGCATGTTCAGCCGGAAGGAGGTGTCCGTCCCGGAGCCCTCGGCACGGCCGATGACGAAGATAGGCTGATCGTAGTCGACGCCTTCGAGTTCGTTCCAGTTGCCGACCTCGCCCTGGTAGATAGCGCGGATCTGCTCGCCGGTCAGCTGAGAGACACCGGCGTCGGAAACGTCGCTTGAGACGACGACCGGCTGGCCGTCACGCCCGACGACGTGGTCGACGACGGTGTTGTTCGCCTTCTCTTCGCTCCAGTCGAGTTCCGCGGTAATCGGACCGGAGGAGTTACCGATGTCGACGAGCCCATCGACGACGGCCTCACAGCCGGTGCCAGAGTGCGAGAGACCGACCGTCGTCGGGAACGGCGGGTCAGAGCGCTGCTCTGTCGGCTCGTAGCCGAACTGCTGGGCGAAGAAGTCGGCCAACAGCATGTCGTCGCCGCCCTGTGAGGAGATCTCGTCCCAGCCGGGAACCGTACTTTCTGAGTTGGAGCCCCAGTACTCGCCGTCGCTCGGCGGCGCGTTGGAGTTCCAGTAAGAGCTGCCCGTGTTCGAGATGGGGTACACCGTCGAGGAGCCCTCGGCCGTCAGCAGGCTCGTGTCCATGCCGGACTCGGAGTCCATGTCGGAATCGTCGCCACCGGAGTCGCCGCTGGAGTCGCTGTCACTTCCCCCGGAGCTCCCCTCGGTCTCGGTTGGAGTCGACTGATTGCCGGAACAGCCGGCGAGACCGGCCGCACCGATCGCACCGGACGTCGCAATGAACTTCCGCCGCGATACGCCGCTCGTGGCTTGCTGGTCGTCTGCCATCATCCAACTCCACCCGGTATCGGATTAAAGCGGTTTATAATACGGCTCCCACCCCTAACAGTACACTTGGGGGCCGTTCCGACTGGGCTGTTCACACGGATATGTCTATATAGGTCAGGGTGTGTGGGGCGTGTGCACAGTTCGCTCCCGAGAGTGACGACCAAAAATATAAGCGCCGGTCCCAACCCACAGCCGATATGAGCGACGAGGACGGCGTGATCGGGTTGTCGACGGATGCGGCGGTTAAGCGGCTCGCCGGTCCCGACCGCGACCCCGACGAGGTCCGCGCGGCACTGGACCCCGTGACGGAGGATGGCGTCGTAAGCGAGACCGCAATCGAGGAGTCCGTCTCCGACACGGCCAAGATCGTCTCGACCGCAGAAACCCGCACCGAACTCGCGGGCATCGACCATGAGGACGCTCACGAGGCGGCCGCTCCGGTCGCGGATGTGGATACCGTCGCGGCCCGGCTTGAGGGCTTCGACGAACGGCTCGCGGCCGTCGAGGAGCGCGCCGCCAATCTGACGACCGAGTTGGCCACACCGGTCGAGCGACTGGGCGACCCTGCCGCCGTCTACGAGCTGGCAGTCGAACTCCGCGAGGTCGCCAGCCGGGCACAGGGGGTCGCCACGACCGCCGACGAGCTGGGCTTTGAGCTTGAAGACTTCGAGCGGTGGGTGGCCGATCCCCAGATCCGCCACGAGGAGTTCCGCGAGGACGTGGAGCTGGTCGGCGAGTCGGTCGACGAACTCGCAAGTGCGGTCGAGACGCTCTCGGAGAGCCCCGATCCGGCCGTCGATTGGGCGGACGCGACGATGCGCACCCGGGTACTTGACCTATTGGTCGCGGACCTCCGTGCGGAGCTCGAGGACCTCCGAGAACTCGCCGCGCGTGACGACGCGACGGTCCCCGACAACCTCGCGACTGACGTGGCCGATCTCGATGATAAGACGACCGCGCTCGCCACGCGTCTTGACGAACTGGCCGAGCCTGCGTGGCGCGAGGAGTTCGGCGAGGATATCGCCGCGCTGGCGGCGGCCATCGACCTCGCGCCGCCCGTCGACTGGGGCGCTGTCCAGCAACAACTCGAGGAACACCGGACGGCGGCGTTCGACTGACTTCAGACCCACGTCGGGCGACCGACCGTGGTGTTGCCCACGTCGACGAGCCGGTGGCGGATCGTCACGCGCACGGGGCCGGCAGCCGCGCGGGTATCGTATCGGACGCGGAGCCCACGGATCAGTCCGGACTCCGCGACGACAAGCCGAGCGGTCACGTTTCGCGGCTCGCCGAGTGCAAAGGGCACCACGTCGGCAGGGAGCGCCACGGAGCCCGTGGACTGGAGGACGGCACCGTCGTCTGTCGGCTCAACCACGTACTCCCCGCCGCGAATCAGGAGGCTTCGGAGGTCACGCCCGGCCTGGTAGTGGCGCGGCGTGCTCGGGAGTCGACCCTGCTCGAGCAGCGCCCCGTCAGGACCGTAGGTGCGGACGTACCGTGCCGAGTTGTTGGCCCATAACTCGCCGCGACCGATAACACCGCCGAGCTGCTCCGACCCCTCGACGGTCACCTGCTGGTGGGTCGTCCCATTGGTGGCGACCGCTCGGGTGCGGTCGACGCGCGTTGTCCAGCCGTCACCGCGCACTCGGACGGCGCGGACGACTCGGTAACTCGTCGCAGCACGCACTCGTTCGTCTGCTGCGAGCAGTCGGGCGCCGTCGACCGCTGGCCCTGTCGCTCTCGGCTCGGGGAGCCGGACGCCCGGCGCCACGGTCGGCGGGGGTTCGGGGACTGCCGCTGGCGTCAGGGTCGTCGTCGGCTTGTCGGCCGTCCTCTCAGTGCCGGCGAGCCCGCCACAGCCAGCGAGGAGGACGAGACACCCGAGGAGGACGGCAAGGTGGCGGGGCATCGTCTATCGGTAACGACCCGGGTGTCTTAGCTTCCACGTCACCAGAACCGGTAAGAGCAACCCCCGAGAAGAAGAGGTATGCTTCAGGTCGGCGACACAGCACCCGAGATCACAGCAACGAACCAGCACGGCGACGCGGTCACCCTCTCGTTCGACGACCCGACGGTCGTCTACTTCTATCCGAAGGACTTCACAGGTGGGTGTACCATCGAGGCGAACGACTTCCAGGACACACTGCCCGCCTATCAAGAAGCGGGTATCGGCGTCTACGGCGTCTCGATGGACGACGTCGAGAGCCACGCCGACTTCGCTGACGAGGAGGGGGTCACCTTCGATCTGCTCGCAGACCCCGACGGCGAGGTGGCCGACGCCTTCGGCATCGACACCAGCGAGGGGTACACTGACCGGCGGACGTTCGTCCTCGCCGACGGCGAGGTCGTCGCTGTCTACGACCCTGAGCTTGCCGACCCCTCGGGCCACGCCAAAGAGGTGTTAACAGACACCAGAGACCAGGTTGCGAGTGGCGACTGAACGGGACGGTTTTTCAACACCCCCATCGTACGCCGGGATATGAGCGGCGCAGACCGGTTCATGTTCTGGGGACTGCTTCTCACACTCCTGCTCATCCTGGTTGGAACGGTCGTGGCGTTGCTGCTCGGATAGTGGTGAACAGGAGAGATGCCCCGCTATCCGTGGACAGTGTCGAGCCGTGAGCGCGCCGTCAGCTATACCGGTTGACGAGCCGGTCGAGCGATTCGCGCTGTTGGAGGCCGGTGAGCCGTTCCACCTGCTGGCCGTCGGCGAACAGCAGCAACAACGGGATGCCGCGGACGTTGTACTGGCCTGCGAGGTCCTGATTGGCGTCGACATCCACCTTCGCAACGGTTACGTCCGATTCAGCGGCCAGCGCCTCAAGCGTCGGCTCCATCATCTGACAGGGACCACACCAGTCGGCGTAGAAGTCCACGAGCAGTAGTTCGTGCTCGTCGATGGCCGCCGACAGTTCGGCCGTGCCGTCGACGCGGATCGGCTCGTTGTGGCTGCCGACGCTCGCCTCCAGCCGCTCGCGCTTGCGGGCCCGAATCTCCGCGAGTTCATCATCGCTGTCGGTGCCGGGATTGGGGTCGGAGTCGCTCATACCTTGACTACGAGGGCCAGCCACGTCAATCCACGAGCAACCCACTGGTAACCGGCTTCCCGAACGGCAACCGTGACGATATGGTGCATACCCTCACGCAACCCTTAATACCACCCGTGGTCAACTTTTACTCGATGACGAGTAAAAATATTCGAACGAACGACGGACGCACGACGATGGACCGCCTCCGCAGATACGGGACGTACGTGCGGGCACAGCCGACGACCGGGTGGAGCAGCCCTGGCGCCGAGAACGGCCGACTCGAGCTGACGGCGATCGCCGGCGCCACGGTCTGAGCGCTCGGCGTTAACCCCAGCCGCGTGTGCGGGCAGTACGCACGGGTAATGTGGTTGTTAACTATTATCGTGCTTTTGCGACATTGACACCGACCGCACGGGCAGCGACACGGAGGCGCGTACGACGACGGACTCGTTCGCCGACCACGCTGTCGACGGCCAGCGGGTGATCGAGGCCGCCTACCGACGGCTGGCGGCCGCGGAGCAACGGACGGTCAGCGACAGCGATCGGTTCTACGAGCAACTGGAGTCGGCATTTCTGTGGGCGTACCTCGCGGCGGTCGACGCGACCTGCGTTCCGGATCACGCCGCCTACGCCATCGACGACGCGCTGGCGTGGACGCGCGAGCGGTTCGCAGGCGCGGATGACCCGGATGTGCGGCCTCAGACCGTGCCGACGTTCTACCGCGAGGCTGCCGGCTCACTGTGCGTACCGCTGCTCACTCGACGGTCGGCGCGGAGTCGGCGGTCCGGCCCGGCAGCTCGAGTTCGATCTCAAGCTCCGGGTCACCGGTGCCGTCGTAATCGACCTCCAGCTCGACGGGGTCGCCGAAGGCGAACGGGAGCTCCCACTCGTCAGTCGAGAGGGTGACCTCGTCGTCCCCGCGCAGCTGTTCGCCCAGGGCGATGAGGAACTCCCCCGCTTCGGTAGCCGACAGGCGGTACTCCTCCTCGAACTTCCGGCCCGGACGGATGACCGTCCGTTCGTGATCGTCGTCGGACTCACTCGGGGCGTGGTCTGCGTCTGACATACGACTCGAAGGAAGGGTGGTCAGCGGAATAAGGGTAGCGTCGGCCTGGTCAGGGTAACTCGACGCTAACGCCAGACTGGAGACTCGCGGCCTTCACAGTGTTGTACAACAACATCGCGATGGTGAGCGGCCCGACGCCGCCTGGAACCGGCGTGATGACATCCGCCTTCTCACGCGCGGACTCGAACTCAACGTCGCCGACCAGTTCGTACCCTTTCTCTGTGTCGGCCTCGACGCGGTTCACGCCCACGTCGATGACCGTCGTCCCCTCGGTGAGCATCGATCCATCGACGATCTCGGGGACGCCGGCGGCGACGACCACGATGTCGGCCGCTCGGGTGTGTGCGGCGAGGTCCTCGGTCCGTGAGTGACACACCGTCGTGGTTGCGTTGCCGAACGGCGCCTTCTGGATCATGAGGTTCGCCATCGGCTTGCCGACGATGTCCGACCGCCCCACGACGACCGCCTCCGCACCCTCCGTTTCCACGTCGTACGCTGCAAGCAGCTTCTGGATTCCGTGGGGTGTACAGGGTTTGTACCGCGCGTTCCCGGCAACCATCCGGCCGACGTTCTCCGGATGGAATGCGTCGACGTCTTTCAGGGGGTCGATGCGGTCGAGCACGGCCGTCTTACCGACGTGGTCCGGTACCGGCATCTGCACGAGGATGCCATGGACGCTCTCGTCGGCGTTCAGAGTCGAGACCTCGTCGAACAGCGCCTCGGCCGGCGCCTCAGGATCGATCTCGATATGACTGCCCTCGATACCGATCTCCTCGCAGGCGCGCTGTTTCATCGAGACGTACGTCTCGCTGGCGCCGT
>CAYZJQ010000043.1:0-19189 GCA_964478805.1 uncultured Halobacteriales archaeon | reverse complement strand
GAGGAGTCGTCTGCGGCCGAGGAGTCGTCCGACGCTGCGGCCGCGCCAGCAGGCCGCATCTTCAAAAGCGCTCACCATCGCCGCATCGGTCTCGCCGCACTCGGTGTGGGCGTTGTGCTCGTGGGCGGTGGCGTCCTCGCGCTTCGGGTCGCCGCGCCGACCGTGTTGCAGCCCGCGTGGCTGGAGACCCACTTGGCAGCCGCTGGTCCGTGGGCCCCGGTCGTCTTCGTCGCCCTCCAGGCGACCCAGGTGGTGCTCGCGCCGATCCCTGGGCAGGTGCTTGCAGGGGTCGGCGGCTATCTCTTCGGCCCGGTACAGGGGTCGGTGTACACGCTCGTGGGCGTACTTATCGGGAGCAGTCTCGTGTTCGCCGGCGCGCGCCGGTACGGCCGGCCGTTCGTCGCCCGACTCGTCACCGCAGACACGCTTGCCCGGTTCGACTCGGTCATCGACCAGTACGGTGCTGCCGGGCTGTTCGTGTTGTTCCTGTTGCCGACGTTTCCCGACGACGCGCTGTGTCTCATCGCTGGGCTCTCGCCGATCCGCCCGCGCACGTTTCTCCTGCTGTTGGTGGTCGGGCGCGCCCCGACCTTCGTGGCTGCAGCCTACGCCGGCGCGGGCGTCGCCGCCGGTGACTACTGGCTCACCTTGGCCGTCCTCGGCGGGCTCGTCGCGCTCACGCTCGGCGTTGCGGTGGTTCGGCGCCGGCTCGACAATACGGGCCACCGCTCCACGACGGAGTAACGGCTTCCCCGAGTAAGCCGTGGGCGGTCTCCTCGAATCGATGTACGCCCGCGGCCGGGCGCGGCGACGATACGATTATATGGATACGTGCAAAATTTTCTGGTTGATCCCGATGACAGCCGACTCGTTCGCACATCTTGAGGGGACCGAGATGGACCGGGCGGCGATCGATGCGTTCCTCGCCGAGCAGGGCGTCGGGCTGCTCGCGTTGACCGACGGGGCAGAGGCGTACGGGCTCCCGGTGTCGTACGGCTACGACGGGGCGGCGACGCTGTACTTCGTCTTCCTGCGGCTTGGCGAACACAGCAAAAAAGAGCGGTTCGCCCACCGGACCGACCGGGCGAGTCTCACGGTGTACGAGGCGCCGAGCAAACACATCTGGCGTAGCGTCATCGCTTCGGGGCCGATCACGGAGATCGACGACGATGAGTGGTCAACGCTGCGCGACGCCATCGCCGAGACTGCTTGGTATCCAAGCCTCGTCTCGGAGGCCGCGCCGATGCGTGATCTCGCCGGCTGGAAGCTCGCTATCGAGACGGTGACCGGCCAGGAGAGCACCGGCTGACGCCTGCTCTCCTCGCGGCGTGCCCGAGGACCACAGCCATACAGCCCCAGCGGCCTTGACGCAGCCGTGAGGCCCCCCCGACACACACGACAGATGCAGTTCCGCGCACCGACAGACCTCGACGCACTTGAAGCGGCCTACCTACTGGCGGCACTGGCGCTCGCCGGTATCCACCTCTATCTAGCCGTGCTCGCCCCGGCTGTCCCGGCGGCCCGGACGTCGCCGTTTCTGGCCATCGGCCTGCTGTTGCTCCTCGGGCCGCTACTGTTTTTCACCTCGGTTTGGCGGCCGCTATTGTACCTGATCGGCGCACTGCTCGCGCTGTCGCTGGGGGTGGTCTGGGCGCTTGAGGGGATGTCGTACCCCCGCGTCGGGATCGCCGCCGGCCTCGCGGCGACGGTCCTGCTGTTCGTCGGTGCCTATCTGTTCGTCCGCGCAGAGTGGTGAGCCAGCACCTGACGCACTCTGCCTGAACGCTGGAGCGCGGCCGCCGACAGTGTCGGTCGCGAGGCCGGTGTCAGCTCACATGAGGACGCTCACGAGTTCAGTCCGTGGTTGATTCCTCGCGCTCGCGCCGCTCGACGACGGGCTGGGCGGCCTCGAACGCTGACTCACGCCGGAGACACCGGTTAGTGCGGGCGCCGTCACGGGGCTCGGGGTGCTCCTCATCACAGCGTGACCCGAACGTCTCGCGCAGCAGGCGCGCTCCGCGCCGGTCCTCGCCTGCTTGTGCCGCCGCGAACGCCTGGTCGACTACGACGCCTACATCGGATGGCAGCTCGTGGTCGCCGAACAGTTCCCTCCGGGTCGCCGCCAGTGAGTCGGCATCGACCGGGAGGCCGGCGATCGCCCGCATGCGGTCGAGTGTCGACATCTCGGCCCGGGCGCGGGTACGCAACACCACCCGCAGCGCGTCAAGCGCCCGCCACTCGTCCTCGGTGAGGTCGTACTCGTCGGGGCGGATTTTCGCCGGACACCGAGTGGCGAACGGACAGCCTGTAGGTGGGTCGCGCGGTGACGGCGGCGTCCCACGGACCGTCACTCGCTCGCCGTCCCACGGTGACCCACTGCCCGGGATGGCCGACAACAGCGACACCGTGTAAGGATGATGCGGGTCGGTAAACACCGCCTCCGTCGGGCCGGACTCGACGATAGTGCCGAGATACATGACGGCGACGCGGTCGGCGATATGGCGGACGACCGAGAGGTCATGCGCGATGAACAGGTAGGTCAGCCCGAGGTCGCGCTGGAGTTCATCGAGCAGGTTGATGATCCGCGCCTGGACGCTCACGTCGAGTGCGCTCACGGGCTCGTCGAGGACGACGAACTCCGGCTCGAGGGCGAGCGCACGCGCGATGCCGACCCGCTGGCGCTGGCCGCCGGAGAACTGGTGTGGATACCGGTAGAAGTGTTCCGCCTGGAGGCCGACGCGGTCGAGCAGCCCGCGAACGCGCGCCTCACGGAGCTGTGCGGGGTGTTGCTCAAGGCTGACCGTCACGCGGTCGTCCGTCCGCTCGACGGTCAGCGCTGCGGCGTCGAGCGGCAGTCGGTCGCGGACCGACACCGTGGGACCGCCGTCGAGGTTCACCCGGAGGTCGGGCCGTTCGTCGGCCGGCACGGGGTCGGCGTCGCCGGTGACGGTTACGGCCGCGGCGTCGGCGCCGTCGACCGCTGCGGTGAGCCGCGGCCAGTCGTGTGCGTCGAGCGGTTCGCGGACGATCTCGCCGACGGTCATCCGCTCGTTCAGGCTTTCCTCGGGGTCCTGAAACACCATGCTGGCGTTGCGCTGCCAGCGGCGGCGGTCACTGCGGGAAAGCGCCGTGAGGTCCTGACCGTCGGCCCGGACGACCCCCTCGGTCGCCGATGCCAGCCCGAGAATGGTCTCGCCGAGCGTGGTCTTGCCGGAGCCGCTTTCGCCGACCAACCCGACCGTTTCACCCTTGTAGATATCGAGCGAGACGCCGTCGACCGCCCGCACCGGGGCATCGCGATTCAACAGCGACCCGTCGTCGTAGTAGGTCTTCAGTCCGCGGACGGCGACGAGCGGCTCCGCCTCGCGGTCGGGTGGCGTGTGGCCATCGTCGGGCGCGTCGGGGTCGGCCCCCGGCTCGGGAGTGGTCACTCGCGGTCACCTCCAGCGCCGTCGCTCGCAAGCTCCTCGGGTGTCGAGGGTGACTGGTCGTCCGGCTCGACGGCGGCGGTCGCATCGTATAAGAGACACGCTGCCGTGTGGTCGGCCGCCCCTACACTCACATCGACGGCATCGGGGGGCCGCCTGCGACAGGCCGGCTCGGCCTGTGGACACCGCGGGGCGAACCGGCAGGCCTCGGCCGGCCCGGTCGGGGTCGGCACCTCTCCCTCGATCGTCGGCAGCGGCTCGCCCGGCGCGCTCCGGCCTGGAATGCTGCGCAACAGCGCACGCGTGTAGGGGTGTTGAGGGCGGTCGAACAGTGCGGCCGTCGGCGCGCGTTCGACCACCTCGCCCGCGTAAATGACGTTCACGCGGTCGGTCGCCTCCTCGATCACGCCCATATCGTGGGTGATAAACAGCGTCGCCAGGTCCTCCTCGCGCTGGAGTTCCGCGAGCAACTCGAGGATCTGTGCCTGGATGGTGACGTCGAGCGCTGTCGTCGGCTCGTCACACACCAACAAGTCGGGGTCACACGCCAGGGCGGTGGCGATGACGGCCCGCTGTTGCATTCCGCCGGAGAACTGATGGGGATACTCGCCGACGCGCCGGGCGGCGTCCGGAATGCCGACGGCTTCCAGCAGCTCGACCGCCCGCTGTCGGGCCGCGCTGCCGCGCAGTCCCTGGTGGATTCGCAGCGCCTCGCGGATCTGGTTGCCCACCGTATAAACGGGGTTGAGCGAGCCGCCCGGGTCCTGAAACACGATGGCGATGTCGCCACGGTACTGTTCCCACTGGCCCTCAGTGAGGTCGTCGCCACGAAACCGGATCGCCCCGTGTTCGATCCGCCCCGGCTCGTCGATCAACCCGAGGATCGACCGGGCGGTGACGGACTTGCCGGAGCCGCTCTCGCCGACCAGTCCGACCGTCTCGCCCGCGTGGACGTCGAAACTGATGCCGTCGACGGCATGGATCTCTTCGCGCTCGGTGTGAAAGACGGTGCGGAGGTCACGAACGGCCAACAGCGGCTCGCCGTCCCGACTCATGCGCCACCTCCCCGGCCGGCGGCTTCCCCGCCTGCAGCATCGGAGCGGGGGTCGATCGCGTCGCGGATACCGTCACCCAGCGCGTTAAAGCCCGTCACTACGAGCGTGATCAGCACGCCCGGGATGAGCGAGATATGCCAGGAGCCGGTGTTGACGTAGTCCTGGCCGAGATTGATCGCACGGCCCCACTCGGGGGTCGGCGGGGCGACGCCGAGGCCGAGAAACGACAGCCCGGCGATCGCGATGATGGCGCCTCCGAGCGTCATCGACCCATAGACGAGCAGATAGCCCGTGATATACGGCAGCATGTGTTTGCGCATGATCACGCGGGGGCGCTGGCCGAAGGAGGCCGCCGCGTCGACCCATTGGCGCTGGGCGACCTGGAGGGCGGGCCCGCGTAACGACCGCCACATATAGGTCCAGCCGGTGAACGCGAAGATCAGCGCCAACACGAACGCGCCGCTGTAGATGCCACCCAGCCACGTCTCCGCGAGGACTGTCGTGAGCATGATCAGCAACAGCAGCTGCGGCATCGCCATCACCGCATCGGAGACGAGCACCATCGAGAGGTCGACCCGGCCCTTGTAGTAAGCCCCAACCAGCGCGAGCGAGGTAGCGATCGACGCGCTCAGCCCGACCGAGAGCAGCCCGATGACAAGCGAGATGCGCGACCCCATCGCGATGAAGGTGAACAGATCGCGGCCGGTCGGCAGCGTCCCGAACGGGTGGAACCGGCCGAAGTCGTCGTACTGCATCGGCAGGACTCGGTCGGCGCTATCGCCTCGTGACTGTGAGGCGAGGTTCGCCTCGCCGACAAGGGTGGTCTCGACGGAGTCCGTCTCGGTATCCCAGTATTGCATCTCATACGAGTAGGAGTTGCGCATGTTCGTCTCGACGGTGGTCGGCCCGAGCGCCGGCGCGAAGACGGCCATCGTCACGAACATAAAGACGACGACCAGTCCGAACAGCCCCCAGCCGTGGCTGCGGAACCGGTCGACGACGTCGTCGCGTGGCGTCCACGCCGCCGGCCGATATTCACGCCGGTAGAGCCGATAGCCGAGAAACGCCCACCCCGCCAGCGCGAACGCGTATGCGTACACCAGTGTCACCCGGATCGCCCACGAGACGCCCGGGCGCAGGCCCATGAACGTCCCGACCCACCGGCGCCCGTTCCAGTAGCCGCCGTTGGGGATGGTCTCGCGCGACAACAGCGTCGGCACCGCCCCGGCGGCTTCTGTCAGCCGGGTCAACGTGGTCGCAAGCGTGGCTACGAGCGGCTCGGCCGGCCCGAGCGCCGGCAGCGCAACGAGGAAATCGCGGGTGAGACTCACTATGAACTGCGCGGCCGCGCCCGCCTCAAGACAGAGCAACACGACTGCGCCGGCGGCCCACACGAGCGCGGGCCGGTCCGTCGGGAACACGCTCGCGGCACGGCTTCGGTCCGCGGCGGTCGGTTCTGCCATCTCAGTTCCCCTCCAACCCCACGCGGGGGTCGATCACGGTGTACAACAGGTCCTGGACCAGGTTGATGCCGACGATCAGCAGGATGAACACGTACATGAGTGTCCCGACGAGCGGGAGGTCGCCCTGGATGGCTGCCTGGAAGAACAGAAATCCGATGCCGTTGATACCGAATACCGTCTCGACAAGGACGCTCCCGCCGATCAGTAAGAACGCCTCGCTCGTGATGATCGGGACCAACGGCACCAACGCGTTGCGAAGGATGTGTTTCCAGACGAGCAGGCGGTCGCTCACGCCTTTCGCCTTCGCGAAGTCGATATACTCCTCGTTGCGCACCTCGAGGACGGCGGTCCGGCCGATCCGCATCTCGTTGCCCATCGACGCCGACCCGAGGACGAGCGCGGCCGGTAACACCTTCTTCGTCGCGGCGAGAAAGCCGTCGACGGTATCGAGCCGGGACATGTCCGGACTGCCCGTCAGTGCGTCAAGCGGGATGAGAAACGACTGCCAATCGAAGCCGAACAGCAGCGACGACGAGCCCAACAGCGTCAACAGCATGATCGCAAGCCAGAAGTTCGGCATCGCCCGCCAGACGATCCCGCCCATCGACGCGAGGTAATCCGAGCCGGTGTTCGACCGCATGCCCGCATAAAACCCGAGCGGCACGCCGATGGCGATGGCGATCAGCACCGACCAGAAGCCGAGCCACAGCGTTCGCGGCAGGAAATCCAAGATGAGTGCGTTGACGTTCGACCCCCGGTACAACAGCCAGGTCTGGCCGAGATCGAAGGTGACGCAGTTCCACATCCAGTCGAAGTAGTGTTGCAGCGGGGGCTGGTCGAGCCCCAACTGGGTCTGTGCGGCCTCATACGAGCCGGTATCGCGGATGGCGCCTTCGCTTAACAGCCGCGCCGCCGGGTCGATCGGCCCCATGAAGATGACGAACCAGGTGAGCGAGGTGCCGATCCAGATAACCGGCAGGCTCATCGCCAGCCGCTTGCCGAGATACGACAGCCGGGTCACAGGCCAGCCCTCACGGGACGGCCACTCGGTCGACGGGCGGGTCGGGTGCGGTCGTGCGAACGGGCGAACGTGGACATGAGCTCGGTCGGGATGCGGGCCGGAGGGCTGGGCTGCGACGAGCGATGACGGGGGGAGTGAGACGGCGGCACCGGTCAGGCGTTACCGGCTCAGCGTGACGTCGTTGAACGTCTGGTTCTCCATGACGCCGTACATCTCGACGTCGACGTAGTCGTGCCAGAACCGCTGGGCGGTCTTGTGAACCGTAAACAGCTCCTGGACGGACGCCCAGTTCATCTCCTCGACGGTCATGAACGCCTCGGTGCGCGCGGCCTGGTCGCCGCCGACGTAGTTGCTGTTCCATGCCTCCTGGGCGGTCTCGACGACCTCGTCTTGGTCGAACGACTCCTCGGCGCCCCAGCGGGTGAACGCCGACTGGGGACTGCCGGCATGGAGGAACCGCAGGAAGTTCTGCGGGCCGGGATACTCCATCCCGTCACCGAGCGCGAACACCTCCATATCGCCGCTGATGGCGCGGCTGATGATGGTGCCGAACTCGGCCTCCTCAATGCTCATATCGATATACGCCGACCGCAGCTTCGACTGCAGTCGTGTGAACACCGACCGATACGCCGAGTTCCCGGAGATCGTGGTGGCGGTGATGCTGTAGCGGTTGTTCTCGCCGTAGCCGGCCTCTTCCATCACGGCACGGGCCTCGCCCAACAGCGTCTCGCCGTAGCCGTAGGGGTAGCCGTCGGCACCGATCTCGTTGTTGGACTGATAGCCGCTCTCGGCGTGGCGGTCGTACGTCTCCGAGGCCGACACGCCGTCCTCGAAGGTGGGGAACGTCGCCGGCGGGGTGATGTGATAGGCGGCCTTGGCGGCGCCCTTGTAGACGTTGTTCGCGATCTCGTCTTGATTCATCGCGTAGGCGAACGCCTTCCGCACCGCGACGGGCACCTCGAGACAGTTGAAGACGAGATACTCCGTTGACAGCGATGGGATCGACCCGTAGTTGACTTCGGTTCCGTCGTCGAAGGTGTAAGTCCCCAGCGATCGGCTCCCTTTCGTCTCCTCGATGGTGACGTTCTGGGGGTTAAACGACGCCGTCGGCATGCCTTCGAGGATGTCGGCGTTCTGTTGTTTGAACCGGCTGAGCCGGGTGTTGCCGCTGCCCACGACGGTGTAGGTGATGCCGTCGAGCTGTGGGCCCTCACCGTAGTAGTCGTCGAACGCGGTGAGCTGGATTTGGCTGCCCTTGGTCCATGAGTCCACCTCGAACGGGCCGAGCCCCGCGTACTGTGGGCCGCCGTTGGCCGTCGAGAAGAACTCGTTGTAGCTGTACTCTCCGTCGTACCCCTCGATGTCGCCGACCGCGTTCTCCGGGAGGACGGCGAACGCGCCGCCGGCGATCTGGAACAGCGTGAACGGGAACGGCTCGCGCAGCGTGAACTCGAAGGTATACGTGTCGACAGCCTCGACCGCGAGCGAGCCGGGGACGTAATCGCCCAGCGTCGTCTCGTCGGTCGGCTCCGTCCGGCTGGCGTCCTTTTCGTGGTCGATGATGAGCGTCTCGCCGATGATGTCGTCGCGATTCCGTGAGTTCGGCGAGCCGGCCAGCCGTCGGTAAGAGTAGACCGCGTCGCTGGCAGTGAATTCCGAGCCGTCGTGAAAGCGGACCCCCTCTTTCAGTGTGAACGTGTAGGTCAGCCCATCGTCGGAGATGGACACGTCCTCGGCGAGTGCCGGCTCCGGCGGATAGAGCCCGTTGGTGAACTCCATGATCGACCGGCCATACTGGTCGTAGCCGGCGCCCGACCCCTTCGCGTTGATCGGATCGAGCGTCTGAATCGACCCTTCGGCCATCATCTGGAGCGTCCCACCGGCCGTCGCCTGTTGGTCGTCTTCGTCGTCGTCGGCCGCGGTACTCTCGTCTCCGTCCCCTGCCGTTGCGGTCGGCTCGGGTGTGTCCGTGTCCTCAGCCGGCCCGCTTGAACAGCCGGCGAGCGCGGTCACTGTCCCTGCACCTGCGGCCGCGAGGAACCCCCGGCGACGCATATCGTCTGTCATCACGTACGTGGAATCCCGGGGTCGTTAATGCGATTGGTAATTGATGTGTACAGCTAGACGTTCGGCTGCAGACCAGTATATATCGGTGCGTATCCATCCCCATTCGGGTCGGAACCCGAACGGTTTCGTATCGGCACCGCACACGGTCGGACAGATGTCGAGTTCTACCGGCGACGTGAACGACGGCTGGGAACGGACGCTGGCGACGGCCACCGAGATGGAAGCGGACCTCGCGGCCGACGGCTGGAGTGTCGTCACCGTCCGGGCCGTCCACACGGCGCCCGTCCCGCCCAGTCACGGCGCGACCGACCGGTTCGGCTACGTGTACACGGCGCCCGGCGACGTGGCCTCTGCGTTCACCGACGCCGTCGCCTCGGGGACGTTCGATGAGTACGAGGTGTTCTCCCGCCGAGTCGGTGACGTGCTCTTTTGTCTGACCCGGGTGACCGACGTCGACCGGGCGATCGCGGTGTTGCTGGTGGGCGCGATCGACCTCTCGCAGGCCGGGGCGCTCATGCAGACCGTCCACGAGCGCGGGGAGCTGTACTCGCACGTCGAACGGCTCGACGGGACGCTGTTGGGCTCGTTTCACCACCCCGACCCCGAGCCGTTGCTCCCCGGTGGGCGATGACCGGCTCGACGGATGCGGCTGCCGGGACGGTGCTTGCCCGGCTGGCCCGGCCGACCGGCCCTCCCACCCGGTTTGCTGTCGTGGCCGACCCGCATCTCGCTACCCGTGCGTCAGGCAGTTCGAAGCTGTTTGACCACACCAGACGGCATTTCACGGCGGCGCTCGCCGATATCGCCACCCGCGATGTCGACGCGGTGCTCTCGCCAGGCGACCTGACAAAGGACGGCGAGCCATGGAACTACGCGGCCGTCGACGACTGTCTCGACCGTCTGGACGTGCCGTTTCATGCCGTGCCAGGTAACCACGATGTCCCGAAGGCGGGTGACGACCACGACACCATGGCCGTCTCGGCGTTCGCCACTCGGTACGGCCCCGGCGCACTCCCGTTTCACGTCGAGGTTGGCAGTCTCGACGTGTTCGGGCTCAACAGCGCGGGCACCGCAACCCGGCTGTTCGAGAGCCACGACGGGCAGGTCACCGCCGCCGACCGCGAATGGCTGGCCGATCGCCTTGCGACGAGCGATGCTGCGGTCGTCCTCGTTCATCACAACCTCCCCGTCATCGCCGCCCAGATCGAGGCGCACCGGCGTATCGACCCCGAGATGCAGCTCCCGCCAGTCATGCGTGACCCAGACCCCTTTGTCGCGACGCTGGCCGACGGCGGTGCCGACCTGGTCGTGACGGGCCATTATCATCTGCCCGCCACGGGGACCACCCAGGGGGTTCGCGAACTCGCCGCCCCGACGACCTGCTCGTTTCCCCAGTCATACCTGCTGTGTGAGACCACGCCTGCAGGCACGACGGTTCGGTTGATTCCCGTCACCGACGTGGCCGGGCTCGAACACGGCCACCATGCCAGAGCGACCGACTCCCCCACCGCACAGGGGTTAACCGCCATCGCCGCGGCCCGCGTTGCCGCCGCGCCGCTGGTCGATGAGCTGACCGACGCACCGTGACCTCCGCTCGCGACGACCCGGGCGGGCTGGCACCTCGGTCCCCCCGGAAGCGGCTGTGAGCGTGTCGACACAGCCGGTGATTTATGTCGGTGCCACCCGGGGCCCCACACGACCGTGCCGACCGACGACAGTCCTGACCAGCCGGCGGACGCCGTGGTGGCACACCTGGAAGCGGATGCGTTTGACGCCGCCCAAACGCGCTTGCAGACGGTTCGGACGGCGCCCGTCGAGACCCAGAAGACGACGCTCCGTGAACTCCGGGCGGTCGCCGAGACGCGGCCGGGCGTCGTAGGCCGGCTCTGCGAGCCGCTCGTAGCGTTTCTCACCGCCGACGACCGGGCGGTACGGCTCTCGGCCGCCAAACTGGTCGTCACGGTCGCGGCGGGGGACGCCGACGCGGTCGTCCCGGTCGTCGAGCCGCTGGCCGCTCGGCTGGCCGACGACACCGAGTTCTATTACGTTCGGGCACGGTGTGCGGAGGCGCTCGGCTACGTCGGCCGCGACCGGCCGGCGGCGGTGAGTGCCCCCGAGATCCTCGCGGACTTTCGCGTGGGGCTCGCCTTCGACGAACCGGAGGTCAAAGCGAAACTGGCGAAGGCGCTCGAGTGCGTCGCACTGGGTGACCCGGGCCGGCTGCGCCACCAAGTCGACGCGCTGGCCGCCCACCTCGACGACGAGCGCGACCTCGTGCGGTATCACCTGTGTACGGCGCTGGCGGCCATCGGCTGTGCCCACCCGGCGGCGCTGACGGACGGGCGCGAGGCACTCGCTGCGCGGCTCACCGACGACACCGAGGACCCATACGTCCGCGGGCGGGCCGCCGAGGCACTCGCGTGTCTCGGGGCGGCCGCCGAAGTGTCGCTTCCGGCCGTCGACTCTGTCGCCCTGGCCGACGCGGATGCGGCCGCGTTTCTGCGCCCGCGGCTCACGCTGCTCCGCGACGCTGCAGGCCGCCCGACGGACGGAACGGCCCCCGCCGACGTCGGCACACTGGCGTCGCTTCGCGAGAGCACCGAGGCGGCCGTCGAGGCGATGACGACGCCGGACGGTGACGCCTGTCCACACTGCGGGCTCGCACTCCCGGAGAGCGGGCCGCCGATGTGCCCCCGCTGTGGCGCGCCCACCTGAACAGTTGTTTAGGCCGACCTAAGATTCGAAACGCTCTTATCGAATTAGGCGAGCCTAAACCTCATGGACGAGGAGCCACCACGGGGTGTGGGACCGACACGACGCGAGTATCTGACAGCCGGCGCCGTCGTCGGTAGCGGCCTGCTGGCCGGCTGTACCGGGGCTTCCGACGACGGGTCGACCCCGACGTCGACTGCGACCCCCACGGCCACGGGAACGCCGACGCCGACACCAGACCAGTCGTACTCGGTGACGTTGTCGCCCGTGGGGGAAGTCTTGTTCGACGCCGTCCCGTCTGAGGTGGCGGTGTACAGCCTGCTGTACGCGGACATGGCGGTGGCGTACGGCCACGGCGACGCGGTGAACTCGCTGGGCTTTGACGCTGCGGCGGGCGGGAACACCCTCGACGCCTACTACGAGCGGCTCGACGGCGTCGCGTTCGACACCGACCCGCTCACCCAGCTCAACGGCGGCGCCGGCGAGATCCGTGTCGACAAGGAGCTGCTGTACGAGCTCGACAGCGATCTCCACCTCATCGACCCGGCGCTGCTCGACTCCTTCGAGGGGTGGGACCGCGCCGACGTCGACGAGATCGCGGCGACCGTCGCCCCCTTCTTTGGGAACACCTACAGCCGGACGCACGGCCAGCCGCCCGAGAGCTGGCGCGACGACTACGAATACTACACCCTGTGGGAACTCGCCGGCAAGGTCGCCGAGGTGTTCCAGGCCGGCGACCGTTACGAGCGACTCGCGGCGGTTCACGCGGACCTGCTCGCGGAGCTCCGCGCTGGACTCCCCCCGGAGCCGGAGCGGCCCTCGGTCGCGTCGGTCATCTTCGTCGACGGGACGTTCTACCCCTCGAAGCTCAACGCGCCGGGATTCGGCAACGCCCACACCCGGCCGCTGGGTGCGACCGACGCCTTCGCCGGCACCGACGCCGGCTTCGGCACCACCTACGACTACGAGACGCTACTCGAACTCAACCCCGACGTCATGCTTCACGGGTTCGGCATCGCCGCCTACTACGACGTGGCCGACATCCGCGCGACCATCGCGGCCGACCCCGTTGGCGGGGAGCTGAGTGCCATCCAAGAGGGCCGGTTCTACCCAGGCGGCACCCCGACGCAGGGGCCGCTGATGAACCTCTTCCAGCTGGAGATGACCGCGAAACAGCTGTATCCCGAGCAGTTCGGAGTCTGGCCCGCCTACGAACAGGGGGACCCGTACCCCGAGTTCGACGAGGCGGAGCGACTGTTCGACCGCGAGCGCGTTGCGGCCATTATCACCGGAGCCAACTAACAATGGAAAATGACGACACCACCACGACAGCGGGACCGACACGTAGAGACACCGTCAAGTACGGCGGCGCGGTCGTCGTCGGCGGACTGCTCGCCGGCTGTACAAGCCAGACCGACTCCGGGGCAACCCCGGAGTCGACGAGCACCGAGACGGCGACGGGAACCGAGACTGCGACCGACGACGGGAGCTACACGGTAGAGATGTTCCCCGTCGGCGAGGTGACGTTCAAGACGGTCCCCGAGTCCGTGACGACGTACAACATGGGCTGGGCGGATATGGTCGTCTCGCTCGGGCAGGCGGCGAAGCTCCGGACGGACCGGCTCTCGGCCCCGACCTTGTTCTACGATCGGTTCGACATCGACTACGACACCGACTATCCGGCGCTGTGGCAAAGCGGCGGCTGGTCGAAGGAGGGCATGTACGAGCGGGACCCGGACGTGTTCCTGTTCGACCCGAACCTCCTCGAACAGTGGGACGATAACTGGTCGGCGGCCGACACCGAGAAAATACGGTCGAACGTCGCGCCCTTCTTCGGGTGTCACAACCGTCGCATCCGTGGCCAGTGGCAACGGGAACTGGGCTACCCCGAGCACGCCCCGACGATGCTGGAGGCGTTCGAGGCGGTCGGCACCGTGCTTGACGAACGAGCCCGCACCGAGGCGTGGCTCGACCTCCACGCGGAGCTGCAGTCTGAGGTGCAGTCACGGCTCCCGGCCGACGACGAGACGCCGTCGATCGGGCTGATCAACAGCGGCTCTGCCCCCGACGAGGGGGAGTTCTACGTGCTCTCTCTGGAGGACAACGGTTACGAGATGAAGCCGTACCGTGATCTCGGACTGGTCGGCGCGGACGCCTTTGCGGGCGTCGAGACCGGCCAGTACGGGCTGACCGACTACGAAACCCTGCTGGAGGTGGACCCGGACCTCATCCTCGTCCACTGGGGCATCACCACGGGATCGGTGACCTTCGGCGGCGACGGCGCGTTCGACGCTGACCAGTTCCACGAGCAGTTCGTCGCCCCAATGGAGAACCACGAGGTCGGCAGCCAACTCACTGCGGTTCAAGCGGACCGCATCCTCCCCGGACCGACCGCAGAACAGGGGCCGCTCGTCAACGCCTTCCAGACCGAGCTGACCGCACGGCTGTTCTATCCCGCGGAGTTCGGCGAACTCGACATGACGGCACCACTCGACGTGCCCGACGAGGAGCAGCTGTTCGACCGCGGGCGGGTCGCCGAGATCATCGATGGAAACTTCTGAGCAGCCGACGTACGACGTCGTCGTCATCGGCGGCGGCCCGGCGGGCTGTTCGACGGCCGTCTTCACCGCCCGGTACGGGCTGGACACGCTGGTGCTCGACCGTGGAAGCTCCTCGATTCGCCAATGTGCGTTCATCGAGAACTACCTCGGCTTCCCGGGCGGTATCGACGTCGAGACGTTTTACGCCGCGAGCCAGGCCCACGCCGAGCGGGTCGGCGCGACTATCGTCGACGAGACGGTGACCGGTCTCACGGAGACGACCGCCGGCTTTGCAGTCGAGACCCAGACGAATGCGTACACTGCCGACCGGGTCGTCGCCGCCTCGACCTATGACGTAAGCTACCTGGAGGACGTTCTCGGCGATCATTTCACCTCGGACGACGGCGAGACGTGGCTCGATCCCGACCTCGCGGGCGAGCGCGGCGCAACGCCCGTCGACGGCCTATGGCTGGCCGGCCCGACCGCCGGCGTCGAGAGCCAGATCGCCATCGCCGTCGGCCACGGCGCACGCGTCGGCGTTGCCGTCATCGAGGCGTACCGCCGGGTCGAAGAAGGTATCTGGGCGGAATCGGCCAGCTACACCGACTGGGTCGTCAAACAGGGCCGGTATGCGGGCGAGGAGTGGCTGGAGGCGGTGACCGGCTGGCACCTCGAGGCTGCCCCTGACGACGTCGACGACGCGACCGCCCGCGAGCGAGCTCGAGCGCTTGCGCGCGACCAGCAGGCCCAACAGATCAACGAGGCGGAGGTCGACCACCGCACCGACCGGGCCCACCGGCGGCTGCTTGACCACCTCGACGACGAGGTGATCCGTGCGTACGCCCGTGGGCTCGACGCCACGGAGGCGAGCGAGTAGATGGCGACCGAAACCGCCGCCGATCCGGAACCGACCGACTGGCGCGACCAGTGGTTCGGGTGGGTCGACGCCTCGCTGGTCACGCTTATCGCCGGCAGCCTCGCCGTCATCGTCGGCGGCGGGCTCGTCCAGGTGAGCTTCGGGGCGTTTTCGATGAGTCTCCTCGAGGCCTGGCAGGCCGTGTTCAATCCGAACGTCATCTTCAACGCCCGGGCCTGGGAAGCGTTCCTGCTCGGCGCGGAGGTGCCGGAAATGAACAGACGCAGCCTCATCGTCTGGAACATCCGGCTGCCGCGCGTGTTCGTCGGGGCGTTAGTGGGCATGAACCTCGCCGTCTCGGGGGCCATCTTCCATGCGGTCACCCGCAACGAACTCGCCAGCCCGTTCATCCTCGGCGTCTCTTCCGGTGCCGGGCTGATGATCCTGCTGACACTGGTTGTCTTCTCCGGGCTGTCGGCGTTCCTCCCGATCATCGCCTCCATCGGCGGGGCGATCGCCTTCCTCATCGTCTATGCCATCGCATGGAAGAACGGCACCTCCCCGGTGCGGCTGGTGCTGGCCGGCGTCATCGTCGGCACCGTCTTCGGCTCGCTCCAGACGGCGCTGTTCTTTTTCGCCGACGACCTCGGCGTCGTCCAGTCGGCCATCGCGTGGACCACCGGCTCGCTGACGGGCACCGACTGGGAGCAAGTCCGGATGGCGCTGCCGTGGACCGTCGTGGCGATGCTGCTCGCACTCGTCAGCTCCCGGCAGTTGAACGTCCTGCTGTTGGGCGAGCAGACCGCGAGTTCGCTCGGGATGTCAGTCGAGAAGGTCCGGTTTGCCCTCTCGGGGGTGGCCGTGCTGGCCGCGGCCGCGAGCATCGCCGTTGCGGGGATCGTCGGCTTCGTCGGCCTGATCGTCCCGCACATGGTGCGCAACATCGTCGGCAGCGACTACCGGAAGCTCGTCATCGGCTGTGTGTTCGCCGGGCCGGCGCTGCTGATCGCCGCCGACGTGGGCGCCCGGCTCGCGCTCACCCCCGTCCAGATCCCCGTCGGCATTGTCACGGGGCTGGTCGGCGGCCCCTACTTCCTGTATCTGATGCGCAAGCAGGATCAGATGGGTGAGATCTGATGGCCGAGCATACCACCGACCCGCGACCGCACGAGGACGCGGCGGCGACCACGACCGACGACGAGTCGTCAGCCGACACGGTCGCCAGCCGGCTGGCCGGCGAGGAGCTCGTCTTCTCGTATCCGAGCAGCGACGGGCCGGTTGTTGACGGCGAGTCGCTCACGGCCACGGCAGGGGCCGTGACGGCACTCATCGGACCGAACGGCTCGGGCAAGAGCACGCTGTTGAAGGGGTTGGCCGACCAGCTGGAACCCGACGCCGGGTCCGTGCTGGTCGACGGGCGGGCGATCCAGTCGTTCGGAAAGAAGGAACTCGCCCGGACGCTAGGACTGCTCTCACAGGAGAGCACCTCGCCGAACAGCATCACCGTCGAGGAGCTCGTCTACCACGGCCGCTACCCCCACCGGGGCGTCTTCGAGAGCGTCACCGACGAGGACGACCGGGCCGTCGACCGCGCCATCGAACTGGCGGGGTGTAGCCACCTCCGTGACCGCGAAGTGGGGAGTCTCAGCGGCGGCCAGAAACAGCTGGCGTGGATCGCGATGGTGCTCGCCCAGGACACTGACGTGCTCCTGTTGGACGAGCCGACGACGTTCCTGGATTTGCACCACCAACTCGAGGTGATGGAGTTCATCGAGACGCTGCGCGACGAGAGCGACATCACCGTCGTCGTCGTCCTCCATGACATCCAGCAGGCGGCGCGGCTCGCCGACGAGGTGATCGCGCTCAAGCAGGGTGCGATTCACGCGCGCGGCACGCCGGAGGAAGTCGTCACCGAAGAGCTGCTCGCGGAGGTGTTCGCGATCGACGCCGCGGTAGAGTTGACGCCGCGTGGCCCGCGGATCGAGCCGCTCAGAGCCCGCCACGACAATGACGACCGAGAGGGCCCAACCGACCGCGTCGCCCACGCCGACGGCGGGGACGGCTGATGGCCCCCAGCGACGCGTTCGAGACCGAACTGGACGCTTACCGCGAACAGGTCGAGCGCCCGCTGTGGCGACTGTTCCGCGCCTACACACCCGACCACGCGCTGTGGCTCACGATCGGGTTGGTCACGAGCGTGCTCGCGTACGGGACGGTGCTCGTGACGCCCATCGTGCTGGGGACGACCATCGACGCGGTGTTTACCCACGAGAGCGCGTACGCGCTGCCGCTCGTCCCCGATGCGTGGCTACCGGGCAGGCAGGAGGCGCAGTTCTGGGTCTCGACGGGCGTCGTCGCCGCCGCGCTGCTGGGCGGTGCGGTCCTCCAGTGGGTGCGCGGCGTGGCAATCAACTACTTCGCCCACGGCGTGATGTACGCCATCCGCGTCGACGCCTACGAGAAGATGCAGCGACTAGACATGACCTTCTTCGACAACAAGGAGACCGGCGAGGTCATGTCCATCCTCAACAACGATACGTCGAACCTGGAGACGTTCTTCGACAACGCGCTGGACGACAGCGTCCGGATCGGCGTGATCGTCGTCGGTGTGACCACGGCATTGCTGTACACGAACCGTCAGCTCGCGCTGGTGACGCTCGGGGCCGTGCCGCTGCTCGTGGGGTTCACATACTGGTTCATGCGCGTGATCGAACCCCGGTACACGCGCCACCGCGAGACCATCGGCGACCTCAACACCCGGATCGAGAACGGCCTCAGCGGCATCGAACTCGTCAAGACCACGAGCACGGAGGAGTACGAGAACGACCGCGTTCGCCGCGTCTCGCGGGACGTCTTCGACGCCAATATGGATGTGCTGAAGCTGAGTTACTTCTACCGGCCGGGGATGGAACTCATCACGGGCGCGGCGCTGCTCGCGACGTTCGTGCTCGGCGGCCTGTGGGTGTTCTCCGGGCCGCCACTGTTCTTCTCGGGCGAACTCACGACCGGCGACTTCGTCGTGTTCATGCTGTTGACCCAGCGGCTGACCGGGCCGATGGCCCAGCTGTCGAGTATCGTCGACTGGTACGAGAACGCGAAGGCGTCGGGTAAACGCATCTGTGGGCTGATGGACGTGCCCGTCTGCATTGAGGATCGACCGGACGCCATCGCACCCGACGACGTGGAGGGACGCGTAAAGTACGACGACGTGACCTTTGCCTATGATGACGGCGAGACGGTGCTCAACGGCGTCGACATCGACGCCGACTCGGGCGAGACGGTCGCCATCGTCGGCCCAACCGGTGCCGGGAAGTCGACGGTCGCCAAACTGCTGCTGCGGCTGTACGACGTGACAGACGGTGCGGTCCGGGTCGACGGCCACGACGTGCGGGACGTGCGGTTGGCGGACCTGCGGTCGTCGATCGGTTACGTGAGTCAAGATACGTTCCTCTTCGACGGGACCGTCGCGGAGAATATCCGGTATGGCCGGTTCGACGCCGACCGCGAGGACGTCGTCGCCGCCGCGGAGGCCGCCGAGGCGCACAGCTTCATCCAGGGGCTTTCGGAGGGATACGACACGCGCGTCGGCGAGCGCGGCGTGAAGCTCTCCGGCGGCCAGCGTCAGCGAATCGCCATCGCGCGGACGGTGTTGCAAGACCCCGAGATCCTCCTGTTGGACGAGGCGACCAGCGCGGTGGACACGGAAACCGAATATCTGATTCAGCGATCGCTTGACCGGCTGGCGGCCGACCGGACGACGCTGGTGATCGCCCACCGGCTCTCGACTGTCAAGGACGCCGACACCATCGTCGTGCTGGACGAGGGCGAGGTGGTCGAGCGTGGCAGCCACGAGGAACTGCTGGCCGCCGACGGCCTGTACGCGAATCTCTGGGGCGTGCAGGCCGGTGAGATCGAGTCGCTCCCGGAAGAGTTCCTTGAGCGGGCCATGGAGGAGACAGCCGGGTCGACGGGGCGATGAGTTTGGGCGGCGGTGTCGAACTCTCCGATCGATAATAGGTTTCGGAACTCGTGCTGTATACACAGCGC
>CAYZJQ010000042.1:6369-19249 GCA_964478805.1 uncultured Halobacteriales archaeon | reverse complement strand
CCCTCGATCTTGACGGTATAGTCCTCCTCGCCCATGTGCCGCTTGATGGATTGGATCGTCCGCTCGGGGTTTTGCACAGCCTGGTTCTTCGCCGGCTTCCCGACGAGCCGCTCGCCGTCGTCGGTGAAGGCCACGACGGAAGCGGTCGTCCGATCGCCCTCCTCGTTCACGATGATCTCGGGGTCGCCCCCCTCCATCACCGCGAAGGCCGAGTTGGTGGTACCGAGGTCGATACCGAGAATCTTGTTGCTCGCCATCTTGGCCTTCACTATCGGGCAAAACCGATTAAAAGTTGCGTGTTGGGCCGACACACGCTTTTCGACGAGTGCGTCGCCGTCTGTCGGTTTTGAACACCGTGAGCTGCGACGACCGTCACGTATAAATTGAACCGCTCACTGCCCGGTCACTCCTCGGCGGCGACGGTGACCTGTGCTGGCCGCAGCACTTTCCCCGCCATCTCGTAGCCAGGTCGGTGGAGGTCCGCCACCGTCCCGGGGTCGGCGTCGCTCTCGACGCGCATCAACACTTCATGACGCACGGGATCGAGGTCAGTACCCACCTCCGGCTCGATCGGCTCGACATTCTCGGCGTCGAGCACGTCATCGAATCCCCGAAGTGTCGTCTCGACGCCGTCGCGGATGTCCGTCCCCTCCTCGGTATCGAGCGCGCGAACGAGGTTGTCGCGCACGTCGAGCAGCCGTTGAACGAGGTCCTCGGTGGCGCGCTGGCGCTCCTGTTCAGTCTTGCGCTGTTGGCGCTTTTTGAAGTTCTGGAAATCCGCCTGCTTGCGCTTCAGTTTCGACTCTAACTCCTCGATCGCCTCACGTTCGGCCTCAAGATCGGCCTCAAGCTGCTCGACGCGGTCGCGTAGGGCGGTGATCTCGGTTGCCGTTTCCTCAGGGGCGGCGTCAGCAACCCGCTCAACGAGCTCCTCGTCCGGGTCGACCGCCGCGTCGTCAACGGCCGACGCCTCTGGCGTCCCGTCTGTCTCGTCCGCGTCCGACGCGGCCTCCGCAGCCTGCTCCTCGCTCATACTTGCTGGGAGGGGACTCGGGCGTATAAGAGTGTAGAAACGGCCCCGAACCCGAAACCTCCAAACGGGGCCGCCACCCGAAGGGGGTATGAACGACCCGCTCGCACGGTACGAGCCCATCATCAACGACTACAGGGCCTTTCGCGACGCCTGTGAGCGTCCATTACCGCAGGTCGTCAGGGTCAACACTATTAAAACGACCGTCGAGCGGGCCCGCCGCGCGTTCGAGGCGGCCGATATCGACTACGAGCCGGTCGACTGGCACGACGGCTTGTTCGCACTCGACGTGGACAAGCCGGGCAACACATGGCCGTACGTTCACGGGTGGCTCTACGGGCAAGAGGAGGTGTCGGTGCTGCCGGGACTGGCGTGTGCCCCGGCCCCTGGCGACCGGGTGTTTGACCCCTGTGCTGCGCCCGGGTCGAAGACGACGCACCTCGCCGCGCTGATGGACGACCGTGGCCTGCTCGTGGCCAACGATTCGAACCTCGGTCGGCTGTCAGCGCTGCGGTCGAACACCGAACGCTGCGGGGTAACGAACGTCGCCGTCACGAAGTCGGATGCGCGCAACTTCTCGCTGAAGCCGTTCGGCAACGAGCCCTTCGACCGTGCCGTCGTCGACGTTCCCTGCTCGTGTGAGGGCACCATCAGAAAGAACCCTGATGCACTCGAGGAGTGGACGCTGGACCACGTCGAGGGGGTCGCCGGTGTCCAGCGGGGCATTCTCGAGCGGGCGATCGAGGTGACCCGTCCCGGCGGGATCGTCGTCTACTCGACGTGTACGTTCGCGCCCGAGGAGAACGAGGCCGTCCTCGATGCCGTCCTCGACGACTACGACGTCACCCTCGTCGACTACGAACTGCCGCTGGCGACGCGCCCCGGCATCACCGAGTGGCAGGGGACGACGTTCGACGGGACGCTCGCGCGGACGAAGCGGATCTATCCACACCTCAATGACACGGGCGGGTTCTTTTGTGCCAAACTCGAGGTGGCCGGATGAGAGCGAACGACGGCCACCGGTTCGGCCGACTACCGGCATCGGAGGCCGACCGCGAAGTCGAAGGACGGCCCTCACGGGAGGCGGTCGTCGGCTTCTGGACCGACCGGTACGGGATCCCGCCTGCGACGTGGGCTGACTACACCTTCTGGGAGCGCGGCGCCGGAAAGCTGTGGGCGTTTCGTGGTGACATCCCCTCGCCGGTCCGCATCCAAGGGCTCGGTATGACGGTGCTGCGCACCGATGGTGAGCACTGGAAGCCGACGACCACTGCGGCCCAACGGTTCGGACACATAGCGACCGAGTGTGTCGTCAACCTCGGCGACGAGGAGGCGCGGGCGTTTCTCGCGGGCCGCGACCAAGATCTCCCACGATGGGACGGTGACTGGGGCTACCTCATCGTCACCCACGAGTTAGGGGGCAGCCCGGAGCCCATTGGCGTCGGACTCTATCTTCACGGCGAGTTGCGCTCACAGATTCCGAAGGGGACACGCCGGGAGCTGTAGCGACGGGCCGGTGTGCTGATACCGGCGGGGGGCGGAAACAACGCATGGATCGGATGTTCCTCGTCATCTCCGTCGCCTCAGTCGTCCTGCTGCTTGGCGGGATTGCGGCAGGTGCTCTTCTCGGCGGGACCGGTGCGTTTGACCAGCGGCCACGCGTGGAGCCGGCGGTGACGAGCTTCTCGGCCGACGGCGCGACCTGTGTGGCTGACGCGGACACGACCGCTCGTGTAAGCGTCGGCAACAACACGCGAGGGTCGTTCCTCACGATACGCGCGAACGTCACCGTCACAGGGGCGGAAGGGCGCGTCAACGACGCGACGCTAACTGAGGCCGGGCTGGCGAACTACACGCTCACCTATGAGACGTCAGCGGCCGGGGCGAGGTGTCCCGACGACGAGCAAGCGGTCGTGTTTACGCAAGCCACCGTCGGAGTGCCACATCCCGGCGGCGAGCCGTTCGGCATAGCGGCTCGTACCGACGACCGGCGGCTGTTCCACCTGCGGAACACGCCGAACGGCCTGCGCGTTCTCGATATCGATGGGTGAGCCAAGCAGCAGGGCGTTCTGACTGCTGAATCGCCTAAAACGTTTAATACCAAAACTGAATTTCTTAATAACCAGTATGGAGGTCGAACGCCGACGCGCGGACGGGATAGACCGGAGAACGTTCCTTCGAGCAGCGGGAGCGACGGCGCTAGTCGGCGCAGTCGCCGGGTGTAGCGACGTTACGAACCGTGAGTTCGTGGCTGCCGCCGTCGTGCTTCCGGACGACGCACAGTCCGAACTGGGGTTCATCGAGGCCACGGAGCGGCGCGACAGCAGGGTTATCAGCCGGACAGTAGCCGGCCAAGACGTGCAAGCGACCGTCGAGAGCTTCGTCTCGGTCTACGGTGAGCTGGACGGCGACCTCACGCTGGGTGTATTGAGCACTCCAAAGGCGTCGGTAGCTGGGCAAACGCTGAATCCGCTCGCACAGGTCAGTCTCGGCGATCTATTGACGAACAATGCGGCCGAATCGTTCCTTCGCTCGGCCGGCGTCAGCGGCTCCGGTGAGGTCAACTGGGAGCGCGGACCCGAGCAGCTCGACACGGTCGCCGGGACGCTTCTAAGCGAGTCAGTGACCGTCGAGAGCCACGCCGGCATCCTCGGTGGGGAGTCATCAACCGTCGTCTACCTGCACATGGCCCGCGTCGAGACGGGCAACAGCGTCGTTATTACTGCCGGTGTGCACGGCTTCGAGGTAGAGTCAACGACACGCGATTACGTTGGTGACGCGGGCTACGTCTCGACCGCAGCGTTCGACGACATCGTCGCGACCGTCGTGGACGTGGACGCCGCGTTGGTCGTCGACGACTCGCGGTGACTCACTTCGGACGGAGCTGCCCGCCCGAGAGCCCCGTCCACTCGACCCGGTAGCCGAGCCGTGCGAGGACGGCGCTCGCGTCGTCGAGCCCGAACTCGTCGAGGGTCGTTTCGACCTCTGCGAGTGACATTCCTACCTCGAGCTGGTCGTCGACCGTGTCGAGGACGGTCGGTCGGACCAGCGTGCGGCCGACGAGTTCATGTGCCGGAAATCGCACCGTCTTGAGGGCGGCCTCACTTACTCCATAGTCGGCAGCGAGTGCCGCAAGCGGTTTGACATCCGCCTCGGGGACGAGCACCTCGGGGAGGTCGGCCGCAGCCGCCGCGACCAGCGAATCTTCGTATTCTCGCAGCGCCGCGACGACCTCCTTCACCCGAACCGTCCCCGAGTAGGGAATGGCACCGTCGGTGAGCGTCTCGACTTGCTCGCCGACGCCTAACGACTCGTCAACGGCGACGAGCAGGCGCACGTCCTCAAGATCGCGGAACCGGGAGAGTTTCTTTTCGACGTACTCCGGCGTCCAAAAGCCCATCACCTCGAAGAACACCCGAAACTCCGCGTGCCGGTAGTCGAACGCGAAGTCGGGGATGACGACGTGTTCGCCGGCTGCGAGTGGCTCCGGCTCACGAACCAGCGCCCAGTCGAGGTCCAGCGAGGTGAACCGGGCGGCGAAGTCGGCCTCGACGCCGGAGTCGAACGTCATCTCGGTGACCGGCTCGGTCCCGGGGACGGACACGTCGTCGGCGTCGAGTTCGAGCGTGCGCTCGGTGCCTCGATCGTCGATCGTCGCGGTTATCGACCAGTCTGGTGCCTGTGCGACCGTTCGCAGCAGCCGTGCGAACTGGGTTCCGTAACGGCGCGACCGCCGGAAGATCGCGTCCGGGCCGGTGACGACCACCTCACGGCCCGACGCGGTCTTCCGGATCTCGTACAGCAGCCGGAGTCGTTTCACCGCCGAGACGAGTGCCTTCGGCTCCGAGGAGCGCACCCTGACCTCGGTCGCATCGAACAGCGCCGTCGCCGCAAGTGAAAGGTCGTACTGCGCACAGAGGGCGGCGGCATCCCACCGGGCATCGAACCCTCTCAGCACTTGGTTGACCTCGCGGTCGGCGTACAGCGACGCCGTCACGTCGGCTCGCGACACGCCGAACCGGTCGGCAACGCGGTCGAGTGCCGTCCGGCGGTCCGCTGCGGTGACGACGCCGACGGCCTCGGCAGCCTCGAACGCCGCCCGACGGACCCGCTCGGGGTCGAGGGGGGCACGCGTTTCGAAGGTCGACTCCCGCTCGAGCAGTTTCGCGAACCCGCGTACGAGCTTGAAGTCGGCCGCCTCGCGCTCCAGCTCCTCGAGTGCATCCTCGAGGGCACCGCGTGGCTCACCGACGTGGTCGCGGTACGTCGCGAGGACGCGGGCCGCAAGCGTCGTCGCCGCCTCATCGCCGTCGGTGAACTGGGGATGGTAGCCACCGCCGGCCCGCGAGACCCGCAGCAGCTCCTTCGTCAGCATTACCGCCTCCGTGCCGCGACCCGCTCCTCGGCGGTCTCTTCCGTCACCAGCTCGTACAGAAGTGCGCGACCGCCAAGCGACATCCCCGTCGACGGTCGAGGGCCTGCGTCCCCGGATGCCGAGCTACCTGCTCGCTTGGGCCGCAACACGCGACCGAGGCGCTGAGTGAACTCCCGTTCGCTCCCGGACCCGGCGAGGACGACCGCGACGTTGGCGTCCGGTACATCCACTCCCTCGTCGAGCACGTTCGCCGCGACGACCCGCGAGTAGGTGCCGTCGCGGAACCGCTCGAGGATCTCACGGCGCTCCGCGGTGCCGGTCTCGCTCGTGATTGCGGGCAGGAGAAAGCGGTCGGAGAGCCGATAGACCAGGTCGGTGTAGGCGGTAAAGACGATGATCCGATCGTCGGCGTGCCGGTCGAGGATGCGTGCCAGTTCCGCGATCTTTGCCTCGGCGTTTGCGACGACTTCGCGGGCGCGCTGTTTAGCGAGCAGCGCGCGACGCGCCTCGGGGTCAGACCCCGAGCGCATAACGAGCTGTTGGTAATCGCTTCCCGAAGCCAATGTAAGGTCTGACGACTGCAGGTAGTCGGTGAACGTGCCCTGTGCCTCGTCGTAGCGGGCACGCTCCTCATCAGTAAGCTCGACGGGCACACGCTTGATATCATACGGCGCAAGATGCTCGCCCGCGAGGTCATCGACCGCAAGGTCGTACACTTTCTGGCCGAGCAGCTCTTCGATAACCTCATGAGCGCCGTCAGCCCGTTCGAAGGTCGCCGTGAGGCCAAGGCGGGCAGGAGCGGCGAACAGCCGGCCGATGTCGCGGTAGCCCTCGCCCCCGAGATGGTGGACCTCGTCGCAGACGAGCAGACCGAACCGATCGCCCAGGTCGTCTGCGCGGAGATACGCCGAGTCGTAGGTCGCAACGGTGAGCGCTTCAACGCGCTGCTCGCCGCCGCCAAGCTGCCCTACCGGAACGTCGAACTCGGCCGCTAGCTCGCGCCGCCACTGGTTTAGGAGGTCGATGGTGGGGACGACCACAAGCGTCGGTGTTCCCGATCGCTCGATAGCGCCGATGGCAATGACGGTTTTGCCGCTGCCGGTCGGGAGTTCGATGACCCCGCGGTGGTCGGCCGTTTCCCAGGCCTCAAGCGCTGCCCGCTGGTAATCGCGGAGTTCGTACGTCGACTCAAGCGGTGGCACCTCAGCAAGCGAGAGCACCCGGTCAGCGACATCGATATCGAGCGGTCGGAGCGCGTCACGGATAGCGGCGTACCGATAGGCGGGCGCGCGGCCCGATTCCGAGCGTGAATCGGCGACCACGTCGGGCAGCGGCACCCCGGGGTCGCCGTCAACACGGATCGTTCCCGACTCGTAACGGAGGGCGACCATCGCACGGATGTGCGGCGTCGGTGGGGATAAGTCCGGTGCGTCGGACAGTGTTCGCGCCGGCCGGGCAGGTGTTTATGACCCACGCCACCAACCCACGCCTATGGCACAGGTCGAGGTCCACACGTCGTTCGAGATGGAAGCCCCGACGCTCGTCGAGGGACTACCCGGCGCGGGGCTGGTCGGCAAGATCGCGACTGACCACCTGATCGAGACACTCGAGATGGAATGGGTCGGAGCCTGTCACTGCGATGGATTACCGAAGGTCGCCGTCTACCGGGCCGGCTCCGCGACAACGATGCCACCTGTGCGGGTGTACGCCGACGAGGCGAACGATCTGCTCGCGCTGCAAGCGGACGTACCGGTGTCGCCGACACAGGCCGCGGACTTCACCGACTGTGTCACCGCGTGGCTCGAGAGTGAAGACATCTTCCCCGTCTATCTGTCGGGGCTGCCCGAGGAGAAAAACGGCGTCCCCAGCGTGTACGGCATCGCGACTGGCAATGGACGCACGCGACTTGAGGCAGCTGGAATCGAGCCGCCGACGGAGGCCGGGTTCGTCTCCGGGCCGACGGGCGCGCTCGTCCACGCGGCGAACGCCCGCAAACTGAACGGGGCAGGGCTGATTGTCGAGACCGAGGCCCGGTTCCCCGACCCGGAGGCCGCGCGGGCGCTGCTCGTCAACGGTATCGAACCGCTTGTCGACATCGACATCGATACCGACGCGTTGGTCGACCACGCCGAGGAGATCCGCAAGGCCCGCGAACGGCTCGCACGACAGGTGCAAGAGGGCGGCGACGAGTCGACCGAGGCGACCGCGATCCGGGGGTTCCAGTGAGCGACGACCTCCAGGCGGCCGTCGAGGCGTTCCTCGCGGACGCTGAGCACGCCTACGACGAGTACGATCAAGGGTACGCAGACGCCGACGCCACCCTGCGTGTGTTACGGAGCCACATCGACCGGCTGGAGTCGGAACTCGACTGAGGCCGACCGAAGCGGCGACCAGCCAGCCGACAGCGGTACGGTTATCGGCCTCCGCGCACAGCCTCAGATATGTCATCCGGACGCTTCTCAGAGCGCGTCGAGCAGGTCTCCATCTCCGGTATCCGTGAGGTGTTCGAGGCGGCGGGCGCGGACGCGATCAACCTCGGGCTGGGACAGCCGGATTTCCCGACACCCGACCACGCCCGTCAAGGCGCGATCGAGGCCATCCAGTCGGGCAAAACTGACGCGTACACCTCGAACAAGGGAACGCGGAGACTGCGCGAGGCGATCGCCGCAAAGCACGCCCGCGACGAGGGACTCGATGTCGACCCGGAGGACGTCATCGTCACGGCCGGCGGCAGCGAAGCACTCCACATCGCCGTCGAGGCCCACGTCGACCCAGGCGAGGAAGTGATTTTTCCTGATCCCGGGTTCGTCTCCTACGACGCCTTGACGAAGATCGCCGGCGGGACGCCCAAACCCGTGCCGCTGCGCGAGGACCTCACGCTCGATCCCGCGACCGTCGAAGAGGCCATCACCGACGAGACGGCGGCGTTCGTCGTCTGTTCGCCCGCCAACCCGACCGGAGCGGTGCAATCGCCGGAGGATATGCGCGAGTTCGCCCGGATTGCCGACGACCACGACGTCCTCTGTCTCAGCGACGAAGTGTACGAGCGAATCGTCTTCGAAGGAGAACACCGCTCGCCCGCAGAGTTCGGCGAGAACGTCGCCGTCGTTAACGCCTGCTCGAAGAGCTACTCGATGACCGGCTGGCGGCTCGGCTGGATTACGGCCTCGACCGACCGGATCGAGCGGATGCTCCGCGTCCACCAGTATGTGCAGGCATGCGCCTCTGCGCCGGCCCAGTACGCCGCCGAGGCCGCGCTGAACGGACCACAGGACGTGGTCGATGAGATGGTGGCCGCCTTCGCCGAGCGCCGGGACGTACTGCTCGACGGACTCGCCGACATGGGGCTTGAAACACCGACGCCGCAGGGGGCTTTCTATGCGATGCCGAAGGTCCCCGACGGCTGGGTTGATGCGGTCATCGACCGCGGTGTCGTCGTCGTGCCTGGTGCGGCGTTCGGTGAGCACGGCGCCGGTCACGCTCGCATCTCGTATGCTGTGAACGTCGAGACGCTCAAAGAGGCGCTTGAGGCGATGCGCGGGGCGACCGCAGCTGTCCGGTAGGCCGGGAACGTTATTGCTCGGTGGGTGCCACGGTCACGCATGCCGTTCGCCAGGCACGAGAAGGGGCTCCGGGCGGATCTCGACGCGCTCGCGTCGCAGGTTCACCCCGTCTTCATGTTGCCACCGCTGGCCGCAAGCGCGTTCGGCGCTGTCATCGCCGGCACGGTTGCGCCTCTGCCGCTCGCGCTCCACCTGCTCGCTGCGTTCTTTGCCGTCTATACCGCCCACGTGAAGGATGGCTACGTGGATTTCTACGCCCGTGGCGAAGACGACGACCACCCAATGAGCGAGTCGGGGTGTCGCCGCGCGCTCGCTGGAGCGACGCTTGGCTTCGCGGTCGTTACCCTCGGGTTGGGCGTCGTCGCCGGCCCTGCGACGGCGGTGCTTGCGGTGCCGATGTGGCTGCTCGGCTTCCTCCATGCGCCACAGTTCGATACCAATCCCGTGACGACGACGCTCGGCTACCCGCTGGGCATCGCGCTGGCCATCGTCGGGGGGTATCACGCACAGGCGGGGGCGCTCGCACCCGAACCGCTCGCCTTCGGGCTCATCTTCTGTACGACACTTGCAGGCGTGAAAATCATCGACGACTCGAAAGACTACGACTACGACCGCTCTATCGCCAAGCGGACAGTGGCAGTCGTGCTCGGGCGGGCTCGCGCTCGCCGAGTCGCCTACGCGCTCGTATACGCTGGCTTTGTGCTTGTCGTCCTGTTCGCCGTGGATGGCATCCTGCCGGCGGCGGCGCCCGCGGCGGCCCTGGCGTTCGGCGTCGTCGCCCTCTATGCAACCCGTGCGGACGCCGAGTTAGCGACGATGCTGCTCATCCGTGGGGCGTATGTGTTCCTCGCACTGCTCGTCGTTGCCGTCTGGTTCCGTCCGCTCGCCGGCGTGGGACTCCCCGATATCGGCATCCTCGGCCCCTACACCTACCTCGCGACCGAAGTAGCCTTCGGCGCGGTCGCGGTCGCGCTGCTCGTCCGGGCCCGCGCCGTATGGCGTGCGCTCCGGACGGTGCTCGTCCTCTATCCGCTCGCGTTCGTTTGGGACTGGTACACCCTCGAAGTGGGTGTGTTCTCGATTCCGTTGCGGACGGGTGTCGAGTTGCTCGGAATCCCGCTTGAGGAGCATCTGTTCATGTTCGTCGTCCCAGCCCTGGTGATCGGCATCCACGAGACGCTGCACGACTCACGCCGCGTCGAAGGGGAGTGAACAGCTCACACACCGTCGCTGGATTCTTGCGCGTGCCCGCGTCTTCAGGACTATGCAGAAGACGGTCGTGCTTCCCACGTTCCGGGAATCGCCCGCCGACGAGTTGGACGAGCCGAACGACGCCTACGCGACGATCACCGACCATGGGACCCATCGACGGGTGTGTTTCACCGGCGGGCTCGCGGTCGACGGGGGCGTCGGTGAGCAGGTCCGGACGATCCTCGACCGGCGTCGGCAGGCGCTCGCTGATTTCGGCGGCAGTATGGATGACGTCGTGGTGACGCGGTATTACGTTCGCGATGAGTATCTTTCCCGGGCCACACAGGCCGAGATCCACGAGGCGCGCGAGGAGTTCTTCGATCATCCCCACTACCCCGCGAGCACGATGGTCGGGGTCGCGAGCCTGCTCCACCCGGACGCCTGCGTCGAAATCGAAGTGGAAGCCGAGCTTCCAGAGGGCGAGTGGGACGTGGCCGTTCTCACCGAGGAGGACGTGTAATCACAGCTCACTGCTTGCGATCCACATCCCCGCTGCGGCCCCGACCGCGATAAAGAGGCTCCGGACGCCCAACGGCAACGTGGCCGGGCCAAGCAGCGCAACCTCAAGCAGGAGTCCGACCAGCGCGGCGACCACAAAGGCGCCGAGCGACAGCCGCACTCTGCCGTTACGGTCCATCAGTTCGCCGTCGAGACGATTTTGACGACGTCCCCCTCGGTGAGTTCGTGGTCTTCGCCGACCCGACGGGTCGCCCGTGCGTCGACGGCGTGCAGGTAGCCGTCGCCGATATCCGAGTGGACGGCATACGCGAGGTCTTTCGGCGTCGACCCTTCCGGTAACAGGAAAGCGTCGGGGAGCATATTCCCCTGGCCATCCGTCCATCGTGTCTCGTTCTGAACGGGGAACGCGGTCACGTGGTCGAGCAGGTCGTAGACGGCGGTGTCGATGGCCGCCTGGACACCCGTGCCGCCGTGTTCGTCCATCACCGCTCGGATCTGCTCGAGTCCCGCCGCTTGCGCATCTGAAAGGTCGCCCAGTATCTCGAAATCGGGGTCCCCGGGGTCGTAGGCGATGACGCCCGCGGCGGCGGCGTTGCGGAGCGCGAGCTCACCGTCCGCCGTGCAGGGCACCACCGGGCCGGCGGCGGCCCCACGCAGCGCCGCGACGTTTCCCTCGGGGGCGATATCGGCCTTGTTCGCAACGACGACGATGGGTTTGGTCTCAGCGCGGAACTCGGCGGCGAGCGCCTCGCGGTGAACGTCCTCCCAGGCCTGCGGCGCTGTCGGGTACTCGACCCGGCGGAGGACGCGGGCCACGTCCGCTGCGGAGCCGCCGACGCCGGTCAGGACCTCGGTGAGCGCGTCGTCGATGTCGAAGTCGGGGGAGCGCGACTGCCGAGTTACCGTCTCCCAGTTGCGGTCGAGGATGCCCGCGATCCACAGATCCATCTCCTGTTCGATGAACTCGACGTCGTTCGTGGGGTCGTAGGCGCCCGGCTCGACGGGTTCTCCCTCGGCGCTCGTCCCACCGGAGGCGTCGACAACGTTCAGGACGACGTCGGCGTTCGACAGGGCGTCGAGGAACTGGTTGCCGAGCCCTTTCCCCTCGTGCGCGCCGGGAACGAGCCCGGCCACGTCGAGCAGTTCGACCGGGACGTACCGCGTGCCGTCGTGGCAGTTCTCGTCACCGCACCGCTCCTCGCGGGCCAAGCACGGACACTCGGTGCGCGCGTGAGTGACGCCCCGATTCGGGTCGATGGTGGTGAACGGGTAGTTCCCGACCTCGACGTCGGCCATCGTCGCCGCCTTATAGAAGGTAGATTTCCCGGCGTTAGGCTTGCCGGCGAGCGCGACGGAGAGCATACTCCGGGTATCGCCTCCCGGTAGAAGGGTCTACCGCTCGCTACCGGCGCTCTGCTTCGGCCAGCGCCCCCGCGAGCCCATCGGGCGACTCGTCGGCGTCGGCTGGATCCTCGGCGTCGGGGATCTCGACAGGCGGCTTCGACGGCGACGCCTCGTCGGCCGCCGCATCGGTAGCCGCCTCCGGCTCGGACGCCTCACCGATCCGACGCACCGCTGGTTCGACGCGGACCACGGCCGGTTCAGGGGTGTCGGCGTCGTCGGTCGAGTCTGCCGGGGCGGGCTCCAGCGCGCCATCGGAGGCGGACGTATCGGACCGGACTACCCGAACCTCTCCCCGGGCGCGGATGGCCCCGTCGACCTCGGCGTCGTCGTCGAGCTCGAGGTCCTCACAGGAGACGTCACCGCGGACATGGACATCGCGCGCGATTCGGACCGTACCGCCTCGAGTCGTGACGTCCCCGTGGATTACGGTCCCTGGGTCGATGGTGATATCCGACTTCGCCCGGACGCTCCCGAATAGTTCCGTATCCCGGCCCACCTCCAGTTCGGCCGCGCGGATGTTACCGTGGAGTCGACAGTCGGCGCCCACCTCGGCGGGCGTGGAGACGCGCCAGGCGTCGTCGGAGATGTGCGCTGACCGCGGCACCAACACGGGGTCGGTCTCGCGCTCGGTGGCGAGTTCTTCGAACACCTCCTCCGCGGCCTCCTCTTCGCCGATGCGCAACAGCTGTGCGAGGTAGATGAACAGGAACACGACGGTGGGAACCGGGTTGCGGATGACGATCCAGCCGTTCGCCTCGAACCCCTCTTCGATGTCGACGTCGTCGCCGATATCGAGGT
>CAYZJQ010000042.1:2621-6359 GCA_964478805.1 uncultured Halobacteriales archaeon | reverse complement strand
GCCTGAGACCATCAGTTGGCCGCCGATATGGACACGCTCGCCGAGGTAAGCGTCCTCGCCGACGAGCACATTGCCGGCGACATCACACCACATGTCGAGCCGGCAGTCGCCGTCGGCCTCGATATCACCGCCGAAGCGGACGCGCTCGCCGGCGATGACGTTCCGGCCACGAACGCCGAACTCCACTGTGGACTGGCCGCCAACGACCACGTCACCGTCGACCACGAGGTCGTGCTCCTCGACGGTCGTGCCGTCTGGGATTGCGAGACGGTCCAGCGGGTGGGACCGCAGTGGCATACTCGAGCGTTGCCACCCGTACACATAATCCCACCGGGGGTGTCTGACGTGCGTCACACGCAGCGGCGAGAGCGCAGCGGCTTTTGCCCACCGACGCCAACGAGGGGTATGACGGTGCTCTCCTTCGACGAACAGGGCGTAGACGTGGTGTACGAGGGGACCGAGTTCCGCCTCGAGAAGGCGCTGATCGAAGAAGCAACGGAAAAAGACTATCCGGACGTAACGGACCATGAGGTGCTCCAGCTCGTCGAGAAGGCGCCAACGCTGTCCGGCGAGCCGCGCCGCGTCAAAGACATCCTCGCGTGAACCTGCCCCGAAGTCAAGCCTCGGGGCTTCCTGCTTCTACGACGCGCTTTGCATCCACCCGCAAAGGAGTAGACCAAGGAGGCGGAACCGCTAAGACCCAGCGCCCAGAGTTCATGGCATGCTCGATCGGTTCTCGCTTGATCATCCGTCGCTCCGCTCGGCGGCCGGCACCGGTGTGAGTTACCTTCTCGTCCTCGGTGTCGTTTTCATCGTGCTGTTCGTGGTTCCGTTCCTGTTGTTCGTGGTCTTCGGGTGATCTGCCGGCCGCACCGGAGCCCGGGTCCATCTTGGAGCGGTGAAGTGAAACCTCACGGCGGTCAAGCGACCGCATGACCGCGAATCTTGAAGAAAAGACCGACCGCTATGGGCGACTGTTAGCCGAGGCGGTAGCCGCCGCGAGCGTCGCTCCGCCGGAGGAATCGCCGCTGGCCGACGCGGCGCTCGACTGCACGGAAATGGCGCGGTCGTATCTCGAAGACGGCCGCCATTTTCGTGAACAGGACGACCCCGTGAACGCGCTGGCGGCGTTTTCCTACGGGCATGCGTGGCTGGACGCGGGCGCCCGGATTGGGCTGCTCGACGTGCCGACCGACGGGCATCTCTTCACGGTCTAAACCGAGGCCGGCGGATAGTGAACCACTGGTAGGCCAGGTATCACGCCAGATTTACGATGGTAACTTGCAGCCGGAAACTGCGGTACTATTTCCCGTAGGTTTATGACTATTGAATAGCCATGACCGTACGACCATGGGAGAGGACAACACGGACATCGTCCCGGAAGACGTCGACGACACGTGGTCGGTCAGTCGTCGACGCGCACTCGCAATCGCCGGTACCGCGGCCGCGACAGGGTTGGCTGGCTGTTCGGGCGGCGGTGGTGGGGGCGGCGGCAGCGGGAACGGCGGCGATGGCGGCGACGACAGCGACGGTGGCGACGACAGTGATAACGGCGGGGACAGCCAGGGCGGCGAGGTGCTGTTCCTCACCGATTACAACAACGACGCCTGGCAGGGCAAGTGGGAGGACACGCTCGTCCCCGGCTTCGAGGAGAACTCCAACTTCACGGTGACGATGGAGTACTCCGGCTTCTCCGGTGGCCAGGAGAGCCGGCTCGCGAACCTCGTCCAGTCCGGTGACCCACCCGAGCTCAACTCCTCGACGTTCGAACAGGTGGGCGACATCTGGGCGGGCGACCAGCTCGCTGACGTGGGCGACGTGGTCGCGGCCGCCGAGGAGACCAGCGGCGAACTCATCGGCCGCCCCTACCACGAGGGCGACTCTTACTGGGAGCTTCCCCACGGGGCATACGTCGGCGTGCTCCACTACCGGACGGACGTGTACGACGAACTCGGGCTTGAGGTGCCAACAACCTTCCAGGGCCTGCTTGAGAACGCCCGGATCATCGATGAGTCCGACATGGACATCCGTGGTTACGGGCTGGCGGGCTCGAAGGTCGGCAAGGCCCACGACGAGTTCCAGTCGTATCTCGGGAACATGGGCGCGAGTGAACTCCAGTTCGTGAATCCGGACGCGGACGACCTCTCGACGGCAGAGGTTGAAGTCGCCTTCCCAGAAGACAAGATCGTCACGCTGTTGGAGTTCTTCGGCGAGCTGTCGCAGTACTCGCCGGACCCGACGAGCATCGGCTGGGGGACGTCGCTGCGCAACTGGGCCGGCGGCCAGTTCGCCCAGCAGTACAACCTCAACATGTGGCCCGGCGGCGTCGCCGCCTCCGCGGGCGTGACCCAAATCGCAGAGAACACAGGCGTTGCGCCGCTGCCGTTGTGGGAGGAAGGCGGCATCTCCGTCGAGGACTCCGAGCTGTCGAACCCGACGATGGATGGCCACCACCTGTTCTCGGGGGCAGATGCGGCCGCGGGCGGACGTGACTTCCTTGAGTATCTCTATGCCGCCGACGCTGAGCGTGGCGCCCGGATGTACGAGACAGAACCGAGCCGGTTCCTCCCGGCATACGGCGACATCATCACCTCGGAAGCGTTCGAGAGCTACGACCTGTGGAGCGAGTACCCGAATCTGCTGGAAGGGCTGCAGCGGGTACAAAACGAGATCCTGCCGGAGTACTACGGCAACAACGACCAGCCAGGGATTCTGGCAAACAGCCCCATCGGGGTATACTACTACCGCTTCTTCCACCAGGCGGAGATGATAAACCAGGTGGTTACGGGCACCTCAACCCCGCAGGAGGCCTACGAATTCGGCCTTGAGCGGGCGAACGAGATCGTCGCCGATGCCCGCGAACAGTTCGGCCGATGAGTAGGACCCAGGAGGTGGCCTGATGGCGGGCGAAACGGTCGAGCGAGAGGGCACACGTCGGCCGGGCCTCCCTCTCGACCGGCTCCCGGTTGACGGCGAGACGCTCGCAGGAATCGGCACCATCTTGCCCGTCATCGCGCTGTACACGATCATCTCCATTATCCCAGTGGGCTTTGCCGTCTGGGCGTCGCTCCACGAGATCCCACTGTTGAATCCGGAGTGGACCTGGGTCGGCGTCGGCAACTACGGCCAGGTGTTCCAGGTCGACCGCTTCTGGGGCTCGCTGGGCCGTGGTGTCGTCTTTATGATCGGGAGCACGTTGCTCCAACTCGTCGTCGGGCTGTGGATGGCGCTGACGCTCAACCGGCTTGCAACCGGCCAGAAAATCATCACCGCGGTCGTGTTCACGGCGTATCTGATCCCGACTGTGGTGGTGTCGCTGCTCGCGCTGTTCATGTTCGACACGTTCTTCGGCGTCTTCCACGAGGTCGGCGCTGAGTGGCTGGGACTGTGGGGTACGAACGAGTTCGCGCTCGGCCAGCGCGACCTGGCGATGCCGTTGCTTATCCTTATCGGCTCGTGGAAGTTCTCGGTGTTCATCACCATCTTCGCGCTCGCCCAGCTCCGGTCGATCCCGGAACGGTTTTATGAAGCCGCGAAGGTGTGCGGCGCGAACCGCTGGGAGATGTTCCGTGACGTGACCCTCCCCCGGATTCAAGGTGTCATTCTGGTAGCGGTTCTGCTGCGGTCGATCTTCATGTTCAACAAGTTCGATCTCATCTGGATCCTCACGCAAGGCGGGCCAGGGTACGCGACGACGACCCTGCCCGTACTGGCCTACCGTGAGGCGTTCGAGGCCAG
>CAYZJQ010000042.1:0-2521 GCA_964478805.1 uncultured Halobacteriales archaeon | reverse complement strand
GACGTCATTTTCAACAGCGACGTGGGGCTGTACCTGTTCAACAGCGCCATCGTCACGCTCGGTACCATTATCTGTGTTGTCGTGGTGTCGCTGGTCGCTGGTTACGGGCTCGCGCGGCTGAACTTCGGCCACAAGGAGAACTTCGCGCGGTTCCTTCTGTTCGGCTACATGTTCAGCCCCATCGTGCTCGGGTTGCCCCTCTATCTCATCTGGCAGGATATCGGCCTGCTCAACACCCGCGTCGGCCTTATCATCGCCTTGACTGCCATCTCGATGCCGTTCTCGGTGTGGCTGATGTGGAAGTACATCCAGACCATCCCGGAGGCGATGGAGGAGTCGGCGTGGGTCGCCGGCGCGTCGCGGTGGCGGGCGTTTCGCGACGTGATCGTTCCCCAGACACAGCCGGCGATCATCGCGGCGGCGCTGTTCGCGTTCGCGCTGGCGTGGAACGACTTCACGTTCGCGCAGATCCTGCTCCCGCGGAACGAGGCGACGACGTTCGCCCCTGGGATCTTCCGACTGATCAATCAGGGGTACGGTGCCCCGTGGGGCGACGCGATGGCCGCGTCGATGCTCACGACGGTGCCGCCGCTGCTGTTCGCGTACTTCCTCCAGAGTTACCTGCTGAAAGGCTTCCAGATCCGCTCACTATGACAGTCACACTCGACAACGTAACCCGTGTGTTCGGCGACGGCGGCGACGCGGTCGTCGCCGTTGACGGTATCGACCTCACGATCTCGGATGGCGAGTTCGTCACGCTCGTCGGCCCATCCGGCTGTGGGAAGACGACCACCCTGCGGTGTGTCTCGGGGCTCGACACCCCGAGCGGCGGCACCATCACGTTCGATGACCGGGACGTGACGGACCTACCCCCGCAGGAGCGGGATATCGCGCTGCTGTTTCAGGACATCGCGCTGTACCCGCATATGAGCGTTCGCGACAACATGGCGTATGGGCTGAAGATCGCGGGCGTCCCCAAAGAGGAGCGGTATGAGAAGGTGGCCGACGCCGCCGAACTCCTCCAGATCACCGAACAGCTCGATAAAAGTCCCGCGAGCCTCTCGGGCGGCCAACAACAGCGCGTCGCGCTCGGCCGGTCGCTCGTCCGCGACCCGTCGGTGTTCCTGTTTGACGAGCCGATGAGTGACCTCGACGCAAAGCTCAAACGCGAGCTCCGGCCAGTCGTCGAGCAGGTGACCGAACGCATCGGCTGTCCGGTCCTTTACGTCACCCACGATCAAGAGGAGGCAATGACGCTGTCGGACCGTGTTGCCGTCATGAACGATGGCGAACTTGAGCAGGTGGGAAAGCCGAAAGAGGTGTACGATAATCCGGCAACGGAGTTCGTCGCCACGTTTATCGGCCAGCCAACGAGCCAGCTGTTCGACGGCGAGGTGCACGACCGGAACGGCCGCGTCACAGTCACCGTCGGCGACAACGAGTACGATGTCGACCGGCCAGGGGGCCAGCTCGACCGCTATGTCGGGGGTCCGATCCGCGTTGGCGTTCGCCCGCAGTATATCAACGTTGTCGACCCCGCCGATGGCATCACAGCGACACACAAACTCGATGAACCGCTCGGCGACGCCACCCACAGCTTCTTTGACACTGAGTTCGGCGAGGTGACGGTCGTCACCCACGCCGACTTCGAGGGAGGCAAGCGGAGGTACGGTCTCAATATCGACGCCGAGCAGATGATGTTGTTCGACCCGCAGACGGGCGAACAGATCGGCTCCTCGACGGCCGTCCGGAACAAGACGAGCGGCCCGACCACGCCGACAGCCTCCGAGTCTAGCGTGTCCTGACGACGACCGTTCGGGCGAGCAGGTCGCCCACGCGTTTCCCACGCGCCGAAAGTAGCGACGCGACCGCGCCGACGACGACCGGCGGCACGCCGAGGTAGTCGACGTATCGGCAGAGGTTGCGCGTGGCAACCGCTCCCAGCCCCGGGTCTCCGCCCTCCTCGTCGACGACGACGAGCCCGCGCCACACCTTGCCCGGTGTGCGGCCGTAGCGCCACTCGAAGCCGAACGAGTAGGTGGAGACGAGCGGCGCCAGCACGGCGAGCGACGCGGGCAGGAGGAGTGGCCACTCGCTGAGGGCCCCACCGGTGAGTGCATCGAGGAGGTAGAGTACAGGTGCTTCAATTACGAAGTAGCAGATCAACAGATCGAAGAGCGCGGCCAGCCCCCGATCGAAGAGGACGTCGCGGTTGCCAGCCGTATCAAGTGCAGGCCGCGGGCGGCCGCTCGTGGGGTACAGCGAGAGTAGTCGGCTCGACCACGGGGACTCCGCCATCGTGCGAGGGTCGCTCCCGGAGGTAAAGAGGCTGTCCACCGCCGGGGGCCCGAAACGATTACGAACGCGGGCGTGGACTCACGAGTATGTCGAACGATACCACGGGGTCGGGCCCGACGGCGGCCGACAGTCCGTTTGCACAGGCGATCGCCCTCCGCTGGAAACACGCGGTGGCCGTCTTCGTCGTCGGGACGGCGACGTACGCTCTGTATCAGGTGGGCGG
>CAYZJQ010000041.1:2655-19545 GCA_964478805.1 uncultured Halobacteriales archaeon | reverse complement strand
AAGCAACAGAACATAGCGGGAGGTAGATTTGAACTACCGATCTCCGGGTTATGAGCCCGGCGGAATCTCCTGGCTATCCCATCCCGCTACTATTCAGTATCAGAGCGGTTCGGATAAGGATTGTTATTCGGCCGCCGGGTGTGAGTTAGTCACGGTCGACACGCCACGTAAACAGGCTCTCGGCGATGTAATTCAGCGTCATACCAACGCCGATGCCGACCCCGTTCGCAATGGTCGGCCAGAGGTCCACACCGGCGACGAGCAACGCCATGTCGGTCCAGGCAGTAAGCACATACAGCGTTGCAAACGCGACGGTAAGCCCGCCCAGTCGGACGAGATGCGACCGGAGGTAGCGCCGCCCGGCCGCGAACAGTCCCGTCCCCCCCTCGTCGGCGAACGTCCAGTTGTCGTTGAGCAGGAACATCAGCGAGATGGACGCTTCGGCACCGATGGCCTTCGCGGGAAGCGCGCCAACCGCGAACAAACCCGTAAGCACGAAGACGATCGCCGTTTCGAGAGAGGCACCCGCGACACCAACAGAGATGAACTGGCTGATCCGGTCGAGACGGACAATCGCGCGGAGGCGGGCAGAGAGCGACTCGCCGCTCACGGTACCCTCTGGCGCTGTGTCCCCCAGGCGGCCGTGTGGTTCGGCTTGCCAGTGCGGCTCACGTCGGTCCCCTCCCGTCGCCTTCGCGGTCGACAAGCGCGACAGGATCCTCCCGACCCGCGGCCAGTGCGCCGTGGAGTCGACTGTTTTGAAGCTGTTTTGCCCGGTGGCGGACGACGAACAGTGCCAGTCCCATGTTGAGGGCCGTACGGACTGGCTCGACTGTCGAGCCGGGAGCGTCCTCCCACTCGATGGGTACTTCGGCTACTCGGTAGCCGAGTGCCGCGGCCACCGCAAGTAGCTCCACATCCCACGCGAAGCCGGGTTCGTACAGGTGGTCTCGAACGTGCGCCCACGCCTCCGCAGTAATCGCCTTCGCACCACACTGATAATCGTATAGCGCAGCGTCAAGAAGCCGGCGCGCTACCCACGCGAAGCCATCGCCGAGCAGCCGCCGGGCAACGGTCTGGTGGCCACGGACGTGTGCCTCTGGGTGGCGACGCGACCCCGCGGCAAGGTCCGAACTGTCGAGTCGCCCGACGATACGGCTCGCCCACTGTGCAGGGGTCGAGCCGTCGGCGTCGAGGAAACAGTAGCAGTCGGTCTCGAGTGCCTCGAAGCCGGCGGTGACGGCCGCGCCCTTGCCACGGCGGTACGGGACGACGTTCACCGACGCAGGAAGCTCACGAACGGCCGTGAGCGTCGCGTCGGATGGGTCGTCAAGTTCGATTCGGACTTTGGCGGGCGCGAGTTCGGCATGGAGCGCGTCGAGGTAGTCGGCGAGCCGACCGATGTCGGGTTCGTAGGCGGGGACTACGATTCCGAGCGACCGGTCCATAACCGCGTTTCCCGCCCGGGCGAGCAAAAGCCGTTCGATGAGGTGGCGTTGGACGCACCCAATTGGCGCCCGCACGGCAGGTCCACAAGACGTATTTCGCATCCCCGCCGTGTGAAAGACGATGGAGTACGGGTTCGTCGCCGTCTGGCTCGTTACTTACCTCGCGCTCGGTCTGGCCGCACTCCCGACCGTCGCGCGGCTGCTGGACGGGTTTTACGACCATGGGGCCTCGTTCGCCGTGCCATTGGCGTTCCTGACGCTCGGGCTGGTCGGGTTTCTAGCGGGCCACATTCCCGGCGCGTTCGGCCTGCCAGCGGTGCTCGCTGGCCTGTTCGTCCTAGCCGCCGTCTCGTATCGGTTCGGCGACGAGGTTGAGCTGCGACGGGCTCTCGTCCCCAGCGTCCTTTTTTCAATCGCGTTCCTGTTCGTCGTCGGCATCCGGGCACTCGACCCCGCCGTGACGCCGTTAGGCGGGGAGAAATTCCTCGATTTCGGGCTGTTGCGGACGCTGCTCCGATCTGATACCCTTCCACCGGAGGACATGTGGTTTGCGAACGCGCCAGTCAAATACTATTATGGTGGGCACCTGCTGACTGCGCTGCTCGCCGAGTTGACGTTCACGCCGGCCCGGTATGCGTACAACCTCGCACTCGCAGGCTTTTACGCCGCGTTTGTCACTGCTGCCTATGGGTTAGCGGCGACCGTCGCTGACGGTTACGGCGTCGCCGGCCGGGCCGCTGGCGCACTGAGTGCGTTTTTTGTTGCGCTGGCTGCAAACCTCTATACTGCGGGCCAACTCGTCGCGTGGGTGCTCCCTGATGCTGTGGTTCGCCCGGTGGTCGCGGCTGCCGGACTCGAGGCTGAAGAACTCCTCACGTGGACGCCGACCGACTTCTATTACTGGGACGCATCGCGAATTATCGCCGGAACGATCAACGAATTCCCCCTGTTCGCGTGGCTCAACGGCGATCTCCACGCACACATGATGAGTACGAACCTGCTGTTGTTCGCCGCCGCGCTGCTGTACGCCTATTGGCGGACGCCCGAGGCCGACATACGAAGGCGCCGGGTGCTCCTGTTCGGCCTTCTCCCCCCGCTAGGCGGCTACGTCGCGACCGTCAATACCTGGTCGTTCCCTGCGGTGACGCTCGGCCTCCCATTTCTCGTGCTCACCTTCGCACCGGCACGACCGTGGACTCTCCTACCAAAACGAATCCGTGACGGGCTCCCGCGGTCTCTGTTCGGGGCAACTGAGGTTGAAGCCCCAGCCGAAGCCAGCAGTGGGCCGGCGGAGGCCGACGGCGGGCACACCTCCCATATGGCGCTGCTCCGAACAGAACTCGCGCGGTCGGGGACAGCACTCGCGCTCGCCGCCGGCGTCCTCCTGCTCGCTGTTGCCTGGGTCGCGCCGTTCTGGTTCGTGACAGCGTCAGGCCGGCCGATCGGGCTGTTCCCGCCAGGTGCCGGACTCGGAGGGTTGCTCGTCGTCCACGGGGGATTTTTATCTGCGTTCGCAGCCTATCTCACAGTCCACGCGCTGTCCACCGACGGCGCGCTCAAAGGGGTGGCGGCAGGGGCGGCCGGGGTATTGTTTGTCGGGGGACTCGTGCTTGGCGCAAACGCCGTTGCCATCGTCGGCCCCTTACTCGTGGGTGGGTGGTTCCTCCTTCGTGACCACGATGACCTTGGCTTCGAGACGGTTCTTGTCGTCGGCGGAGCGGGTATCGTCCTGCTCGTCGAGTACGTCTATGTCGCGGAAGCCCAGTACGCAGGGACGAGCTTTGCTCGCATTAATACCGTTTTCAAGACGTATGCCCAAGTCTGGGCGCTGTGGGCACCCGCAGCCGGGGTCATCCTCGCGCGGCTGGCAGCGCTCGGCCGCGAGACCGTCCCGCCGCTTGATGACCGCCGAATCGCCGTCGCCGGGCGCGTGCTCGCCATCGGCCTGGTCCTCTCGACCGGCGTGTACGCCGTCTTCGCGGTGCCGGCTCACATCGAGACCGGAAGTCCAACTGCCGACGAGTATGGACCAACGCTTGACGCTACTGCGTTCGTTGACGTCCGCCACCCTGACGAAGCCGCCGCCATCGAGTATGTAGACGCGCTTGAAGGCCAGCCGACTATCGTCACCGCTGCCCCCGCGGGCTACCGCTGGAACTCCGATCAGGGAGACGGAGCGAGCGCGCCTGCAAGCCTGACCGGTGTGCCGACAGTCGCAGGCTGGTTCCACGAGGCACAGTACCGCTCGCAGGTCGTCTATGACCAGCGTGTTGCCGACACGCGAACCATCTACACCGGTACACCAGCAGAGCAGCGCGCGCTTATTGAGCAGTATGAGGTCGAGTACGTCTATGTCGGGCCCGCCGAACGCGCTCGGTACGGCGAGATCACCGTCAGCCGGTTGGAGAGCGTTCAGGCCGTCCAACGTGGCGAGGTGACGATCTACGCGGTGGAGCGGCAACAGGAGTCACGAGAGTGACGGCTTGAGAAATCGTCCGGGGTGCAGGGAGGCGAAAATCCGGGCATGTACTCGCCAAACACCGGTCGTAGAGCGTGGACATTGCTCGGGCTCCCACTACCTTCTCCCGAGGCGGAGCCACCCTTGCAACGAACGACATCAAGCGGTGCGACGATCGCATCGGGGATGCCCCCCATCTGTTCGTCCACTATGTGGGGTGGACGGACCCAGGTTGCTGGCGCCACAGATCAACGCCTTTGCTAAACTGCCAAGTCGCCCTTGGACTTGACGACTTCAACAACCTCGGCGTCGACGTTCTGGACCTCAAGATGCATCGGGATGAAGTCACGCCGGGCATAGGCCTCACGCTCGTTTTCGGTGCCAACGGTACACCACAATTGGACCTCATCAGGGCCGTGCCAGTCCCCATTGCGCGTCACCTGGAAGCAGACGAGCTCTTGGCCGTCAACCTCGATCACGGCGTCCTTTCTAATGCCAGGGTCGCCGTGAATGATGAGTCGCTTCATATCATGGAGTTCGGGTGAACCCGTAGTAAGGGCTTCGAAGGCTATGACAGGGCATCATCGGGAGAGGCATCCGTGTGCCGATCGGCGAGGCGAACCACACGCCTTTTACCGGGCGGTGCGCTACGCTGGGTTAACAACTATGCAGATGCCACGCCGGTTCAACACGTACTGTCCGCACTGCAATACCCATCATGAGCATGAGGTAGAAAAGGTCCGTCGAGGCCGCACATCGGGCATGACTCACGAGCAGCGGAAGACACGCCGTGGCCGGTCGGTCATTGGTAACGCGGGACGCTTCTCGAAGGTGCCCGGGGGAGACAAGCCGACGAAGAAGACGAATCTTAAATACCGCTGTGCTGAGTGTGGTAAAGCACACCTCCGCCCCGGATGGCGCGCCGGCCGACTGGAGTTCCAAGAATAATGGCGGGGAGTTTCCTCCGGGTCGAGTGCCCGGACTGTGATAACGAGCAGGTCGTCTTCGAGAAGACGTCCAGCGAAATCGCGTGTGCTGTCTGTGGTCACGTCCTCGCACATCCGACAGGAGGCATCGCCACGTTCGAGGGAGAGGTTGTTGAGGTCGTTGAGGACCGCTCCGCGACGCCGCTGGCGTAACAACGCCGTTTCACCGTGGAGTGGCGGTCGTGAGCCTTATTCCGCGTGACGAACCCTTTATCCGGCACAGCACGTTATCGATAGATATGAAATACTCAGGATGGCCGGAAGACGGCGAGCTCGTCGTTGGCGAAGTTGACGAGATCGAGGATTTCGGTGTTTTCGTCGACATGCTGGAGTACGAGGATAAGCGGGGGCTAGTCCACGTCTCGGAAGTGGCGAGCGGCTGGATCAAGAACGTCCGCGACCACGTCAACGTCGGTCAGGTGGTCGTCTGCAAGGTGCTTGATGTCGACGAATCAAGCCAGCAGATCGATCTCTCGATCAAAGATGTCAACGACCACCAACGGTCGGACAAGATTCAGGACTGGAAGAACGAGCAAAAAGCCGACAAGTGGATGGAACTGGCCTTCGGCGAGGACGTCAGCGATGAACAGTTTTCCGCTGTGGCCAACGAGTTGATCGCCGAATACGGCTCGATGTATGCCGGCTTTGAGCAGGCAGCCATCCACGGTCCGGAGGCGCTTGACGGCCTGGATCTCTCAGAAGAGGAGGTCGAACAGGTCGTCAACACCGCCCGCGAGAACGTCTCGGTCCCGTATGTTACTGTTTCTGGATACGTTGATCTCCGGTCGCCGAGCGGAACCGGCGTCGAAGAGATCCGTGCTGCGCTTGAAGCCGCCGAGGGGAACGGAGAGGTCCCCGACGAAATCGATCTTGAGGTGACCTATGTCGGGTCGCCGGAGTACCGCATCCGCGTACAGGCACCCAACTACAAGACCGCCGAATCCGAACTCGAAGCGAGCGCTGCTCGCGCAACGGAGGTTATCGAAAGTGCCGGCGGCACGGCCGACTTCCACCGCGATCGGCGTACCGACGAGGAGTAGGGTGAAGTCCGACATCCGGGTCTGTGTCGATTGGGAGACGGCTCATGACCGGCCGGTGTACACGCTCGGAGCGGTCTGCCCAGTGTGTGGAGCCGAGGCGGTCAACAGCGCCCCGGCGCCGTACAATCCAGAGGACCGCCATGGTGAGTACCGTCGGCGCCTCCGTCGTCGGGAACGCGACGGCTGAGTCGCGTAGTGAATTGGATTTCAGTAACCCGGCTTACAGAAATGTAATTCAGATTACCCTTATGCCTGCCCAGTCCCTTCGTTCAGACGTGATGCGACGGTACTACCATACCCACGTGACGGAACGTGGACCGACGAATGTGACGGATGCGGGTGCGGTCGCGGGGTTGGTGTTTACCGCTGTCGCTGTGGTCGGCCTGCTGGCTGCGATGGCTCCCGTCGCGACAGGGTGGGCGCTGGTTGGCGCCGTCGTCGCGCTGGCCGCGCGCCGGACTCTCGTTGCGATTGGTCGCCGGCCGGGATGGACGCCAGTCACAACCCAATCTGCGACCTCGGACGCGTAAGCCTCATGCTAGCTGAACTGAGGCGCTAAGCCCCCTTCTTCAGCGAGCGCCGACCGAAGGGAAGGCGCGAGCAGGGGGAGATACAGCGCCGCACAGTTCTCATACGCTCTACGGTTGCAGGCCCACAGGCTCACGCAGTCATTAACAGGTGTGAACAAGCGGGGACGCACTTCGTCGCGGTGGACCCGCGAGGGACGACCAAGGAGTGCGCGTTGTGCGGTGTCTCGACGGAGAAGCCGTTATGGGCCCGTGACCACTCCTGTCCTGCCTGCGGGTTTGAGGCAGACAGGGACGCAAACGCGGCGTGGACCATTCTATTTCGCGGCCTCAAATGTGTAGGAGTGGGATACTCCGAACAACGCCTGTGGAGACTGTACTCCCTGTGGGTACGCCTGCATCTGCAAAGCGCGTCGTTGAACCAGGAAGCCCGACCCGCACGGAGCGAACGGCGTCAGCTGTAAGCGAGTAGGGTGGGGTAGTTCACTGGTGTGACGGAGGACCGAACGCAACTTAAGTCGCCGGCGACCCAGAAGCGAACATGGATGAGTTCGAAGTCGTACGGCACGTCGACTCGACGCTCGACGAGCCAACGCTCGTGGAGGGGTTGCCGGGCGTGGGACACGTCGGGAAGCTCGCCGTCGAACACCTTCTCGAGGAGTTCGAAAGCGAACACGTCGCGACAGTGTACTCGGAGCACTTTCCACCGCAGGTAACCGTCGAGAACGGCCGTAGCCAACTCGCTGGCGCGGAGTATCACGCAGTGGACGCAGCGGGCCAGGACCTGCTCGTGTTAACGGGCGATCATCAGGCCGGCGACGGGCCTGGCCACTATCGGGTCGCCTCGCTGTTTCTCGACGTGGCCGAGGAGTTCGACTGTACGGCAGCATACGCGCTCGGGGGCGTCCCGACCGGCGAACTCATTGAGGAGTACTCCGTCGTCGGGGCAGTCAACGACGAGGTGTTGTTGGAACCTCTCGCGGACGCCGGCGTGGAGTTCCGCGAGGACGAGCCGGCCGGCGGCATTGTCGGGATCTCTGGACTGGTGCTTGGGTTAGGTGAGCGGCGCGGCCTCCCGGCGGCCTGTCTGATGGGTGAGACCTCCGGCTATCTTGTCGACCCGAAGAGTGCGCGGGCGGTGTTGGAGGTCCTGGGTGAACTGCTGGCGTTCGACGTAGACTACGGATCGCTTGAGGAGCGGGCCGACGAGATGGAGGAAGTGATGGAGAAGATGCAGGAGATGCAGCAGGCACAGACGCCCAGCGAAGACGACTTGCGGTACATCGGCTGACGACGAGGGATACTTATCCGCCGGCGCCGTGTAAGTAATTGTGTTACACGAGTTCATCGGAGGCTTACCCGAGTGGCTCGTGCTCGGAGTCGCGTTCGGGTTACTCGCGAGCGTCGGCGCCGCGGGCGTGTTCCTGGTCGGAGTCCGGCTGTTTCCGACGCGCGCGCGACCGACGAGCGAACGGCTCGACGGCGACCGCCGCCGTCGAGGGGAGATCCGCGAATACCTCGACCAGATCGGAGAAACTTACGCCGAGGACCATCCGGTCGAGGGACACAACGTGGCCTTTTATTTGCCCGCTCGCGACGTGGCGATTACGTTCGATCCGCGCGCGTTCTACCGTATCGACCGCTCCGAGACCCACGCCGTTTTAGTCGAATACGAGATGCCAGGCGCGAACCTCGGCTACCGGCTCCCGTTTGAAACGCCGGAGATAGGGCCGGAGAACGACGTCGGGCCGGAATCAGAACCAGCGCCGTTCGACTCAGACGCGGCAGCGTTTAGAACGCTTGGACTTCCAGCGGGCGCCACCCGCGAGGAGGTCCGTGAAGCGTACCGCGAGAAGGTAAAGGAAGTCCACCCGGACCACGGCGGCGACGGCGATGAGTTCAAACGCGTCCGAGAGGCGTATACTGCCGCCAAGCAGCAGGCGGATGGATGAGACGGAGACCCCTAGTCATGACACGTGTCGAAATTACGGAGGAGATCGTTGGACAGCTCGCAAAGGTACTTGAGAGCGGAGAGCTCGAACAGCCGACAAATTGGATGGGCGCGCAGTTCCTCGCGCAGGATTTCGGGTTCGACGCGCTCGCACGGTTCGTTGTGGAGGCTGACGCCGCGACCTACTACGAGGCACTCACTAAAGCGGCTGATGAGGCCGACGCCGACGTGGCACTTCCGTAGCTGAATAGTAGGACGCTAAGCCCCCCGTGCTTAACGAGCGAGGCGAAGCAGGAAGCCCCGCCCTCAAGAAAGCCGTGTCAGCGGCTGCGTAGGGCGGGAGAGTTCACGCATCAGCAACCTCATAGGCAAGACCAGCGTCCCGCAGCGCGTCGGTTACTCGCCCCGCGAGATCCGAGGTCGCCACCACAACCACGTCCAATCCGCGGCTCGCTGCGTCGGCAGCCACGTCGCCGGCCGCGAAGGTCACGTCGGGCTCGACGCCCGCCTCGCGCAGTGCGACAACGGCCTCAACACCGTCGGCCGCGACGAGCTCGCCTTGCGCACCCGCCGCCGCAACTGCCTCGAGGTCGACGTTGTCTCCTGACCGAACCGGCGACACCTGATAAACGGTGACGGTCCCAGGCTCAAGATCGATAACGCCCGCGAAGCCGGTGACGCCGACCACGGCACCCGTGCGTGCGTCGGTCGTCGCTACGCCCGTCGCCGGCCCTTCATCGCCGGGGGTAGCGTGGAGCAAACCCTGTTCAACGGACAGTGAGACGGTCTCGCCTTCCGCGATGGCCGCGGTCGCAACGGCAGCGTCCTCCTGCATCGACCCGAGCACGTCCTCCGTAACGTGGTCGGCGAACCGGCGGACGTCCGCGGCCTGCTGGAAAAGCCAGTCGACGCCCTCTTTCGTGACGCGGTAGCGGGAGCGCGCCTCCTTCTCGACGAACCCGCGTTCGTCGAGATCACGGATGTACTCGGAGACGGCCTGAGAAGTGATGCCCACCGCCTCGGCGATCTCCCCTTGATTGACGGCCGGCCCGCGTTCCGCAATCTCGGCGAGTACACGGAACGTCGTCGCGGACCGCTTGTTCTCGAGGACCTCGACCATACATGAACGAGGGTGTCCGGCGGCTTAAATGCCGGTTTCAGGTATCGGTCCCGGCAGGCATTTGACCGCCGCGACCGACGACCAACTGATGCGGCGACGCTTCCGCGACCGCGCGGTCTACTTTCCCGACGTTGAGACGCTTGTCGTCGCGGATCTCCATCTCGGCCGGGACGCCGCCTCGAACGTTGAGGTCCGCCTCGGTGAGCACGAGGACGTAACTGGTCGGTTCGCAGCACTGCTCGAGCGGTATGACCCGGATGCCGCGGTCGTTGCCGGCGACCTGCTTCACTCCTTTTCCACGCTTCCACGCGGCGTGTTGGAATCGGTGACGGCGCTGACCGACGCGGCCCGGTCGGCTGGCACTCGACTCGTCGTCACGCCGGGCAACCACGATGCAATGCTCACTAAGGTGTGGAAGGGGCCGACCATCGACGAGTATCGGCTTGGCGAGTGGATCGTTTGTCACGGCCACGAGGAACCGGAAGGGGAGGCGGCGGGCTACGTCGTTGGTCACGACCACCCGACCGTTGAGATCGAGGGGCAGCGACGTCCGTGTTTTCTCTACGGTGAGGGAGTGTATCGTGGCGCTGACCTGCTCGTCCTCCCAGCCTTCACGCCGCTGGCTCCGGGCGTCGCCGTCAACCGCATGACGGCTCGCGACTTCCAGTCGCCACTCGTCACCGACGCCGATGCGCTCCGGCCGATCGTTCGCGATACAGCCGGCAACGAGACGCTTACTTTCCCGCCGCTTGGAGAGTTTCGTCAGCTACTCTGAGAGCAGGGTTGCGGCAACGCGTCCGGACTCCATCGACCCCTGAATGGCACACCACCGGGTGTAGTCGCCGGCGAGGACGACGTTCCCGTCCGGGGCGTCAGGGGCGGGAAGCCCCGCTCTGAACCCAGGCGGTTGCGGGAACTGAGCGAAGTCCACTCGGTCCGTGTGGCGGAGTTTGAGTTCGCTGAATCGGACCGTAGGATACCAAGATTCGAGCGCGGCGCGCACCTCTGCGGCAAGGTCGTCGTCGGACGCCTCTTGCCGACCAATGAAGTTCGCAACGAGCAACTGCTCACCGTCGGGGGCGTACGCGGGTTGAGCCGCGGAACTCGGCGATACCGTGTTCGGCCGAGCATCAGCGCTGTTGAGAAGAATACGATTCCCGGAACGTAACTCGACGTGGTCGGGTAATGAGAAGTGTTGAGTAACACATCCCTTCGCACCGTCTGGGGTGGCGATACCTGTGAGTTCTTCAGCAGTTGCCGGATCGGTCGCGACAACAGCGCTATCGGCCGAGAGCGTCTCTCCGGTCGTCTCGACGCACACGGCGCCGTCGTTTGGCTCAACTGCAGTCACCTGCCGGTTGAGTTCGATCCGCGCGCCGGCCGCTCGTGCTCGTTCGGTCAATTGTTTCGAGATCGCCCCCATCCCGTCGGCCGGGAGACCGATGCGGCCGTCCGAGAGCGCCTTATATGTGTACGCGAAGACGTTTGCCGCCGTCGAGAGCGAGCGGTCGAGAGTAATGCCGCCGTAGAACGGTGCGACGAATCGCTCGAGATAGGCCTGTGAGAACCCCTGTTCGGTGAGGTACGTCTCGATGTCGCGGTCGTCCGCGTCGAGAAGGTCATCGTAGTCACGACTACCGAGCACCCGCTGCAGACGGACGGTATTCAGCTTATCGCGGAGAGTCACGTCCCGATTGAGTGCGGAGTCGAGGAGCGTCGAAGGCGCACGCAGCGGGTCCGCAAGCGTCGAACGGTGGTTCGGCCGGGCGAGTGTCGCACCAGGAACGAACGTGCCGAGATCGAGGGCGTCAACGTCAAGTTCCCGCTTGACGGCCGGATAGCCGGTGAACAAGACCTGGTAACCGCGGTCGAAAGTGAACCCCTCGGCGTGCGTCGAGCGCACTCTTCCACCCACCTCATCACGCGATTCGAGAACGGTAACGTCGTGATCAGCCTCGGCAAGCCGGGCCCCCGCAACAAGTCCCGATAGCCCCGCACCGACGACGATGGTGTGCATGAATAAGCGCTTGAGCGGGCGAGTGAAAACGCTCTCGTCCCGCGGTCGTGGGATGGACAGAGGTTAGTTGTGACCGCACCAACGACAGGTATGGAGACGACTGCGGCCTTTGCAGGATTAACGTGTACGGACTGCGGCGAGACGTTCGCCGTCGAGGATGCGCCGGGCCGGTGTCCTGAGTGTGGGGGAATCCTTGACCCTGATTACGACTATGATGCACTAGACCTCACCCGCGAGACCATCTCCGGGGACGGCCCAGGACTGTGGCGCTATGAGTCACTCCTGCCCTTCCCTGTCTCTGTCGCGATCTCGATGGACGAGGGGTCCACGCCGCTCGTGGAGGCACCACGGCTGGCCGATGAGCTCGGTGTCGGCATGGTGTACATCAAGGATGAGGGCCGCAATCCGACGGGAACGTTCAAAGACCGTGGCCAAGCGCTCGCGGTGACCGCCGCTAAGCTTCACGGCGCAACTGATATAGCCCTCGCCACTGCCGGTAACGCCGGTCAAGCAGCCAGCGCGTACGCCGCCCGCGCCGGGCTCGACTCACATGTGTTCGTCCCCTCGCGGGCCTCGTTCATAAACAAGGCCATGATCAACGTCCACGGCGGCGACATGTCCGTCGTTGAGGGGCGGATCGACGACGCTGGCGCAGCGTACGCCGACGCTATTGCCGAGCACGACGACTGGCACTCTGTCAAGACCTTCATCACGCCCTACCGCCACGAAGGCAAAAAGACGATGCTGTACGAAATCGTCGAGCAGTTGGACTGGGCGGTCCCCGACCACATCGTTTACCCGACAGGGGGTGGCGTCGGCCTCGTCGGAATGCACAAGGCTGCGACGGAACTGCATGAACTCGGACTGACCGACGAACTACCAGCGATGTGGGCCGCCCAATCTGCGGGGTGTGCCCCAATCGTGAAAGCGTTCGATGAGGGAAAGTCGGTTCACGAGGCCTGGGAGGTGCCCGACACCATCTGTGGCGGTATCGAGATTCCCGATCCCGGGGCCTCGCCGCTTGTGCTCGAGGCACTCCGGGAGTCCGAGGGGGGTGCGGTCGCGACTAGCGATGAGGAGATCTTGGACTCGGCCGTATCGGTCGCCCAGCACGAGGGCGTCGAGATGGGAGTGACCTGCTCGGCCGCCGCGTCGGGTGCATGGAGTCTTGCCGACGACGGCGCCTTCGGCTCTGACGATACCGTCGTTCTACTCAATACCGGCGCCGGGAGCAAAGACGCCGACGTGATCCGCTCGCATCTGATGAGCAAGGGCATTTAATCTCCATACGCCCCGACTAGCGAAACCGGATATCGAGACTCCCACATAACCGTTTTTAGGTGACCGACCGTCGAAGAGGACGTGTTTGAGCCGCTGGTCTCTCTGCTCGCCGGCGCCGTCTTCGGGCTCGCACTCGCTGCGCCGCCCGGTCCGATGAATGCCATCATTGCCGAGGAGTCCGTTATCAGGGGGTGGACTGCCGGGGCACGCGCTGGGTTGGGCGCAGCGACCGCCGACTTCGTGTTCTTTCTACTGGCGTATGCCGGGCTTGTCGCGGTGGTCGAGCAGCTCGCCTTGGTGCGCGCGGTGATGGTGTTCGTCGGCGGTCTGTTGATGCTCTACTTCGCGTACGGTGCGGCGGCTGATGCGCGCGCGACATATGCCGGGCCAGATGAACCTGAGCAGGGCAAAGGCTTCCGAAAAGCGTTCGTGCTCGCGCTGACCAATCCCTACCAGATCCTTTTTTGGCTCACCGTTGGCGTTGGGCTACTGGAGCCAGGGACCGTCGACGTCCTTGCGCCGTTGTCGGAAGCCGCCGCTGGGCTAGCCGTCGTTCGCACTGGCTCAGCCGCCCTGCTCGTAGGGCTGTTCGCTGGAATCGGGCTCTGGATTACCGGCTTCCCAGCGGCGCTCGTGGCGGCGCGCGACCGAGTGGAGGCACTCGCGCCGGTTGTCGCCTATGGCTCGGCCGCCGTCCTCGCAGGGTTTGGGTGTTACTTTTGTTACGACGCCGTGGCGACGCTCGTCTAGCGAGGGTCTTCGACCGGAGGTTCGATGGAGTCCATGTCGGCAACCTCACCTTCAAGCCACTCCTTGAACCAGCGAACACGTTTGATTCGCTGGTGGGCCATCGACTCGGCGGTGTCAGAGACGACCCGTGAGACAGCATCCTCGCCGCGTTCAAGCACGCGCGTCACCATCTCGTTGGCGTCCATGTGGGTCCGTGCCTCATACCCCATACGGAGCAACATCAACGTCGTTCCGTTCGCGCCCACCTTGTCGAGCAAGTCGGCCTCCATCAGGCAGCGCGCTTCTAACGGCACGTCCTCAAGATCACCCTGATACGAGTGGTCGCGCACGGCCGCACACACCTGTTCGATGAACGATTCGGGATAGTCACACTGCGTCTCGAGGTATTGGCGTGCGACCTCTGCGCCGGCCTCGGCATGGACGTCCTGATCGGCCTCAAGTTTCGCGATGTCATGGAACAGCGCGGCAACACGAGTCACATCAACGTTCGCGCCCTCGCGTCGGGCGATCTCGGCTGCGAGCTCCGTTACGTTGCGGATATGATTGAATCGATACTCCGCGGAGTGCCATGGGTACCACCGCATCCGACCACCCTCCTGTTCGTTCTCTACTGAGGCAGCGAGGTAGTCGTGGACGAACTGCTGCATCCGCTCGAACTCCTCCTCGCTGACGGGGTTTTCCCGGATTTCAACCCCCATCTGGATCACCCGATTGGAAAAGGGTACGTACGTCAGTCATCTTAACCGTTCGTAGGCCGCTCCGTCTCTTCAGGTTTACGACACCCACGTGAGCCTCTGTTGAAGCCCGCCAGACACGCGACAGCCACAAGTGTGCGCCCGCGTACCGACGACTGTGACAGATCAGCGTTACCTTGTCGACTCCTCGGTGCGGTCGTTCTCAGCGACCGTCGACCGCGTTCTCGACGACCGGGTCGTCCTTGATGCAACCCACTTCTATCCGGAAGGCGGCGGCCAGCCAGCCGACCACGGCACGCTCTCTGCGGCAGTCGACACCTGGAACGTAGTCGATGTTCAAAAGCGCGACACTGTCTACCACTATTTGGACGACGACGCGACGGCGCTCGAGCCTGGGACGACAGTCCAGGGTGAGCTCGACGCCAAGCGGCGCGACGCTCTCACCCGTTATCACACCGCACAGCACCTCCTCTCGGCTGTGCTTCTCGATGACTACGACGCGAAAACGACCGGCAATCAGCTCTACCCAACGTACGCTCGGCTCGATGCCGCGTACGACCGTTTCACCGAGACCGACCTCGCAGATGTGGAGGCTCGGCTGAACGAACTGGTCGACGCCGATGCCCCAGTAGAGTGGTACACGATGAACCGTGCTGACGCCGAGCGCGAGCTCGACCCTGAGCGCACCCGTATTGAACTCCTCCCCGACTCTATTACCAAACTCCGCATCGTCGAGATCAAGCGGCCCGGTGGTGGTGTCTTTGACCGCACCGCCTGCGCAGGGACCCATGTGGGGGGTACCGGCGCGGTCGGCGAGGTGACTATCACCGGCCGTGAGACGGCGGGGGAAGGCGAGGAACGGGTTCGATTCGAACTCGCAGGAACGTGAGCGTGAACGTTCGTGAGGTGCTGCCCAGAGACGCTATCCCTAGCGTCGACGACCCGGCGTTCGTGGCGGCACACGACAATCCGAACGAGCGAGTGGTCGGCCTCACATCGGGGGAGGAAGCGCGCGCTTACCCGCTCCGTTATCTTGACTTCCACGAGGTCGTTAATGATGAGATCGCCAACCGACCCGTCGCAGTGACGTGGTGTCCGCTATGCGGCTCGGCGATTGTGTATGATGCCACCGTGGACGGCCGGATACTGTCCTTCGGTGTCTCGGGGAAGCTCGCCGATGACGCACTCGTGCTGTACGACCGCGAGACAGAAAGCGAGTGGAAGCAAACAAGCGGCGTCGCCATCGCCGGACCGCTCGAGGGGCAGCAGCTTGACGTCGTCCCGTCGGGCGTGACGACTTGGGGCCGGTTTCGCGAGGCGAACCCGACTGCCCGTGTTCTCGTCGCGCCAGGTGGGACGAGCGAAGCGGCGAGCGACGGTGACGACCCGGTGCCGATCGACTATGCAGCGCGCCCGTACCAACAGTACATCGAGGGGACTGGATTCGGGCTGGACGCCCACCGTGGAAACGGAGGGCGCACATGGGACCGCGACGTTCTGTCCCCGAAGGCGGTTGTCCTCGGCATCACGGCCGGTGGCGACGCCCTTGGGTTTCCGCGGTCCACTGTCGAAGACGCGGGCGGAGTCGCCACCGCGACCGTCGGGGACCAGTCGGTCGTCGTTTTCACGAGCCGAGACGGCGTCCACGCCTTCGCCAATCCCGGCTACGAGTTCGAGCCCGTCCAGCGCGGGGAGGCGTTCCGCGCCGACGGAACGGCTTGGGACGGACAAACCGGAGTAAGCGCTGACGGGCGTCGGCTTGAGCGATTCCCCGCACGTCGGCTATTCGCGTTCGCGTGGCGCGACGTCCATGGCGACGCCTTCTGGACGAACGATGGATAACTTGCGGCCGCGCGTGGGTTTTTGACCCCAGCCGCCGTACAGGGTGATATGAACGTGAGGGAAGCTACGGCCGAGGACGCGAACGCGATCCGGACCATCGCCCGCTCGTCGATGGAGGCGTCCTACTCGCTCAGCCCTGAGACTATCCGCGGTGCGGTAAAGAGCTGGTACGACGACGCGGCCATTGAGGAGAAACTCGCCGATCCCGATCTTGTGATGCTCGTCGCCGAGACGGACGAGGGGATTGTCGCATTCTCAGAGAGCGCGCTCGTTGACCAGCAGGGAGACATCCTCTGGCTCCACGTTGACCCGATGTTCCGTGGCGAGGGGCTCGGCGAGGAACTGTTCCGCGCCACCCACGACACTCTCGACGGGCGAGGGGCTACCGACATCCGTGGGCTCGTCTTGGAGGATAACCGCGAGGGGAACGACTTCTACGAGCAACTCGGCTTCCACCACGTCGGCGACCGGCATGTCGACATCGACGGCACCGACTTCCTTGAAAACGTCTACGCCGAACGCGCCCCGGAAGAACTGGCGACCGTTGAGGGACCGCAGGGCCGTGCGCTCTACGTCGACCGGAACGACTCCGACCGTGGCTCGAAGGGTGCCTTCTTTACCGTCTACACTGACGAGACGGGCGAGAACAAGTATGGCTTCTTTTGTGGCAACTGCAGCACCCTCGTTACGTCGATGGACGCCATGGGAAAAATGGAATGTGGGGAGTGCAGTAACGTCCGCAAGCCGACGCGGTGGGACGCGACGTACATGTGAA
>CAYZJQ010000041.1:0-2555 GCA_964478805.1 uncultured Halobacteriales archaeon | reverse complement strand
ATAGCCCCGCCCAGATTCGAACTGGGGTCCTAGGCTGACCTCCGGACGCGGGGGAAGAGCCCGCGGTCCGTCCAAAGGCCCATATGATTGGCCGCTACACCACGGGGCTTCTATTGGCCTTAGGGAACTGCACTACAAATCGCTTGTCCTCTCGACCACTCAGTCCGCAGCCTCGGGCGGCAGTTCCGCTTCCAGCAGTGAGCAGACATCGCTATCAGCAGCGAAGCAGTCTGGACACTGCTCGGCGCGGTCGATGATCGTATCGAGTCGCTCAGCGACGGTCTCGTCAATGACCGACTCCAACTGCTTGGCCTCGGCACGGAACCCTTCTTCGACATCGAGTACCTCGACGAGGAATCGCTCGATAATACAGTATGTTTCCAGGGCCTCGCGTGCTTCGACGATCCCCTCCTCTGTGAGGGAGACGCCCTTGTACTTCTCGTGGTCAGCGAGACCACGCTCTTGGAGTTTGCCGATCATCTCGTTGGCGCTGGCTGGGGAGACACCGACGCTGTCGGCGATATCACCCGTCGAAGCGGGACCGTCAGCCGCCTCTTGGATGAGATAGATCGCTTTCAGGTATTGTCGTTGCGTGTTCATGCGGCTTTCCTCGTCGTCGCGGGTCGTAACGTACTCATAGCGAGTCCATCAGGTCGGTCACTCGTTCGACACCCGCGGCCTCGTCGGCGCGGATTTCTCGCAGGGTAGCGAGCAGGCGGTCGCGGTCGATGCTGAATCGCACGTCGGAGTTTTCGATTGCTGTCACGAGGTCGTCGTAGAACTTGTACGCGGTTTCCTCATTAGCGAGTTGATCGTAGAGCACGCCATCAGTGTCGGTGTCCGATTCATACCGGGCGGCCACCAGTTGCTCGATTTCGTCGTACGCGACTGGGTCGGCGTCGAGATCGGCGATGAGGTGCTCCAGCCGCTCGCGATGGCTGGCCGACTCGGTCGCGGCGTGTTCGAGCAGGTCCTCGATAGCCGCATGGCGCTCGGCCGCTGGGAGTGTTTCGTAGTGCTGCCCCGCGCGCGCCTCTACGACCTCCTCGAGCACCATCCCGATCTGGAGCAGGCGCGCGAGTTGGTGGTCGTTCGCGACCGGGTATGAGAGGCTCACCGGCCACCCCCGGACCTGCTAGGCGGTTCCGCTGTCATGTCCACCGCTCGGGGGTGGACGCTCATAAGCGCTTGCACACGAGTGACAGGGCGCCGCTGTCGTCACAGGAGAACGAATCGTGCCTCGGCCGGTCACGGACCACGACGTGGGAGCCAGTGTGGCTCCTGCAACCCTTGACGGCCGCTAGTCGCGACTGGCGAGTCGCTCCCGGATGAGTGCGGCGTAGTCCTCGCGCAGTTCGTCGACCTCGATCTCTTCAAGCACGGGGACGTAGAACCCCTCAACGAGCATGTTCTTCGCCCGCCGTTCGCCGATGCCGCGCGAGGTCATGTAGAACAGGTCTTGGGCGTCGACCTGTCCGACCGTCGCGGAGTGGCTCGCCTCGGTATCGTGGTTGTTGATAATGAGCTTCGGGGATGCGTCAGCCTCGCTCTCGTCAGAGAGCATCAGCGTGTTCTCGCGCTGGTACGAGGAGGTGTTCCAGGCGTCGCGACCGACGTTTTGGACGCCCTCATACACCGACCGAGCCACGTCGTCGATGACACCCCGCGTGACGAGGTCCGCGGTCGTGTTCTCGGCGTTGTGCCAGACGCGGGCGTCGATGTCGAAGTGCTGGTCCTCGTGGCCGTAGAAGGCCCCGACGATCTTCGTCTCGGAGCTGTCGCCGTCGAGGTGAACCTCGACGGTGGACTTCGAGAGCCGCGAGCCGGCGTTACAGTCGATGAAGTCAACCTGACCGTAGGTGTCGGTGACGCCCTCCTTGATCTGGTAGTTGTACGTCTCTTGGTCGAGGTCTTGCAGAGAGCCGTACTGGACGTAGGCGTTCTCGCCGGCGACGACCTCGACGACGCCGCTGTAGTAGCGGTTACCCTCGACATCGGAACCGGAGTCCTGTCGCTCAAGCAGCGTCACGGACGAGGACTCCTCAGCGACGACCAAGGTGTAGTTGAACAGCGAGCGGCTGTTCATTGTCGTCCGCACCTTCACGTCCTCGGCGTCGACCTTCTCGGGGACGTACACGACCGTCCCGGTCGTGAACAACGCCGTGGACAGCGCCGTCAGGTAGTTGGTCTGTGGGTCGACGACGGAGCCGAACTGCGCCTCGAGGAGGTCGCCGTGTTCCTCGACTGCCTCGGCAAAGGAGAGCACCTCCACGTCGTCGGGACCGACCTGGTCCTTCTCCTCGGTCGCGTCAAGCGGGTCGACGAGCGACTCGTAGTCGAGATCTGCGAGGTCGGTCCACTTGCGGCCGGGCGTGCGGATGACAGACGGAAACTCGAGGTCCTCCAGCGCGGCGAGCGCCTCCAGTCGCGTCTCCAGCAGCCACTCAGGCTCGCCGAGCGACTCGCTGATCTCTCTGACCGTCGCCTCGTCAACTGAGGCGTGTACCTGCGTGCTCATGTTACCCGAGGCTCCCCTCCATCTCCAGTTCGATGAG
>CAYZJQ010000040.1:13265-20089 GCA_964478805.1 uncultured Halobacteriales archaeon | reverse complement strand
TCGCTGACCGCCACCCCGGCGAGTGTGCAGAGTGTGGCGAGCCGGTACGGAACATCGCCGTGACGCAGGAGTAGCCCATAGCCGCCAGGGTGTACCATCCCTACCGGGGTCCGAACCAGCGTACACCGTGCCGGGTCGTCTATGCTGTGGAGCCATCGCCTGAAATCAGTGGCCGAACCCAAATCAGCGTGCGCGGATGGCGTTACCGTACCCGAAGGAAGCTCGGCCAGCGGGCTGACAGAGCACTCACTGGCGAAAATACGCGACGACGACTGGCTGTCTGCGAACGTGCTGGGTCAACATGCTGACGCTCAAAGGGAGCCAGTGACGTGGGGAACGCGGTGTTTTTGTTCGCAGAACCCCTGAGGAAGACAATGGCAGATCGACCGGCAGAACGGAGTCGAGACACTGGTCGTCGTGGATTCCTCGCAGCTGGAGGCGCAGCAGGCGTTGCTGCTCTCGCTGGCTGTTCTGCACTCGGCGGGACTGGTGGTACGAGCTTACGTGTTTCCGCATGGAGCGGGACCAACGAGACGGTGTTTCGGGAGGTCATCAAGCCACGTTACGAGGAGGCGACCGGCAATACGCTAGAAGTAACAGGAAACTGGCAGGGCATTCTCTCGAAGATCCGGCAGTCACCGGCCGATGACCCACCGTTCGACGTGACGGTTGGCGTTGGCCGCACCCACTATCGCGGCGCACAGGACGACCTCTGGGAGCCCGTTAATTACGATGAGTTGTCGAACGCAGGCGGGATCAAGTCACGACTGCGCGACTATCCGATGGCCGAGGCGGCTGCTCCGGTCGCGTACGGGGCTCATGCATACGTATACAATAAGGATACAGCCTCGTGGACGCCTGAACAGTGGGCCGACGTACAGTCGGCTGACGCAGAAAACCTCGCGCTTCCGTCGGACTTTTGGCTCAAACTCTACATGATGGCCGCGCTCATCATGGACGACGAACCGCTTGCCGACGAGGTGTATGACCGGGCGTACACCGATCAGCTGTTCGAACTCATCGAGTCGGTCCCCGTCTCAACGTTTTATCAGGGCACACAGCAACTGTGGACGGCACTGAGCCAGGGTCTTGCCGATGTGGGGCACTACTTTTTCGCGTACGGGCTAAAGAAAGCCGAGACCACCGAGGAGTACGACATCGGCGTCACCGTCCCCACGCCGACAACGGGCTACATCGACTATTATCAGATCGTCCGTGGCACCTCGAACGAGGCGGCCGCTCACGAGTTCATCGACTTCCTGCTTGACCCGGAGACCCAGTCGGCGTATGCAGCTGAGTTCAATCTCGGGATGTCGCACGAAGAGGCAACGCACCCGGATCTGACCGCGGATAACCTTCCGACGACGAACGATCAACTCCAGGAGGTGGCGTTCCAGAACTTCGCACGGGTGGCCGACTACTCAAGCGACCTCAGCGACCGGTTCCGCGCGCTCGTACAGGACAACTGATGCTCGAACTCGATGGCGTCACCGTCGAATACGGCGACCTCACTGCCGTCAACGGCGTGTCGCTGTCGGTTGCAGACGGCGAGTTGTTTTGTTTGCTGGGACCGAGTGGGTCCGGAAAGTCGACCGTACTTCGAGCTGTTGCAGGGTTTGAACGGCCGACCGCTGGGCAGATTCGGCTCAACGGGACCGACGTGACGACAGTCCCGCCGTATGGCCGCGACTGCTCGATGGTGTTTCAAGACTGGGCGCTGTTCCCCGAACAGAGCGTCCTCGAGAACGTGGCGTTCGGACCGAAGATGGCCGGCGTTGACGAGACCGCACGCCATACCCGCGCCCGTGAGATGCTCGAACTTGTCGAGATGGGTGGATATGAAGACGCCCAGCCAGCCCAGTTGAGCGGCGGGCAGAAACAGCGCGTTGCACTGGCCCGCTCGCTTGCCGTCGAGCCTGATCTGCTATTATTAGACGAACCACTGTCGAATCTCGACCGCCAGCTGCGCGAGACGATGCAGCTCGAATTAAAACGGATTCACGAGCGCGTCGGGACGACGATGCTGTATGTGACCCACGATCAAGACGAGGCGTTCACTCTCGGCGACCGACTCGCGATTATGAACCGGGGACGACTCGTTCAAGTTGGCGAACCAGCGAGGGTGTACGAAGAGCCCGCTGAGGAGTTCGTTGAGTCGTTTCTGGGGTCGACGAACTTTTTCGACTGCCAGGTCCTCGCTGTCAACGAGCGGCCAACGTTAGAGACGCCGACGGGCGGAGAGTTTCGCCCTCCAATCTCTGCTACCGGAGTGTCGGCCGGCGATGAAGTAACCGTCTCCGTACGCCCAGAGCATCTTACCGTCGAGCCGGCAAGCGCTGACGGCGGTACTGTCGAACACGAGCAGGTCGTCCTGACCGCAACGGTCACAGAAACCATCCACCGCGGCGCCAGCGTCCGGATCTATCTGACGGCCGGCGACGCCGACCTGTTCGTCGAGCGCCCCGTGGCAGCAGGGACGGCGATGACCACAGGTGACGCTCTCCGGGTCGGATGGGACCCAGCCGATGCCACCTACTTCGACGCAGCGGGTGAGCGGCTTCAATGAGTGCGGAGAACCGCCTTGTCGCTGGTATCGGCCTCGACCGACTCACCCGCGAGTGGCGAACGGTCGCGTTGCTTGCGCCGCTGCTCATCCTTGATGTGGTGGTCTTTCTGGTTCCGATGGGCTATCTGTTGCGTGTGAGTTTTGCGGAACGGACCGACGGTGGCGCGTTCGTCGAGGGGTCGTGGGCGACGAGCGGCTATCGCTATCTCGTCGAAACACCACTTGTCGGCGAGATTTTCGCGTTCACGCTGCTGTTCGGCGTGCTCGTGACTGGCCTTGCGGTCGCCATCGCGGTCGTGTACGCCTACGCGGCCTGGCGAGCGGCAGGCCGATGGCAAACACTTCTGCTGGGTGGGGCAGTGCTCTCGTTGTTCACGACGATCGTGGTCAAGTTGTTCGCCGTCGTACTCGTCTTTTCGCCACGGGGCGTCGTTAACGACCTCCTGCTCGGGGTCGGCGTCGTTGCCGAGCCGCTGCTACTCGTCGACAACCTTGCTGGCGCGGTGATCGCGCAGCTGTATATCGTCGTCCCTTACGCGATTCTCTCCGTGTATGCAGTGTTGTCGACACTCGATGACCGGCTTGTCGAGGCGGCACTTGATCTCGGAGCAGACCGGCCGCGCGTCTTTCGCGAGGTCGTTCTCCCACATGTGCGCCCCGGAGTCGCTGTCGCGACCGTCATTGCGTTCACCTGGTCGGTCGGGGCCTACCCTGCTCCCTTGCTGCTTGGGTCGGGAAGCGAGCAGACAACAGCGATCCTCGTGTCGCAGCTGTTGCTCACCCAATTCGACTGGCCGGCGGCGGCAGCGTTGGCAGTCGTGACCGTTGGTGTTGTGTTGGCGGTGCTGCTCGCAGCACTGTGGCGGCTCGACGGTGGGGGTGAGCTGCTTGGCGGGTGAGATCGGGCAGCGACGACTCCACGCGTGGGTGTTCCGTGCGGTGGTCGCAACGCTGTTTGCCTTCCTTGTGTTACCGCTGGGGATCGTCGCAGCAACAGCGCTGAACGCCTCAGGGTCGGTCGTGTTTCCGCCCACCCGAATTTCAGCCCGCTGGTTCGGCGAGCTGCTCGCATCGCCGACCTGGCTCCGCTCGCTGGTCAACAGCCTACTCGTCGCCACAGGGACGGCCGCGCTCGCGACGACGCTTGGGCTGACCGGAGCGCTCGGCTCACGACGCCTCACCGGCCGGCGACGGACCGCAGTTGTCGGGCTGGCGGTGCTCCCGTTGCTCGTGCCTGGCGTGATTATTGGGGTGACACTGCTGACCTTCTTCAGCCGGTTCGGTCTGCAAGGAAGCTATCTCGCGCTCGTGTTGGCCCATTCACTGTGGGCGACGCCGCTCACTTTCTCGGTGTTGCAGGCGTCGTTCGCCCGGTTCGACTGGCGACAGCGAGAGGCCGCGCTTGATTTGGGCGCCGGGCCGGCCCGGTCGATTGTCGCGGTCGTCCTGCCCGGTGTCCGGCCGGGACTGGTCGTTGCAGCACTGGTCGCGTTCATTGTCAGCCTCCAAGAGTTCGTGATGGCACTGTTCCTATCCGGACCGGATACCCGAACAGTGCCAGTCCAGGCATGGAACTCGCTGCGACAGAGCCTCGATCCGCTCGTCAGCGTCGTCTCGACGCTTCTTGTCGTTGCAGTACTCGGGCTTGTCGTCGTTGCGAGCCTCGTCGCCGGGCTTGACCGACTGGCGACCGATACATGACCACAGAGCGGGTGGCTGTCGCGCCACCGCCTGCGGGACTCTGGGTCCGCACTCCAGCATTTCTGTGTGACCAACTGGTAGTCACGGCCGCTGTTGTCGTCCCGGCACTTGTTGGTGGCGTGCCGGTCGCCGAACTGACCGCACCAGGACAGCCCCGGATGGCAGCGTTTCTCGCAGCCATGGGGGTCGCGTTCCTGTATCACACCCTCGCGGAGTGGCTGCGCGGACAGACGCTTGGAAAGCAGCTGTTCAACCTCGCTGTTGTGACTGACGCCGGCACAGCGATAGGGCTCAAGACGGCAGTCGTTCGCAATGCGCTTCGGCTTATCGACGGGCTCGGGTATTGGTCGGTTGCGGTCGTTGTAATCCTCATACGTGGCGACGGCAAGCGCCTCGGCGATGCAGCGGCCGGTACGGTCGTTGTACGCCAGTAGTAGCCTGTGTGTCACCGGCTGGCGCCCGCCTCAAGCCGACGGAGCCGGTCAAGTGCCGCACCGTTGTATGTCGGCGAGCGGATAAGCCGAGCGGCACCGAGAGCGACCATCTCAAGCAGCCAGTGGACGGCCCGCGTTGCGAACGGCCCGCCGTCGGCCAAGCTGACAGCACAACGCCATGCCCAATCGCGTCCCTCCGCGAGCGTGAGAAAAGCGAGCCGCTCGTCGAGTCGACCGCCAGCGGCGTCGAGCGCTGCTAATCCTGGTGCATACCGGGCGGCCAGCACCGCCTGCTCCGTGTCGACGAGGCCCGCGAGAACAGCGTTGACAGCGGCATGGTCGGCACGGCGTGCCGGCCGTGGGTCAATATCCACGTCTGCAAGCGCAAACGCAAGGTCGTACACGACATGAGCGTTGATTCCAAGCAGCGCGTCCTGGGTGACGAGCGTCTCGCCGCCGAGGGCGGCGTCGAAGGCGACCTGCCATGCGCCAGGAACACGGGCCCGATGGCCCTGTTCATACGCGAGCAGAGCCGTCCGATACCGGTTCGCGAACGCGGTGAGATAATCAGCAACCCAGTCGGGGTCGCGGAACCGGTCGGCGGTGATATCACGGCGTACCCGCGCGGTCACCACCGAATAAACGGTGAGAAAGACTGCCCGGCGATCGCCGGCCTGGAACAGCCGGCGCTCTAACAGCGCCAGTCCATGGTGGGCATCAGCGGGGTCGCAATAGGGTACAGCCAGCAGATCGGAGAGATCGACCGAGCCGGTGGCAGGCGGGTCAAGATCGTCTCCGGTGGCGGCAACTAGTGCTCGGAGTGCTCGCGGAGTGACCGGACCGAGCCCAACGTGCATGCCCACGCTGTCGCGGGCGTGCACATAACTGCCGCGCCGGGTGGGAAGCTTCATATCGACGACCCGCCAGCGCCCGGTAGTGGCGAACGCGACACAGAGTCAAAACCGAGCCTCGCTTCTCGCGCTCGTCGGCGGAGCCAGTCTCATCTCCGCCGGCCTCGCCGCCTACGAGATCGCACCCGCAAGCGTCACGCCGCTGGTGCGCGACTCGCTCGGCGTGAGCGCGTCGGCGGCCGGGCTCGTTGTCGGCGTTATGTTCGGCACCGCGGTCGTCGCGAGCCTCCCCGTCGGCGGGGTCCTCGACCGCACGGACTCGCGACGCGCGATCGCCGTCGCGGTCGGCGCGCTGCTTGTCGCCGGCGCCGGTGGGTATCTCGCCGGCCGGGCGGGGTCGTTCGCGGGCGTACTCGGTTCGCGCGTGCTCGGCGGGGTGGCGTATGTCATCGTCTGGAACGCCGGGATCGAACTCGTAAGCGAGGCCGTGGTTGCCGAGGTGCGAGCGACCGCGGTCGGCACGTTCACCGCCAGCGGGCCGGTCGGGTTCGCCGTCGGACAGGCGACCGGCCCGCTCGTCGCCGCGTGGTTCGGCTGGCCGGCGGTGTTCGTCGCGTACACCGGTGTCGTCCTCGTCGGCCTGGCGCTGTTCTGGGGGCCCTCACAGGGGCTTGGCGGCGGCGGCGGCACGAGCCCGTCGCTGGCGGCGTTCGGCGGCGTTCTCCGGAACCGTGGCGTCTGGCTGGTCGGGGCGCTTGGCTTCCTCGGCTACGCGCTGTACCTGTTCGTCAACAGCTGGGGGCCCTCTTATCTGACCGACGTGCGCGGGTTCCCGCTAGCGGCCAGCGGCCTCCTCGTCGCACTGTTCCCGGCGGTGGGTGTGGTGTCACGGATCGCCGGCGGCGCGCTCTCGGATCGGGCGTTCGGCGGCCGACGCCGTCCGGTCGTGCTCGGGTCCTTCCTCGTTGCGACCCCGTTGCTCGCCGCCATCACGCGCGTCTCGACGCTCGCGGCGCTGGTCGCGGCGCTGTTGCTCGCCGGCGTGGCCATCCAGTTGACGCTCGGGCTCTCGTACGCGTACGTCCGGGAGCTGGTGGACCCTCAGGTGGCAGCGACGGCTGTCGCCTTCCAGACGAGCGTCGGGCTCGCGGGCGCGTTCGTCGCCCCCATCGCCGGCGGCGTGGTCATCGAGGCCGCCGGCTACCGGACCGCATTCCTCCTCGTCGCAGGGCTGGGCGCGGCGGGCGTCCTCGTCGCGTGGCGAGCCCCCGA
>CAYZJQ010000040.1:1995-13165 GCA_964478805.1 uncultured Halobacteriales archaeon | reverse complement strand
CATCCGGAAGGATAGCTGTCTCTTCGATGTGTGTCCTCGAACTGGCCCCTGCACCCAGCGCGTGCCCGCAGAGGTGGCGAGCGGGCGTCAGGTCCGCCGCCGACAGGCGGCTGTGTGGGCCTGCGCAACCGACGCGGGGGACATATCGAATCGCGGAGACGACCGCGTGACCGGACGAATCGCACACCGACACGGGTCTGAAGTCGACGCCGACGACGCAGTGACGGTCGAACAGTCCAACCGCTGAGAACGTGGTGAGGCCGGGCGAGCTGACGGGCACTGGGAAAACCCCGAGACAGAACGGCGACGCACCGTCGCGACGCATACAGCGCGGCAACAGGTCCACATGGTGCAGACTCGAGAAACCGCACTATGACACGGGTGTGAAGGAGCTATGGAGCCGTCAGCCGACGCGTGCTGACCGACAGCCGCGAGTCCGTGGGGGGCCAGCCGCTGCCGGCGCAGAAGACACCAGCGCCGGTGTGTGAGCCCATCTTGGCCCCGTAGCCGTCACATCGGCCGTTGATCGGACGATCGACCGACCCATCGCACGCACCCATGGCCAGGTGCGTTATCAGCCGCTTCACACAGCGACCATGTGCATTCTTGCGGATGAACGTCGCTGTGAAGTGGTGGCATTGAGGCGCCAAGGTGTTATGCTCGCATATGGACCCCGTCTCTGGCTGTGAGAGAGGTGGAGTGCTCGCCTGTGCGACACGTGATGGCTGCTGGACGGAGCGCGCAGCGAGCGTGGATATGGTGTGAGAATCAGTCGGCTCCGCGGCCGTGAAGCGCCCACATCGTTGTCTCCAGGTTCCGAATGGCCTCGGCGTGTGGACCGTGGACGAGGTCGGTCCAGGACTGAACCCCCGGGAAGACGAGCGGAGTCGTGTGTGTCGGGAGCGCGTCCCAGTCGACGGCGGTGGCGGTCGGTGCGTGGTCGACTTCGTGAGCGACAAGCGGGGGCGGGAGGTCAGCCCGCCGGTCGGGAGTCACACCAAGCCCGAGACGGTGGGTGTAGCCAGCCCAGTGCCAGCGTTTGCCTGCGCCATGGTGGACGGCAGGCGCCCACAGATACGTCTCTCCAGGGATTAGTTGTGTGGTATCCGACGGATCGGCAGTGGTCAGCGCTCGTGACATGGTGACGACCCATTCCTGGCCGGTCCAGGTTCCGGAGGCCGTCCAGTCGGCGGCACTCCCGGTGGGTTCGCGGACGGGTCGGCGAGGGATCATCGCGCCTTCCCACGTAGCGACAGCAGGGTCGAACGGGACCGTCGCCTCCGGCGTCAGTGCGTAGGGCTCCGCGCCCTGTGTGGGGAACTCACCGGCCGCGATCGCGTGGTAATCGAGCGCTCCGTCCGCGACCAGCTCGGGATCGAACATCAATTCGGGGCCCGTGTCGGGCGTCCAGTGTTGGCTGGTGTACGTCCGGCGACCGGCATCGGCGTGCCGGTAGTCCAGAACATGTGCGTCCGTCCCATAGCCGACCGGATCCGAGCGGTGTGCACGCCACATCGGCAAGTCGAGAAACTCGCCTCGCGTCTGCATAGCCTGCAGTTCAGCGGGTGAGCGGACCTCACGCCAGTTACCCTCCCACCACGCGCCGGCACAGGCGTGTGGCAGGAACTTTCGGATATCCGATTTGCCCAGTCGGTCGCCGTAGTGCGGGTGGGCAGTGACCGCCTCGGTCGAGGCTGCACTGGGGAGCGAGCGCATTCCCTCGTGGGTGGTCAGCCACCCAGCGAACGCCTCGAAGCCACGGACGGACCCATCGTCGAGAAAGAAGCTCAGACGGTCTTCATAGAACCCGGTGTGTGTCTGGTCGCCGCTGACCCACGGGGAGGGATCAGCGAACTGCTGCCACGTTCCGTCCCGGTAGACGAGCATATCGTGGAGCCAGCCACCTGGGTTGGGCTGGTCCCACCGGAACTGAAAGTGGAGGCGCTTACCGTCGTGTGCTGCCCGGGTTCGGAGTTCTTTTTCTGCCTCGGCTGGCATCCAATCACGGCCCATCGTTGGGTGTTGGATCAGCCCCCACGGAGTTAGTTCGTGCTACATTGTGTCATACACTCATATAGAGTGCGAGTGACCCGCGGCTGCAATGACGGGCGAGGTGACCCACCTCGGGGAGAAGCCTCGAGACATTCGGTCTGCTCCGCCTGTCGGGGCTGGCTTCCGCATGAGCGTAACGGCGTACACAGGGTGGGGCGACACTCGCACGGGGACACTGTTTGCGCGGCTGCAGGCGCCGTCGGTCAGGGGCGGTCGGCGGGGGAGGGAGCCGACGTACGCGTCTCGCAGAAGCACCGTGTGCGATGCGTCGCCACGGCGGGACGAAACGCCAACGCTCTTGCCGGCTGACCGAGTAGTCAGGCTATCTTTCGGCCCCCCAATCCCGTCCGGTTGGTCGTTCTTGCCGTCGGCCTTGTGTTGGCTCGCGTCGGCGTCCTCGACGAGCAGCGCGCCCGCCGGACAACCGATCTTGCGTGGCCGCGGGTCGTCACTGGGATCGCCCGGATGTCGAAAAACGCCGTTGACGTGGCGATGGTTGGGCTCGCCGTTGGGGCGGCCGGCATTGCTGGGGTCGGCTTTGCCAGCCCGTACTGGGGGCTCGCGTTCGCGCTCGGCGGCGGCCTCGCTGCGGGCACTATCGCGCTCGTGTCACAACACTACGGGGCCGGCGCCGACGGCGTCGGTCAAGCCGTTCGCTCGTCCGTGATCGTTGTTGTCGTGGTTACGCTTCCGCTTGTTGCTGGCCTTACGCTGTTCGCCGAGCCGCTCGTCGGACTGGTGAGCAACAACGCCACAGCCGTCGGCATCGGGGGAGATTATCTTCGGATTGTCGCCTTCGGCGTCCCCTTCGCCGCGTTGAATCTCGTCGGCTCGCGTGTCTTCATCGGCGCCGACGACGCGTGGACGCCGATGGCCGTCCGCGGCGGCGGCGCCGTGCTCAATATCGGGCTTAACGCCGTGTTCATTTTCGGCTTCGGGATGGGCGCGGTCGGCGCTGCGACCGGTACGGTGGTGTCGAACGCCGTCGGGACGGCCGTCTTCGCCGTCGCTCTCTCGCAAGGGCGCTTACCCGGCATCGGTGCCCTCCCGGTACAGGTGGACCTGCTCGGCCCCTACCTCGACGTCGGGGTTGCCCGCGATATCGTCGAGATCGGGACGCCTGTCGTCGGGCGGTCGATGGTGTGGACCGTCGCGGAGTTTCCGATGCTCGCGATCGTCGACGCGTTCGGCGTCGAAGTCGTCGCAGCTTACGTCGTTGCTCGCCGGATCTGGGGTATTATGAACACCCCTGGATGGGGGTTTGGCCTCGCATCGTCGTCGCTCGTTGGCCAGTCGCTGGGTGCGAACGACGAGGCCGAAGCCGAGGCGTACGGGGCAGACGTCATCCGGCATGCCGTTGGCGTGTATCTCGTCTCCGCCGTGCTGGTCGCGCTGTTTGCAGACCGGATCGTCGTCGCGTTCGTCGGGTCACCGGCCGATCCGTCGGTCCCCATTGCCGTCGCGCTGGTCCATGCGGCCTGTGTGGCGGTCACCGCTCAGGGAGTCTCCGGCGCTGCAGCAGGTCCGCTCGACGCAAGCGGCGACACCCGGTGGCCGTTCCTCGCGCAGGCAGTCGGGATGTTCGGCTGTTCCATCCCGTTGGCGTATCTGGGGGCGACCACGTCGCTCGGGCTGTGGGGGCTCTATCTCGCCTTCGTCGCGGAGACCGGCGTGCCGGCCGCGCTCAACTACTACCGGTTCCGCCGCGGCCCGTGGAAGGAAGTGAGCCGGAGCTACCGCCCTAGCCACCCCGCTGACGACTGACGGGCACCGGCTAACAGCCACGCCAGGACGGGGCACCCGATACCGCGCCGCACGCTTTTGTCGCTGCTGTGAGAACCGCGAGCATGGATACCGAGCCGTTCGTCGTTGTTGGGGGCGACGCTGCCGGATTGAGTGCTGCGAGCAAGGCGCGACGCGAGGCGCCCGACCGCGGGGTCGTCGTCTTCGAGAAGGGGCAGTGGGTGTCGTACGCTCACTGCGGGACGCCCTACTACGTGAAAGGTGAGGTGGACGAACTCACCGACCTCGTCTCATTGTCGCCCGCGGAGATCAAAGACCGGGGCATCGATCTCCGGCGCGAGCACGAGGTCGTCGACGTGGACGCCGCCGCCCAGACGGTCACCGTCAATGGCCCCGAAGGCACGTTTGACCAGCCGTACGGTGCCCTGCTGCTCGGAACGGGCGCACACGCGCTGCGTGCGCCGTTCGATGGGCTCGACCTCGCGGGGGCGTTCACGCTCCACGGCCTGCCGGACGCGACGGCCATCCGCGCGACCGTCGATCCCGACTTCGAGCCAGATGCCGCCGACCTTGGGCCGATGAACCCCGCGAGTCTCGAGCCCGTCGTCGAGGCGCCGACCCCCGAGACGGCGGCGATCGTCGGGGGTGGCTACGTCGGCGTCGAGATGGCCGAGGCACTCACCGCGTGGGACCTCGATGTCCACCTGTTCCAGCGCGGTGACGCTCTGCTTCCGCCCTTCGGCCCGGTGGTCGGCGCGACGGTCGCGGACGAACTCCGCGCTAACGGCGTCGAGATTCACACGGGGACCGCCGTAGATGCCATCGCCGGCGACGGGCGTGTTGAACGGGTTGAGCACGCCAACGGCGTCCTCCCGGCCGACCTTGCGGTCGTCGGGGTCGGGATCCGCCCGAACACCGACCTCGCCGAGGCGGCGGGAGCCGACCTGGGCGCGTCGGGCGCGGTCGCGGTCGACCGCTACGGGCGGACGAGCGTCGACGGCGTCTACGCGGCCGGCGACTGCGCGGAGTCGCGCCACGTTGTCACGGGCGAGCCGACGTGGGTGCCGCTGGGGCTGACGGCGAACCGCGCGGGTCGGGCGATCGGCGCCACCGTGGCGGGCGACCCGAAGCCGGTCGGCGAGATCGCCGGCACGGCCGTGGTGAAGGCGTTCGAGCAGGGCGCCGGCCGGACCGGCCTCACCCTCAACGAGGCACGCGAAGCCGGCTTCGAGCCGGTGACGGAGACGATCACTGCGGGCTCGCGGTCGGGCTACTACCCGGGCGCGGCCGAGACGACGGTAACGCTGACCGCGGACCGGGGGACGGGCCGCGTCCTCGGCGCGAGCACCGTCGGGACCGACCGGGCCGCCAAACGCATCGACACCGTCGCGACGGCGCTTTCCGGCGGGCTAACGGTCACGGAACTCGAGCGGACCGACCTCGCGTACGCGCCGCCCTTCTCGCCGGTGTGGGATCCCGTTCTGGTCGCGGCGAAGGTGGTGGCCGGCCGGCTGGCGTGAGCGGGCCCGCGGACTTTTGTCCGCGGCTCTCCCACCGACGGTATGGGCTATGCGTGTCCCGTCTGCGACGATCCGCAGGTCGACGCCCGCCACCTCGCGAACCACCTCGCCTTTACCGCCATCCTCGGCCGCGAGGACCACGAGGCGTGGCTCGACGAGTACACCCCAGGCTGGGCGGACGAAGGAGAGGCCGAACTCGCCGACCGGGTCGCCGAACACGCCGACGAGCGGGCGTACCCGCAGGTGTTCGAAGACACCACGGAGCATGGACACGACCACGAGGCCGAGCGGTCGGGGCAGCTGTTCGAGGGGGAGGGCCACGAGGGCCACGACCACCTCGAGGCCGAGCGTGCCGGGCAGCGACGCGCCTCCGAGATGGACGGCGTTCCCCACGAGCGGGTTGCGGTGTCGCCCGACGAGGACACCGAGGCGGTGCTCGAAGAGGCACGCGAGCTGACCCGCGAGATGCTGGCCGAAGCGGCGGACGAGAGCGACGGCGCCGAGGAACCGGACGACGAGAACGTGGACGGGACGTAACGACACGCCTACCTGCCGGCCTCCCCTACCCCGACGTATGCACGTCGAGGGACGGCTGGCACCCGCCACCGCCGAGGAGGCGCGTGCGGCCTACGACGAGCTCGCGCCGGCGGCGAAGACGGTCGTACGCGAGACGGCGAAGGCGATGTCGTTCGACCGCGCCGAGTACGGAGAGCGCGTGACGAGCGACGTCGTCGAGACGGCACTTGACGCCCTGTTCGCCTCACTGCTCGAGGTCAACGTCGGGTCGCGCGAGGAGTACGAACGGTTCCGCGCGGACCACCCCGACCTCGAAGAGCGCCTCGAGGGGAGCGAATCGGTCGACCGGGTCGCGTGGCATCCGGCCCCCGCGGCCGGCCTGCTCGTCGCGGCCACCTTCCACGAGGAGCGCGAGGCGGCCGTCGGCACGCTCCGCCGGCAGGCGTTCGGGAAGGCGTATCGGGACCTCCTCTGATGCGGCCAATCACCCGCAACGTCATCGTTGGGTTGGTCGTCGTGCTCGTGCTGTTGCTCGCGCTCGGTGCCGTCCCCTCTCTGCTGCGGAGTGGGAACCCCTACTATCTCGAGGCAACGGTCACCGACGCGCCCGCCGGCGTCGAGCCGGTGAACGCGAGCACGCTCTCCGAGCGGCGCTTCCCCTATACCTTCGGCGCCGTCGGGGCTGCGACCGTCGACGCACCCGGCCGCTCTGAGGCGTATTATCGCGGCCCGGTCGGGGTGAAGGGCGCGTTCACCCACTCACCGTTCGACGAGCTCGGCGCCTACGAGGAGCAGTACAGCGGCGCCGTCACCGCCGAGGGAACCTACGTCCGTCTCGAAAACACCACGTACCGGCTGGCCCTTGTCGAGGGTAGCCGATGAGCGACGACCACGACATCCCCGACAGGCGGAGCGGTGCCGACCACGACTGGCCCGTGCTCGAGCGCCGCGCCGAGTACGAAACCGGCTGGTACACCGGCGGCTACGACCGCGTGCGCCAGCCCGACGGCACCGAGAAGAACTACTACTGGGCGGAGCTGCCGGCCGCCGTCGTGGTGGTCGCGACGACCGGCGAAGAGATCGTGATGATCGAGCAGTTCCGGCCGGCGATCCGCGAGCACTGTCTCGAGCTCGTCGCCGGCATCGTCGAGGACGGCGAGAGCTACACCGAGGCCGGGGCGCGCGAACTCCGCGAGGAGGCCGGCTTCGACCCCGCTGGCGTGTCCCTCGTCGAGGAGTTCTGGTGTTCGACCGGCGTGTTGCGCCACCGGCGCGGCATTGTCTTCGCCGAGGGCCTCGAACCCACGGCCCGGAAGCTCGACGGCAACGAGTTCATCGACGTGACCAGCGTCCCCGTCGACGAGGCGCTCGCTCGCGCCCGCGCCGCGCCCGCGAACGACGCCACTATCGAGGGTATCCTACTCGCGCAGGCCGACGGATTGTTGTAAATCAGGCCAGCGACCGCGTCATCACGTACGCGTTCTCGCCGTCGTCGTAGTAACGCGGCAGCGTCCGCTGGACCGCGAAGCCGAACGTCCGGTAGAGGTCGAGCGCGACGCCGTTCGACTCACGGACCTCCAGTTTCACGCGGCTGGTTCGCTGCTCCGAGAGCACTGTGAGGGCGCGTTCGAGCAGCGTCGTTCCGACGCCCCGTCCGCGGCGGTCCGGGTGGACGGCGATGTCCTTGATGTGTCCGAGCGGGCGGCCGCCGTTCGGGACGGTGTCGGCAACGACATAGCCGGCGACGCCCTCGTCGGTCTCGGCGACGAGAAAGCCCGGTTCGCCGAGGAACCGCTCGAAGGCCGCGTAGGGCCACGGCTGCGGGAACGACCGCTTCTCGATGCGGAAGACGGCGAGCAGGTCAGCACGAACCGCGCGCCGGACGGTGAACTCGCCCTCGTCGCCGATCGTCGTCGCCACGACCCATCGTACGCGACCGGGCGACAAATGTATGCCGGCTCTATCGTTCTTCGAGGACAAAATCCGCTGGTTACGGCGGGCGTGAATCCGACACGTCCTCCACAGCCCACGTTCTGACGCTGATGCGGATATGGATCCAGCGGCACGTCGTAACACGATGGACACCGAGGCGGTTTCACCGCCACCGACATGCACAATCTCGGGACGCCGAGGCCCAAGACGTTCGAGCCACCCGCTTGACCCGCTGTAGTGTCTCGGCTTAAGATACCTCCGAGTCCCCCCGACCGGGGAAGAGAAGTATCGGCGGTGTGGCCCCGTCATCGGCTCGTCACACCGACGAGGCGGCAACGGCGGACAACGGAGCCACGGGTTGATACAGCATCGCAAGCGGGCTCACCTGGTTGAGGAGGTCGAGCAGACCTTTTGGATGCGTTTGAGAGAAGCCCCTTTTTATGACGCCGCCCCTCTCGGGTATGGACCTAAGACAGTCGGACAGTACCGGCGCGAGAACACCGTCGTCAGGCGGCGCCGGCAGCCGACTGGCGGCACTCCGAGCGAAGCTCGCCGCCCGGATCGTCGCGTTCGGGCCGTTAGTGGCTATCGCGCTGGCACTGTCCGGTGCTGGTTGGCTGGTCGAGCAGTACGTCGGCCCGGGAGCGTTCGACGGCGCCCGACTGTTTTTCCAAGTGGTACTTGCAGGTGTGCTGATGGCTGTGTTACGCAACGAGATCGGCCTCCGGACGTATGGGTTGTTCGCGCCGGTGGTCATCGCGTTCGTGATGACGGCGGCCGGCCCGCTGTGGGGGTTGGTGCTGTTCGTGAACGTACTGGCAGTGACGCTGGTGAGTCACCGGGCGCTGCAGCCGCTGCGGCTAGGCACTGCCCCGCGAGTGGCCGTACTGCTCGGAGTCGCTGCTGTGACTACCGCCATCGTGATTGCGCTGTCGGGCGTGGGCGGGCTGCCGGCAGTGTATGCGGCTGGTGGGGTGTTCTTCCCGACAATTATCAGCGCTTGGTACGCAGACCGAGCCGCCACTGAGGTGGAGGAGCGAGGCTGGACAGAGCCAGCTAAGCGGCTGCTCGGCACGCTCGTTGCTGTCGTACTGGCGTACGCGGTTATTTCAAACGTGCAGCTCGTAGACTGGTTCATCGGCACTCCCGCGGCCTGGGGGCTGGTATTGTTGGCCGTCGCTGTGGTGGGCTCGCGGTCTGGACTGCGGCTGTCAGAGCTGCGGCGGTTTCGAGGCCACTATGATGGCCAGCTGGGCTCACTGTCGGTGGCGCTGGCCCGTGTACGCTACCGCCTTCGCGAGGCCGGCCGGCAGGTAACAGCCGCGCTCGGCCGCGACCTGCCCGAGTTGCCCCCCGAAGAGGAGGTACTCGGTATGAAGCGGCGCAACAAGTACATCGAGACGTACAATCCGCCGCACCTGCGGCCGGGCGCCGATCAGAAAGCCTCGATCAACCGGCGACTCGCCGGCCTGGGGATTCCCTCACCGCGTACCTACGCGGTGATCGACTCGCCGGGCGACCTAGAGGCGGCCGAACGGGCGATCGACGCTCGCGACGAGTTCGTCCTCAAGCCCAGCAGAGGGTACGGCGGCGAGGGAATCGTCGTTGTCTCCGGCCGAGACGGCGACCGCTACGACACCTCCAAGGGGCTGATGACCGGCCGCGAGCTGCGCGACCACGTCCGGCGAATCGTCGACGGTCACTACAGCGGGTTGGAGGCCAACGGATCGGCCATCATTGAGGAGAGGCTCACGCCTGCGCCGTTCATGCGCAAACTCCACGGGGACGGGGTGGCGGACGTACGGGTGATCGTCTTCCAGGGGTATCCAGTGATGGCGATGACCCGGCTGCCCACCACGGCTTCAGGCGGCGCCGCCAACCTACACCTCGGCGCGGTTGGGGTGGGCCTGTCGGTCACGGCGGGTCGCCCGCTGAGCGCTTACCAGCAGTCTCGCGACCGGGAGCTCGACACCACCCGGACACGGGGGCGTCGCTGACCGACTTTCGGGTCCCCAACTGGGATACAGTGTTGGAAACGGCTGTGGAGGCAGCTGCGGCCTCTGGGCTGGGCTACACCGGCGTTGACGTGGTGCTAACCGAGGGGAACGAGCCAAAGGTACTGGAGGTGAACGTTCGGCCGGGACTGGGCATCCAGAACACCACTGGCGCGGGGTTATTCCAGCGGTTGGCGTTCGTGGGGGCGCTTCCGCCGGAGTACGAGTTTCTATCTGCCAACCGGAAGATCGAACTCGCCCGGAAGTGGGACGACGCCGACTTCGCCGAGACGGCGCTACCGGACGCCGAGGAGTTGGCCGCTGAGACCGGTGTCGTCTCCACTGACGTCAAGCCGAGCAGGGAGCTGCCGTCGCCGGCCGCTATCGGTGACGAGGCCGACCGACCGCTGCTCGACGACAAACCTGGCACCGGCGGGTCCAAGCCCGGAGAGGCGAAGACGCTCACCGCTCGGGGGTTGCTGCGCCGACGACTGCGGACTGGCGGCGGAATGGCGGCCAGCGGCGCGCTGCTGGCGGGCGCTTGGAGCGTGGGGCTTCCCGTGCTGGTGGTGCTGTTCGTCTTGAATGCCATCGGCTTCGTCGGCTGGATCTGTGCGCATGCTGTCGGTCTCCAGGGAACCGACTGGGGCGAGCCGGCGTGACCGATCGGCCACGAGACCGGGGGGCGCAGGTAGTACTAGCAGGATCGCCGGGATCGGCACTGACGGCCCTCTCTCGACAGGTGGCTGTCCCGGGAACGGTCGCTCAGACGGACGCGGGGCGATTCTCAATCGAGACAATCGACGCCTCCCGCGGCAAATGACTCAATCAACACGGAACCATGCCTGCCGGCCCGTCCGTGCCGGTGGATCTCGGCTTCGCTGTCGGACTAGCTGGACAGCCAGCGCTGCCCACATTCGGGACGGGACTGTTCGTGGCGGCCGTCCTGGCGGCTGTCGTGATATAAAATGTAATAAACCGGTATTCACCCGAGCGAAACGTCTTAGCTCCGGAATTCCGTAGTTTGAATATACACCTTCCAATGCGCATCATAGTACTGCTTGTTGCGGCGGCTGTCTTAGTGGGACTCATCGCTCCAAGCGTAGCCGCTGTGACTGCGTCGGCACACGGTGTCGACGGATTGGAGGTCGCCGACTCAACGCGGCAGGCGGGTATCGAGACCAGTGATGTTGACGATATCGACGAAAGCGAGACCGGTAATGTCGACGAGGGTGATGACTTCGACACCGGTACAGAGTCGGTCACCAGAGAAGAGGCTACTGCGTCTGACTCTCAGTTAACGTCCAACTCAGAATCGCATTCCGACTCCAACGCGGAGACACCACAAGACGAGTCAGAGCTGGTCGATGACGACTCGGAGCCAGACGCACCCGAAGACGACGGCTCAGAGAC
>CAYZJQ010000040.1:0-1895 GCA_964478805.1 uncultured Halobacteriales archaeon | reverse complement strand
CAGACGCACCCGAAGACGAGGCAGACTCGACCGAGGACTCGCAGACAGATGCTGAAACAAATACGACCGATGAAAACACCACCGAAGAGGAGGCCGACACGGCTGCCGGAACTGGCGGCGAGTCGGACCAGACGACCGCACCTGCTGGTACAGGAGGCAACTCGGACAGCTCAGACACCCCGGACGACTCGGGAGGGGTGCCCGTCGGCACCGGGGCGACGACTGGTGTAGGTGTCGTCGCCGCGGGTCTGGTCGCCCGACGGCTGCTGTCCGCGGGGACTACGGGGAGTGTGGAGGTCGCGGTCGAAACGGTGCGCCGGGGGCGCCCACCCTATCGGATAGCAGGCCAGGTCGCCCGATTAATCGAAGAGGCGATCGGTCGAGTACGAGAGGTGGTTGAGCGGGGAATCTGGCGCGTACTGGCGGCGGCCGGGTATATCAAACACGCTAGCGAGGAGCCGCTGTCCCACGACACTCGGGCGGCGCTGTACGGGCATCTTCAGTCCGAGCCGGGGACCTACCTCTCGGCGTTCGCTGATCAGCCAGGCATCGACGCCAGTCGGGCCTCGATACGGTACCACCTGGGAATCCTCGAACGTGAGGGTCTGGTTACCTCCGAGAAGCGCCGCGGCCGGCGGCGCTATTACCCGCTGGGGATGAGTCCGGACGCACTATCGATTGCGCTAGAGTCGGACACTAAAGCGGCCATTCTGGAGGTGCTGGCTGCTGGGGACAACGAGCTGACCGTCTCAGAGTTGGCTAACCAGGTCAACCGCGACCCGAGCACGGTCACCTATCACCTCGGTCAACTTGAGGAGGATGGTCTCATCAGCCGTCGTCGAGACGGAGAGGTAGTCCGGAACGGCCTCCTGCCGGGGGTAGCGGCGATGCTGCGCGGCGAATCCGGTGCCGTTCGCGAGTCCGTCGACACCTGAGCCGCAGGGCCCGCTCCAACCTCACCGACAGGAAGGCGAGATCACTGACACCGACGAGCGCGACGCTCAGCAAGGTTGAGTCGAACAGTGCGATCCGCGGCATGGGATCAAGGGGATCGCCACTGGATGCCGTGGTGTCATGCTCGATGCCCGGTAGCACTCCGGTCTGTTGTTGACGACTTGGACACGAGATGCTGTGCAGAACCCACGGGGCCCGTTCTGCACCCGGAAGAAAAAGATCGCACACGTGTGCCCCACGTCTGTGCCAGGCCGCCAGGGACGACCTGCACGAGGGCGCGCGTTCAGTCGTCAGCCGGCGCCGCGCCGCCCGACTCCTCTTCGTACTGCTGTTTCGTCAGCGAGAGCTTGCCACCGGCCGCGAGGATACGGCGCTCGCGTTCGGAAGCGTCGAGTTCGGCGGTGAGCTCCCAGTCGTCGTTGACGCGGACGGTAAACTCCTCCTGCCCGGACTTGACGGCCTCGTCAACGTCGTCGACGATCTCGATATCGTCACCCTGTTCGATGCGCTCGTAGTCCGCCGCGTCGATGGTCAGCGGGATGAGCCCGAAGTTGAACAGGTTGGCCTTGTGGATGCGCGCGAAGCTCTGTGCGAGAACACCCTCGACGCCGAGGTACATCGGACACAGCGCCGCGTGTTCGCGCGAGGAGCCCTGCCCGTAGTTCTCGCCGGCAACGAGGAAGCCGCCGTCGCTCTCGAGGGCGCGCTCCGCGAAGGTGTCGTCCACCCGGCTGAGCGTGAACTCCGAGAGCTTCGGGACGTTCGACCGGTACATCAGGATGTCCTGGGTCGCTGGGATAATGTGGTCAGTCGTGATATTGTCCTCCATTTTCAGGAGCGCAGGGCCCTCGAGGTGGGCGTCGAGAGGGTCCTTCAGCGGCACGTCGCCGATGTTGGGCCCCTTGATCAGCCCGTCGTCAACGGCCTCGTCGGGCGCGATG
>CAYZJQ010000039.1:976-20179 GCA_964478805.1 uncultured Halobacteriales archaeon | reverse complement strand
CGATCGATAATCTTCGACCCGGAGCCGACGACGTGGACCGGCACGTCGAGTTCGTTCGCACACGCGGCGGTCGGAAACGTGCCGATCCGGTTGTAGTAGACGTCGTCGACGATACAGGTCATCCCGAACATCGCCGCGTCGCACTCTCGGAGCACATGTCCAGCTGCCGCGTCAACGAGCAGGTGCGGCTCGACACCGTCCAACTCCGCAAGCGTTCGGACAGCTTTCCGCCCCAGATACCGCGGCCGTGCTTCGGTCACATACACCTCGAACTCCTTGCCGTCAGCGACCGCAAGCCGGATGGCCTCAAGCAGCGTCGTAGAGTAGTCGTGGGTGAGCAGCGTCGTACCGTCTTCAAGCATCGTGGCGGCGGCCTCCGCGGCCGCTTGCTTGCCCGTTTGAACGTCGTCGACGACCCGGTCGATGACCTCGCCGGTGTGGGCGATCGCCTCCGCGACGCTGCCGTGGGCGGCGGCGGCGACCGTCTCGACCACCTCGCGCTGTGACGTATGGAGAGAAGCATGAGAGGGGTTCGCTCGGCGGAGCGCGTTGGAGTTCCGCTCTAGGTCGCGGACGTACTCTTCGACCGTCGGATACTCGCGATCGAACAGCTCGCGGAGCGCCTCCGCGGCCTTGACCGCCACTACCGACGACGAGTGGGTCTGCATCCGCTCGATCTCCGCGACGGTCTCGTCGATCATACCCGGAGGTGGCCGGGGCCGGGCAAAGAGCTTCGGGGTTCACCGGCGTCGCCGCACCGAACGCGGGACTCAAACCGCTCGCCGCCCTAACGAGTGTATGGTTACGGTCACTTACCATTGCCCCCGCTGTGGGGCGGTCGCTGCCCTTGAGCGGGACGCCTATCTTGCGGACAAATGCGTCACGCCGGCACCGCTGGATGGCTGGGAGTACGTCCCGGCCTACGAACTCGACGGAGACACGGATCCTGGTGAACTGGCAGATGGGGTCGAGCTTGTCTGTGGCGCCACCGAGACGACAAACGCCGCGCAACGGTCGGCGGACGCTACCTCGACGGCGCCGACATCGGACGCAGAAGGCTGTGGTGAGCCGTACTACCTTTCGTTCGTGAAGTTCGAGGCCGGCGAGGAGGTGGACCCGCGGTCGTCAGCCGGCGATGTCGCCTTTGATTTCCTCCGGCGGTGAATCGTTCATTATCGACCCTGAAGTCGCCGGAGGCGGGCGTTCCGAACCCAGAAGCTACTTAGGTAGGTGTGAGGGAGCAACGGTATGCCCAACTGTCTGAACTGTGACTCCTACGTCACCGAACAGTATGTGAAGGTGTTCGCCCCAGACGAGCTCGACACGGTCCGTGTCTGCCCCCACTGCGAGGACAAGATGCGCGACGGCAACGACGTGCGCGAGGCGCGGGCGCCACGTCAACAGTAAACCGGTCGGCGTCGCGTCGACCGCAGCACGCAGGGCGCCGCGCCGCTGCCTGGTCAGTCCTCACCGGATTCCGTGGCGGGTCGGCCCTCCGTCGCCTCGCGCTCGTCAGGATCTCGGCCAGAAGCTTCTGCGGGCGTTTCCTGTGTCGGCTCGCGGGTCGCCTCGTCCCGGCCAGAGGCCTCCGCCGGCGTTCGCTCGGTCGTGTCACGCCGGTCCGAGTCGCGACCCGCCTGCTCGGCCGGGACCGTCTCTGTCGTCTCCCGCGCTGTGTCGCGTGTTCGGTCGGCGATCTTCGCGGGCGTGTCGGAGTGTTCCGGCGAGACGGCCTCGTCGTACTCCTCGGTGCGGTCGCCGACATCGCCGGCCGGATGTGCGGAGTCGGGCGTCTTCTCTGGCGCGGTCTGCTGTTCGACGCGCTCGATGCGCCCAAGCGTCTGCATCTGCTCGGCGGTGAGTCCACGCAGGTCGGGATCGTCATCGTCACCGATGGCGACGCCCGAGGTCACGATCGAGCGGATCCCCTCCTCGACGGTGAGGTCCACATCGACCACGCGGTCGCGGGAGACGTGGATGACGAACCCACCCATGACAGGGTTCGGCGCCATCGGCATGAACAGCGTCACCATGTCCTCCTGACCGGTGCCGCGCTCGATGACAGGCGGCGTCTCGGCGGTTTTGAACGCGACCGTGTACGAGCCCTCGCCGGGGTACTCGACGAGCTTTACGTCCTGAAAGCTGTCCGTGTCGGAGTCGAGCATGATCTCGGACATCTCGTCGAAGGAGGTGTACACTGAGCCGATCCCCGGGATCGAGGCCATCAGTTCGTCGAACTGCTCGCCGAGTTTCGTTCCCCGGGTCGAGAACTCCGCGACAAAGCCGATCGCGAGGATGACAAGCAGGAGCGTGAGGACGGTCACGACCTCGATGAGAACTGCCTGGGTGCTCTGTGCGACGAACCGGCTGTTCTGGATGGCACTCGTCACCGGGTCGAGTTGCTGTGAGATCGACTGGAGGACAAAGCCGAGGATGATGAGCGTCACGCCCAGCGGGAGAATAATCGCCGTGCCAGTGATGAGCGAGCGGCGGACGATGTCTTTCGGACTCGACGGCCGCTCTGGCCCGTCGCCGTCCACGTCCGAGCCGGTCGCTGAGGTCGCCATATGCTCATCACTTGTGCGGTATCCGAAAGCCTTCGGGCCGAACCTGTGCGTTGGAGTTATACTTACAGGGGAAGTAACTGCCCCCAGTGAGCGCCACCGTTGAACTCCGCGTCGTCGACCGGGGAGACGACTCTCTCGTCGACGAGGCGTGGGCGCTGAAAGAGACCATCCGGCGCGAAGAGGGCGTCTTGCGCCAGCGGCGTGGGTTCTTCGCCGACGCGTACCGGCGGGCGACCACGTACGCGCTGGTCGAGCGAGGAGTCGACACGGAGACGCTCGTTGGCTTTGCGTCCGTGCGTCGTGACGGATATATTCTCTTTCTCGCGGTCGATGCTGCCCATCGTAATGAGGGGTATGGCAAGCGGCTCGTTGCCGAGGTGGCCGACGACTACGGCAGCGTCACCTGTCACGCCCGCACGACGAATCAAGACGCGCTGGAGTTCTACCGCGGGATCGGGTTTGAAGTCGTCCGCCGCGTCGAGAGCTACTACGAGGACCACGGCGACGCCTACTACCTGAAGCTCGGAGAGAACTCGCTGACGGAAAAACTTTCGCGGTTCCTGCGGCGCTGACAGGCCGACTGCGCCGAAGGACACGCTTTTGATGCCGTCGGCCCTCGGCACCGAGAGTATGGACGAGCGTACGCGAGAATACCTGCGCGGCCGGTTCGGCGACTATTACCGCCGGAGCGATATCACGGGGCCGCCGGCCGCCAACGAGCGCGAGTGGGGCCACATCCCGTTTACACCCGGGACCGGAACCACGATGGTCCGCCACCAGTCGTGGCTCGACATCGCCGGCGGCGGCTCGCTCGTCGACTTCCTCGCACGGGAACGACCGCGCCACGTCTACTTCTCTGCAGCCCGGTACGACGATCCCGACGCCGCCCGGATGTCGGAGAAAGGGTGGCGCGCCGCCGACCTCGTTTTTGACCTCGACGCCGACCACCTCCCTGGCGTCGACCCGGCCGAGACGGAGTACGCCACGATGCTCGCGGAGTGCAAGCAGGCGCTGAAGCGACTGCTGGACTTTCTCGAGACGGACTTCGGCTTCGAGGAACTCGAAGTGGTCTTTTCCGGTGGTCGTGGTTACCACGTCCACGTCCGCGACCCCGGCGTGCTCGAACTCGGGCGTGATCAGCGTGGCGAGATCGTCGAGTACGTCGCTGGGCCGGACATCGAGTTCGCGGATGTGGTACGGACGGAGGCCGTTGCCGGGATGGGGTTGAAGAACCCGGCCGACAAGCGCACGCTCCCGACTGACGGCGGGTGGGGCGCGCGCGTCCACAGCCGGGTGATGACGCTGATCGACGCGATCGCAGACCTGCCGGAGGAGCAAGCGATCGCTCGCCTCCGCGAGTTCGACGGGATCGGCAAGGGAAAAGCGACGGCCATCCAGCGAGCCGCCACCGCCAACCGTGACGAACTCGCGGCGGGGAACGTCGACGTCCACCCGGCGGTCGTCTCGCTTGCGAAGCTGCTGTTCGATGAGGTGCTCGCGGCCGAGACCGCCCCCATCGACGAACCGGTCACGACTGACATCAACCGGCTCATCCGCCTGCCGGAGAGTCTCCACGGCGGCACCGGGCTCGTTGTCACGCCCGTCGACCGCGCTGCCCTCGACGACTTCGCGCCGCTTCGCGATGCCATCCCCGAGGTGTTCCGCGACCACGAGATCCGTATCGAGGTGACCGACCCTGGGCTCACGACGTTTGATGGCGACGAAGCGTTTAACATCGACGCTGGTGAACGACGCGTTCAGGAAGCGCTCGGCGTGTTCCTCATGGCACGCGACCGGGCGCGAAAGGTGGCAGAATGAACCTCGATGAGCTCCAAAGCATCCAGAGCCGGGAACGCCAGGCAACGAGCCTGCAGAACCTCCGGGCGACGTTCTATCAGGACGCTGGAGAGTTCATTCAACAGCTCGTCCGCGAGCGCGACCGCGCCGCTGAGCGTGCGGATGACCCGTTTTCTTCGTCCGAGGTCCGCCGGCTCACAGACGACATCGAGACGGCGAAAGCGACGGTTGAGGCAGTGTACGAGCGACGGATCGGAAAAGTCGTCAAGACCGCCTCGATCGCCGCCGCTGGGATGCCCGCAGACGACGAGGGGCTCACCGAGGAAGAAGAACAACTGTTCGAGTCGCTCGTCGATCAGATCGAAGAAAACCGCGAGCACGTCCTCGGGGGGATCCTCGAGGGCCAGGGGTCTGACCTCTCGTGTGCCCGGGGCGAACCCACGGGCGACCACACTGGACCCCGCGACGCGGCAGGAGCGTCGACGGAGGAGGGTGTCTCGGCCAACGCAGATCCCGAGAGTGCGGTGCCGGCGGACGAGCCGGCTGCGGAGGCCAGCCCCACACCGGAGACGGGGGCGACCGCGGCCGCCGAACTCGGGCTCGATCCGACCGGTGACGCGGCCGACGGAGCGGTGAGTGCTGCGGATCTGATGGGTGACGGCTCTGCGTCGGAAGCCGGGACCGACGACCGCGGACCGGGCCCGGCCGGAGCCGACACAGCGGAGCCGGCAGCTGAGCCTCCACCGGCGGACGAACGCGGCGCGACCACCGATGCGGACCACGACGAGGGAGTAGAACGTACCACCGTCCGTATCACGCGCGACATCGGCGAGGTGTTCGGCGTCGACGAACGCGCCTACGACCTCTCGGCCGACGACGTCGTGACACTTCCGGTTGAGAACGCCGGGCCGCTGGTCGAACGGGACGCCGCGGAGCGGCTGAACTGAGCCCGGTCCCACGAGGCGATCGGTAGAACCCCGAGTGTGTGGCTGCGATACCAGAGCCGGGAGACGATTGAGGGACGAACCCGGGGCCGCAAGCGACATCGTGACGCCGATGCGGCACACCAGTGCTGGCTGTGAACGGCTCAACACCGGGGGCCAGTGACACCCCCGGTGTGACTCGCGCGTCGTTTCACGCGGTGGTCACCACCTGAAAGGCCGAAGGCGGGTGGCAGGAGGTGTTGGGTCCGTCCGGAATCAGTTGGCTCGCCGTACTGGCTGGGGAACCGGGCGCACCGTAAGTGCACCCGGGGCCGTGCGTCTCCACGGCGTGCCGTCTTGCCTCCGGGCCCATCGTAACGGGCGCGTACGTTTTTGCCGTCGGGCCGCGAGACGCCGGTATGAGCGACTTCGACCTCGACCTACAGAGCGCGGAGGGCGAGATGGACGACAAGGAGGGCGACGACCGCGTGGTGCTTGGCGTGCTCGACGGCTCGACAGATCCCACTGAATGGGTCACAGCGGTGGAGGCGGGCAACGCGCTTGTGCTCGATATCGACGGGGAACTACCGGAACTCGCAGAGGGGTTCGCCCCACAGGTCAAGGAGATGGGAGGAGAGTTAATGCACTTCCGTGGGTTCCTCGTCGTTACGCCGCCCGGGACGGAGATCGACACCGACCGGCTGAACTGAGAGGTTACAGAGCGCAAGGAGAAAGCCCACGAGTTTAGTCGTGGGGTGGATGTCAAGTGTCCGTGTCGGACGAGGGGGTATCGGGGCCCGGGAACAGCCGGTCCGTGCGCGCACCACAGGCGGCACACGATAGCACGTAGGTAGGCGTGCCGTCGACGTCTTCGGTGGCGTACTCCCGGTCGGTCGGCTCGCCACAAGCGGGACACTCCTCGGCGATGACCGCGGCATCGGACGACTTCGGTGCTCCCGCCGCAACGACCGTACAGCCGTCTGGCCCAGCAACGCCACGTTGGGGGTGGCCCGGCGGAATAAAAAACGCCTCGCCGGGAGCGACTTCGTACACGTGGTCGGGCGTCTCGACAAGCAGCGTTCCCGAAAGGACGTAGAACAGTTCCTCGTGGTCCGGGTGTTCGTGGTAGCCCCACGGCAACCGTTCGCCGGGGTCGGCCGTGATGCGGTTGAAGCCGAACGTCGTCGCGCCGACCGCCTCGTCGACCTCCTTCTTGTGTCGCGTCGGGTTCGGTGCGTCCGGCAGGTCATCGACGACCACATGGGTGTACCCCGGCTCGTTCGGGGTCCCGTCGGCAGTGTCGGGGGACTCGTCGGCCATATGCGCTGCTCACGGCGCCGGCACAAAAGCCCTGCCGGCGGGCGACGGTTTATGCGTAGGGCACGCCTGAATGCACGTATGCCGATGAAGGGTTCTGGGCGGACGGAGCCGGCCGCGATCGACCGGTTCGACGGTGGCGTCGGGTGGCTCGCGTACCCCGACGAAGGGATGGCACGCGCCTCGCACGCGCTGGCGACCGACGAGGGCGTGTGGCTCGTCGACCCGGTTGACGCCGATGGAGTCGACGCCCTGTACGCTGAACTCGGCGACGTGGCCGGCGTGCTGGTGTTGCTCGACCGGCACAAACGCGACGCCGCGACGTTCGCTCGGCGACATGACGTGTCGGTGTACGTCCCGACATGGATGACCGGCGTCGCGTCGGAGTTGGACGCACCGACCGCACGGCTCGGGGACGCACTCGCCGGGACCGAGTACAGCGTCGAGACGCTGGTCGACAGCGCACTCTGGCAGGAAGCAGGGCTGTACGGCGCCGACTCCGGGACGCTGCTCGTCCCCGAGGCGGTCGGGACGGCCGGCCACTTCCTCGCAGAGGACGAGCGGCTCGGCGTCCATCCAATGCTCAGACTGACGCCGCCGAAGCGACTCCGGTCGTTCGACCCAGAGCGCGTCCTGGTCGGCCACGGCGCAGGCGTACTCGATGACGCGAGCGCGGCGCTGCGAGAGGCGATCGAGACCTCGCGGTCGCGGGCGCCGTCCGCCTACCTGAACGCACTGAAAGGGCTCATCTCCTGACGGCTGCGATAGACGACGACGTTATCAGAACACAGCGCGAACACGGAGGCGTGTTGTACGCCACGGCTGGACTGCTTAAGGCGCTGCTCGACATCGCCAAGGCCCGCGACCCGTCCGGGGTCACCGTGGCCGTGACGACGCGGCCGGCACGAGAACTGGCTGGCGACGATGTCGCCGACGGCGAGACCCTCGCGCCTGACGAGCCGGTGTTCACCGACTTCTACCTCCCCGACGCCGGCAGTTCCGTCCGTGCCGTGTTCGGGATGGACCTCGGGACGCCGAGCGCGAAAGGCAGGTTCGTTTCGCACCCGACTGGTCCGCTGGGCCTCACCCGCGAGGACGACCTTCACGAGGTAGTGTTCGTTGCCGTGCCGCCGTACGACCGCGATTCAGTGCGCCCGTTCGACCGGAACGGACGACGCCTCGAGATGACGGTCCTCGACGCTGCCCCGCCCGAGGTCGCCTTCGAAGGCTAACGGAGGTAGCCAAGGTCCTCGAGCTGGTCCGCGATCTCCTGGAACTCCGCCTCGGTGAGTTCCCCGCGTCGCTGGTGTTGAATGACGATGCTTCGCAGGAGGAATCGCACGAGGTCGGAGGTCGAGGAGAAGCTCGTTCCCTCGATGGTATCGTCCACGCGGTCGGCGAGGTCCTTCGGGATGGAGACGGTCGTGTACTCCGTCATACCTCCGTTCATCGCCCGACGCTGTTGGCCCTGTCGGTCGTAGGGGGCCAGAGCAACGCGGTTCGGGGGCCGCAGCGTGCGACGCCACTGCCGCCGCGTCCACGGCTCCGAGACGGGCGGCCACTCGGCGTTGCGTGTGTGTCCGGCAAGCGACGACGCCTCCGGGAGCTTTTCCAGCACGGCCCATGAGAGGTAAGTAATGGGAGTCCGTCCGCCGACCGGCGACTCGAACGACGAACCCGATACGCTCGCGTTCGGCATCGCCGCCCTCGACGGCCACCTCGAGCGCGCCACGTTTCCCGCGACCGCCGAGGAAGTGATTCAACAGCTCGGCGACCCGGCGGTGCCGTATGACGCGGCTGGCAGCGAGGTGCGCCTCTCCGAGGCGCTCGCGGACGCCGACCGCGACCGCTTCGAGACCGAACAGGAACTGCTGAACGCGTTGCATCCCGTTTTCGAGCGGTACCGCGACCGCGCGAGCACGAGCATCGTCGCCCGGCTCCGTGCGTTGTTGCCCTTCTGACGGCGGTTACTCGGGCTCGCTGCCCGGGGTGGTCGCCCCGACGCCCGTGGTGTCGTCGTCGCTAGGTGCCGGGTCGTCGGTCGAGGCAGGGTTTGCTTGCGCCCCGGTGAACCGGCTCTGCGGCCCGGCACGCTCGGGCGTCTCGCGGTCTCCAGACAGTTGCGCGGCAAGTTCTTCTAACCGGCGTGTCTGTTCGCGGTTCACCGCGACGATGATGTCCGTGAGCACACCGAAGACGAGCAACTGTACACCGAGGATGATTCCCGAGGCCGCAACGACCGCCAGCGCCTCGTGGGAGACTGCTGGTTCGTGGATATAGAACTTGTAGCCGACGTATGCAGCGACACCGAGACCGCTGAGCAGCGCCGCCGTCCCCAGGCTTCCAAAGTAGAACAGCGGATTGTTCGTCTTCGCAAGCCGGTACAGCGTAAGGAAGATCCGCCCGCCGTCTTTGATCGGGTGGAGGTTCGACTCAGAGTCGTCGGGGCGCGCGTCGTAACTGATTGGTACCACCTCGACGAGCGTATTGTGTTTCACCACCTCGACAGCGAGTTCGGTCTCGATGCCGAACCCGTCGGACTCGAGCGTGTAGCTCTCGAACGACTCTCGGGTGAACGCGCGGTATCCCGAGAGGATGTCCACGAGGTCTCGTCCGTGGATGAACGCGAAGGCTCGACTCGCCAGTCGGTTGCCAAACTTGTTGAGCCGCGGCATCGCCTCGGGCGCCATCGACGCGAACCGGTTACCAATAACGTGGGCCGCCCGGCCCGCGAAGATCGGTTCGAGCATCGTCTCGGCGTCCTCCGGGCGGTACGTACCGTCCGCGTCGGCCATCAACACCACCGGCGCGGTGATCTCCTCGGTGACCGCTTGCCGGATAGCCTGGCCCTTCCCACGGCCCCGTTGTTTGATGACGCGAGCCCCCGCCTCGCGTGCGGCCTCGCGAGTCCCGTCGGTCGACCCGCCGTCCACGACGAGAACATTCTCGAAGCCCTGGCTGTGAAAGCCACGGACCATGTCGCCGACGACGCTCCCCTCATTCATCGTCGGCAGCAGGACGCACACGTCTGTGGGGTCCATTGACTCGCGTTCGTCACCGCGGCAGTGAAAACCTTCCGACTGGCCTCACTCGCCGCCGTCCTCGATCCGTCGCTCGCTGGTGTGGTCCCACACCTCGGTGCAGCCACAGCCGTCGGGGAGGTCGGCGAGGTGGGCATCCGGGCGGTCCTCAGGCGGGCTCGTGCCGGCAGTGTTGTCGGACATGGTTACTCGGTAGCCGAGTAACCACTCGCTGGTTAAGTAGCTTTGGGCTGGTCCCGGTCACTTAAGCGGGCGCGGCCGGAGGCGAGGGTATGAGCGATACCGGCCTGTTCGAGACGCTCGAGTTGACGGAGTATGAGGCGACGGCGCTCGCCGAACTCCTCCGGATCGGTCGGACCACGGCCCCAAACCTTGCTGAGGCGACCGATATCCCGAAGGCGCGTATCTACGGTGTGCTCGATGCGCTGGCCGACCGCGGTTATCTTAAAATTATCCCCGGTCGTCCAAAGGAGTACCAGCCGCACGACCCGCAAACAGTCCTTGAGCGCGCAAAAGAGAACAAACGCCAGGAGTACGAAGCGTTCGAAACGGCCGTCGAGGCAGAGCGGGAGGCGTTCCTCGCGGAGTTCAGCGGCGAGCAAGCGGACGCGGAACCCGCCGCGGAGCTGTTTCACGTCGTCGACGTCGGCGAGCCGTCCGAGTCGGAGACACGTCGCCTCTACCACGAGGCCGACCAGGAGGCGTACGTGCTGACAAAGAGCTTCGAGTATCTCGACGCCGTCCAACCGGCCATCGAGGAAGCGCTCGGCCGTGGTGTCACAGTGGCGGCATTGTTTTATCACCCCGATCTGCTCGAGGACGCGGAACGCCGCATCCAAGAACGGGTCGTTGCGACGCTCCGTGCGGAACTGCCGGCTGTTGACTTCCGCTTTTCCACGGGCCGACTCCCATGGCGTGGCACCTTCGTCGATCCGAGTATGGCATACGACGACGGCGAGGCCATTTTCCTCGTCGAAGAGCCCGAGGTCCCGAACCACATGCGGCAGGCTGCGCTCACAGAAAACGGCTCGTTCGTGGCCGGGTTCAAACGCTACTTCGAGTTGGTGTGGGAACACGAGTCGCAAGAACACGAACGGGACGAGTGGCCTGACAGTGCAAGCGAAACCAACCCTGGAGCGTGATGTTCACAGGGGAGAACGCCACACCCTGACAGCGAGGGGGTGCGGCGGCCAGCGCTGCCGTGCGTACCGGTCTATCGCCACGCAACGATCCCGTAGAGATAGCCGAGCCCGACGGCCAGCGTGAGGAGGTACAACGCGACCAGTTGCTTCACACCCGCAGCGTCGGGGGTCGCAATCAATGCACGGAGCCGCCGCGGCGTCGACACGAACAGTAGTTGACGGAGGAACTCGTCTTCCTCGCCGGTCGCCTCTGGGACGAACCGTTCCATCCCGCGCTTCGAGTATCCCTGCATGAACGCCCGGCGAAAAAGCCAGCGCGGCCGAGTGCGGTACTCGTAGATCTTGTGCTCGACGATGGCGTCGGGGACGTACCAGACACCCTCATCGAACGTCCGTCGCAGGCGGGCACACAGCTCCGTCTCGCCACCTTGGAGCTGCTTGTCGCCTTGCCGGCCGCCGACCGTCGGCTCGAAGCCGTCGAGCGCGGCGAACGTCTCGGCGGTGAACGCGATGTTCGACCCCATCCCGTTGCGTACCTCTCCTTCGGCCTCCCGGTCACCGTCCGGCCCGAAGCCTCGGTGGGTGATACCGATGAGAAAGCCGTACTCCTCCGGGAGGAACGCGGGTTCGCCGGCGACCCACCGAGGGACCATCCGCCCCCCGACGGCCCGGCGGTTCTGTGCCCGTTGCGTGGCGACGAGCTTGGCGAGCCAATCGGGCGCGGCAACGGCGTCGTCATCGAGGAACGCGACGAGGTCGCCGCTCGCGGCGGCCGCACCCTCGTTGCGCGCGACAAGCAACCCCTGGTTGGCCGCGAGCGCGCGGACGGTCACCTTCGGGTGGTCACCGTAGTCGCGTTCCATCCGTTCGGCGACCTCGGCAGAGCCGTCAGAGACCAATACCACCTCTACGTCGTCGTAGGTTCCGGCGAGTACCGACTCGGTCGCGTCCGTCAGCGCGTCGTACCGCTCCGGCGTATGCGTGCAGACGACGACGGAGACCTGCATAATCGAGGCTGAGGGGCGGCCCCGATAGCGTTTTTCCTTCCCCGTTCGGTGTCCGCGGAGATGAGAAGGCTTATGCGCGTTTTGAGGTAGGTGGAAGCAATGAGTCGCCGCTCCGAGCAGCGCGGCGAGGGCAAATCCGTCCTCGACCGCGTCCGCGACAACTACCACCTCCCCCTGCTCGCCCTCGCCGTGGCGTTCTCGCTGTGGGTGCGCACCCGTGGCTGGCAGAACTACGTCCAGGACGGTCGCGTGCTCTTCTCCGGGAACGACGCATGGTACCACTACCGGCAGGTACAGTACACTGTCCGTAACTGGCCGTTCACGATGCCGTTCGACCCGTGGACGAGCTTTCCGGAAGGCACCTTCGTCGGCCAGTTCGGCACACTGTTCGACCAACTCATCGCGACGGCCGCGCTCATCGTTGGGCTCGGTGATCCAACGACCCAGCAGGTGGCGATGGTGCACCTGTTCGCGCCGGCCGTCTTCGGCGCGTTCGCACTGATCCCCGCGTATCTCTTCGCCAGCGGGATCGTCGGCCGCGAGGGCGGGCTCATCACCGTCCTTTTTCTCTTGCTCACCACCGGCCAGTTTCTCACCCGCGGGCTAGTCGGGTTCTCAGACCACCACATTGCTGAGGTGTTCTTCCTGACGCTCGCAGCGGCGACCGTCGCACAGGCGCTGCGCGTCTCGATGAAGGTCAAGCCCGTTTGGGAATTGGTGACCGCCCGCGAGTTCGACGTACTCAGGCCCGTGCTCGTGTGGAGCGGACTCGCCGGCCTCGCGGTAGCGCTGTACCTGTGGACATGGCCACCTGGCGTCTTCTTTATCGGTGTGCTCGGTGTGTTCTTTGCCGTCGCCGCCGCGGTCTATCAGGCGACGGGGACGAGTCCAGACCACGTCGCCGCGCCAGGGATCGGGATCGGGATTATCACCGGGGTGTTGACCCTCCTCACCCTCGACGTGGTTGAACTCTCAGCGACGAAACTCTCCATACTCCAGCCAGTACTCGGCTTCGGCCTCGCTGCCGGTTGTGTGTTCGTCGCCGCATTCGCGCGGTTCTGGGACGCTCGCGACCTCTCGCCGTCGCTGTACCCGGTTGGGCTCCTTGGGGTTGCCGTCGCTGGCGGCGGACTGTTCGCCGTCGTGCTGCCGGAGACTTTCGACTTCTTCGTCGGGCAGGTTTTCCGAATCTTCGGCTATGACGCCACAGCCGCGAGCCGGACCGTCGGCGAGGCACAGCCGGTACCACTCGACTCCATCGGGAGCTTCTTTTCCCAGTACTATGGGCTTGGCCTGTTCACTGCCGTCGTCGGCGCGGCATTCATGCTGTATAAGCTTGCGACCGCTGATGAGCCGGACGCAGACCGGATGCTCCTCCTCGTGTTGGGGGTCTTCCTGTTCCTCGCGGCCATCACCCAGAACCGTTTTGAATACTACTTTGCAATTCCGGTCGCGGTGCTGAACGGCTATCTCGCGGCCGTCGTGTTCGATCTCGTGGATATCCGCGAGACGGTCGAAAAGCTCGAACGGCCGACCGGCTATCAGGTAATGGCCGTGCTCGCGGTGCTCATGCTTGTGGCCGCGCCGATGTCCGTCGGTGCGCGGACCTCGCCGAACGTCGCCAACCAGTCCGCCAACCAGTTCGGGCAGGCCAGCGAAGTCAAGACCTGGACAGGCAGCCTCGACTGGATGCAGTCGAACACCCCCGAGATGGGAGCCTACGGCGACGGCGAACCGAGCGACATGCCGTATTACGGGACGTACGATCGAGTCGACGACCACCAGTATCAGCAAGGCGAGTATGGTACGCTCGCGTGGTGGGACTACGGTCACTGGATTACCGTGCTCGGCCACCGCGTGCCAAACGCCAATCCGTTCCAGCAGAACGCTGGCTACGCGGCCGACACGCTCCTCGCCCCCGACGAGGAGACCGCCGTCGAGTTGATGGAGAACGGCCCGGATGAGGAGACGCGCTACGTGATGGTCGATTACCAACTCGGCGTTCCCGGCACGAGCAAGTACGGTGCGCCGACCGCGTTCGAATCGCGCTACGGGCTCGACCAGAACGATCAAGACACCTCAAATGACGTGTCACGGCGCATCTTCAACGCCTCAACTGGTCGGACGGCATTTACTATCAACACACCACGCGCCTATGACAGCCTCCGCGTCCGGTTATACCAGAACAACGGCGGCGCGATCATTCCGTCCGAGGGACGCACGTTCGTCTTCGACTACGAGACCACGACCATCGACGGCCAGCTGTTCTACGTGGAACCACAGAACGGGCCGACCATCCGGTCGTTCCCGAACCGGTCAGCCGCCCGTGAGTTCGTCCAGCAGGAGGGGTCAGCACAGATCGGCGGGCTCCCGGGCGTCCCCTCGAAGTCTGTCCCGGCGTTAGAGCACTTCCGGCTGGTACACGCCAGTGACCAGTCCCGGCTTGACCGCAGCAGTCGACGAGTGTTTCCGGCCGTGAAGACGTTCGAGCGCGTCCCCGGCGCGACTGTCGAGGTCGAAGGACCGCCGAACCGCACCGTCACCGCCGCGGTCCAGATGAAGACTCTCAACCGCAACTCGACGTTCGTCTACCGCCAGCGCGCGCAGACGAACGCTAACGGCGTCGCGACGTTCACGCTGCCGTACGCCTCGACAGAGTATGATGAGTACGGGCTCGAGGAAGGGTACACCAACACGAGCGTCCGGGCGACGGGGCCTTACGAGTTCGCTACCCAACCGCAGCTAAACCAGGAGACGCTTGTCACTGCAGTATACAATGGGACCGGCGCCGTGACCGAGGGCCAGGTGCTCGGTGAGGACGACGCGACAACGACCGTCGAGCTGACCCGGACCGTCATCGACCGTCCAGAGGGAGCGAACACGAGCACGACTGACTCTTCGTCGGCCGTTCTGCCAGTGTCGACGACAGATACGGCCGACCGCGGCACGGCGGCGCTACCCGGACCGACGACATCCGTGACGCTTGCTGTGCGTCCCGTGTAGCATGGACGATACCGTCGCGGAGGAATCGGTCCACGCGGACGACGCGGGGGTGCGCGCCTCGCTTGTCATCTACCTGAAAGGGATGTGTATGGGCGCTGCGGACGCAGTGCCCGGCGTCTCGGGCGGCACCATCGCACTTATCGTGGGCGTCTACGAGCGGCTCGTCGGCGCCATCACGGAGGTGGACCCCCGCGTGCTCAAGTACGTCTCACAGCTTCACACCCGCAGGGGGCGGGCGGCGCTTGGCCGCGAACTCGTGGCGATGGACGTCCCCTTCCTCGCGGCACTCGGGTTCGGTGTCGTCACCGCCGTCGCCGCAATGTCGGGTGTGATGCACGTCGCCGTCACCGAATACCCGGCCGTCACGTACGCGTTCTTCTTCGGGCTTATCGCCGCAAGTGCGGTCGTCCTCCGCGACGAACTGGCGGTGGGGACGGCCCGCGGCGGTGCGGCCGCCGTCGCTGGGTTCACGTTCGCCTTCGTACTCTCAGGGGCGACGGCCGGCACGGGAGCGAGCCACGCACTGCCCGTGTTGTTCGTTTCAGGGGCCGTCGCGATCTCGGCGATGATCCTTCCCGGTGTGTCGGGGTCGTTCATTCTCGTCCTGCTCGGCCAGTACGAGTATCTTACCGACGCGCCGGGCGCGCTTGCCCGTGCACTCCTCGCGACACTCGGTGGCGACGCCTCCGGGCTCCTCCCTGCCGCGACGGTCGTCGGCGTGTTCGTCCTGGGCGCTCTTGTGGGGCTGTTCACGATCTCGCACGCGGTCAAATACGCACTCGAAAACTACCGCCGCGCGACGCTCACCTTCCTCGTCGCGCTGATTATCGGCGCGCTTCGGGCCCCACTGGTTGAGGTGTCGCGAAGCGTCACTGTCTGGACGCCCGGTGTCGCAGGCGTCGTGGGCGGTGCGGCCCTCGTCGGTGCTATACTCGTTCTTGGACTTGATTATGTGACCGACGACATCGATTACTGAGCACTGACGGCCGCGCGCGGCCGCAGAAGACGTATCAGGTGGGCCGTCGAGGTGTCGACGAATGCTGCGCTCCGAGTCAGAACTTCGGCGGCTGGTTACTCGGCTCGAGCGCGACTACCGCCAACAGGCCGGCTTCTTTTCACGCCATGCCCTTCCCGAGTACGAGGCGGTTCGCTCGCTGGAGCTCTCGCCACGCGAGCGCGCGCTGTACTACACCTTCGCTGTGGTTCCGTTTCACACCCACCCATCGGGCGAGCCAAAACGCGAGACGGGGCGCAACGGCCTGTGGCAGGTGTGTGCGACGCTCCAGCGGCAACACGGCTGGGCGTTCGATCCCGACCAAGTCCTCACCCGCGGCCAGCAGCGCCTGGCGCGGCTGCTCGACCGACTCGAGGTGATGGACGAGTACGACGCACGGTGGTGGCACGTCTGTGCTGAGACGATGGCCGCTGAGTTTGACAGCGACCTGCGGGGCCTGCTTGCGCAGTTGGATTACGTTGCCCCCCACGTCGCCCGGGAGCTGCGACGCTACCGGCTACCGGGGTTGGGCGACGCACTCGCGACACCGTTCTGGCTTCGAACCCTCCACGATCAGGTGTCGGAGCTCCGGGGGACCAGATGGCTCGCAACGCCGGTCGATTATCGGTTGTTCCGCACGACCGCGCGGCTGGGCGAGATCGACCTGAGCTTCGGTGACCGCGATGATCGGCGGGCTGTTGGGGATTTTTGGACGGTTTATTGCGAGAAGCACGACCGCTCGCCGATGACGGTCGCAAAGCTGTTACGCCTGCTAGGTCTTTATTGGGAGCCTGCAGGCAGGCGGTACGTCGTCGGGGCGCTCGACGACCTCCGTTAGTCGAGCTGGAGGATCGTACCGGTGAGCGTGTCGATACCGATACCGATGCTATCCTCCTCAACGTCGAAGGTCGCGGTGTGGTGGCCGCCAGGATGCGATGTCCCGACGCCGACGTAACACGCCTGCCCGCCGTTGGCTTGGACGTGCTGCATCAGATAGGTCGCGTCCTCACTGCCGCCGAGGGTATCGCGGCGCAGCCGGGTCGTCACGCCCCCGACGCCGCCAGCCACATCATAGACGAGGTCGACTAAGTCGTCGTCGCTGGTCGCGCTTGGCGCGTCGCCAACCGTCGTCGTAGTGACTTCACAGCCGTATGTCGCCGCTGCCCCCGCGAGTGCGTCGTTGGCCCGGTCAATCATGTACTCTTTTAGTTCAGTCGTCTCGCCACGTACCTCGAGTTCGATCGTGGCGGACTCGGGGATGATGTTCGTCGCCGTTCCGCCCTCGACGCGGCCGGCGTTCACCCGGGTCGCCCCCTCGGAGTGGCGCGGGATGCCGTACAGTGCTTGCACCCCGGCAGCGAGCGCCTGCACTGCGTTGTACCCCTCCTCGGGCTTGGCGCCGGCATGGCCGGGATGACCGGTGAACTCCGCGTGAACGTGTGAGACGGCCAGAAAGCCGTCGATCCCCGCGACAACCTCGCCGGTCGGGTGGTCGAGGCCGACATGAGCCGCAAGGAGGTAGTCCACATCGTCGAGGTGGCCGGACGCCGCCATCGCTTTCCCGCCGCCGACGACCTCTTCGGCCGGCTGAAGGAACAGCTTGAATGTCCCCGAGAAGTCCGAGTCCTTCACGCGCTGGAGGACGCCGAGCCCGATGGTCGCGTGGGCATCGTGCCCGCAGGCGTGCATGTGACCCTCGATCTCGGAGCGGAACCCCTCGGCTGCGGGGACGTGAGCGTTGTCGTCGGCCTCCCGCTGTGGTAACCCGTCGATGTCGACACGGAGTCCCACGGTCGGCCCGTCGCCGCTGTTCACGACGGCAACAGCACCGGTGTGCCCGCCTGCCGTTCGCTCGAGGACGTCCGTGCGCGCACCGGCCTTGCGGGCGCGGTCGTGCCAGGCCGCGAGTTCCTCGTCATCGGGGACGGCCATTCGCTCGTCGCTGGCGAGCGCCTCACGGCCGACATACAGCTCGTCGACGCCGATTCGTTCGAGTTCGTCGACGATCCGGGCGGTGGTGTGGAACTCCCGCCACGCGGGCTCGGGGTAGCGGTGAAGATCACGGCGCAACGCGACGAGGGCGTCGCGGCTCATCAAGCTCATACGCGTTCGTGGACGGCCCAAGACAAAAGCCCCCCGTCCGCCCGCTCAGGTCCGCCCGAGCCCCTTCGTCTGCTCGATCTCGGCAGAGACGTGGATACTCGCGGGATAGTCGTCACCGGCGACCTGGCGGGCGAACTCCTCGTAGGCGTGAATCTCGATATCGCGGGTGTAGACGCTGTATGACCACGGCTCGAAGGAGTCACCAGGGGCGAGCCGTTTTTGCTGGGGAGCGGACACCTGGGTTGCCGGCCGGGGATGGGGCCCTTTCAGTTCGACTCCCTTCCGTTCTGCGCGTTCTTTGATCTCCGTAACGACCCGGTCGAGGACCTCACGGTCCCCGGATTCGAACGTGAGCTTGGTGACGAAGGGCATCGTTGTTCGTCCTGTGGCGGCCACCGGCAAAAGCGCGCCGTTCGCCGGGGGAGCTGCACAGCTGGGCGGCCCTGGCCGACGCAAGTCTTTTGTACAGTTCCGTCCGATAATGTACATACATGAACACCGATGGGATGGCCCCGGAAATCGAGTCCATCCTCGCGGCGGCACGCGACCGGGCCCGCGGTGGGGAGCGGGTGTCGGTTACGCCACAGTCGCTCGTGGACGCCGTCGCCGCGGCCGAGGCCGACGGACGGGTGCCGCTCATCGCTGAGGTGAAGCCGACGAGCCCGACGACCGACGGCCAGCGGCGCGACGACCCGGTCGAGTTGGCGCGGGAGATGGTCGCAGGCGGCGCCGCGGCGCTGTCCGTCTTGACCGAACCAGAGCACTTCGGCGGCGCCCCTGAAACGCTGACTCGAATCCGCGGGGCGGTCGACGTGCCCATCCTGCGCAAGGACTTCGTGCTCGACGAAGCCGGGCTGGACGTGGTCGCGGCCGACGCGATACTGCTCATCGCGCGGTTCGTTGGCGACGACCTTCCAGCCCTTGTGGCTGCCGCCCGCGATCGGGGCTTTCAGGTGCTCGTCGAGACGCACACTCGCGAGGAGGTCGCGGCGGCGGTTGCCGCCGGTGCTGACCTCGTGGGCGTCAACAACCGGGACCTCTCGGCGCTCGAGGTCGACCTCGCGACCTTCGAGGAGGTGGCGCCTGCGGTCCCGGAGGGCGTCACGCTGATTGCAGAGAGCGGCATAACGACCGAAGAGGACGTTCGTAGGATGCGACGCGCGGGGGCGGACGCCCTGCTCGTCGGATCGGCCATCATGGACGGCGACGTACGAGACAACACCCACCGATTCACTCATGTCTGAACACCAACGACGACGAGCGGAGACGAAGTTCGGCGACTACGGCGGCCAGTACGTGCCGGAGGCGC